>NZ_JBHXLO010000024.1:0-156539 GCF_042721395.1 Lentzea sp. NPDC058450
GCACCGCCCCCACGCCCCCGTACAACCAGTACGAGGACGTGGGGGCGGTGCCACGATGCGCCCGTCTGACCGCGAATTCCCACGTCAGCGTTTCGGGCCGCGCCACTAGACCGGAAGCAGGTCGACCCAGCTCAGGAACGGCAGCGCGCCCGTCGCCTGCAACGCCGCCAGTCCCAGCCAGATCGAGAGGACCGTCACGATCGGCCCGACGATCGCCATCTCCACGACCCCGCCGGTCTTCATCCGCATGATCTTCGGCGGCGCGACCGGGAACCAGGTCTTGCCCATGATCGGGATCGGCCACAGGATCGGGCACCCCTGCTCGGTGATCGCGTCACCGATGTAGTGCGCGAAGCAGCCGATGCCGACCGCGATTCCGCACGCCGCCGCCGACGCGTCCGTCTGCGAGGTCCACGCGATCATCGCCCACGTTATCCCCGCCGACACCACGGTGATCCACAACGCGTCCTGCTTGGGGCACCAGTCGTTCATGATGCCGCGCACGGCGAGACCGGCGAACACGAACATGAGCACCGGCAGCGCCCACTTCTGGCTGTTCTGCACGACCGCGGCGGTGAAGACGGCGGCGAACAACGCGAAGACGAGCGTGTGGGTGAGACCGCGGTGTCCGCCGTCTCGCTTGGAATCACGCTTCAGCCGGGTCGTCCGGTAGACGAAGCCGCTCAACGCGTTGATGCCCGCGGACAACCCGCCGCTCAGCGCTCCGAACGTGCGCGAGATGGTCGAACCGGGGTGGTCGAGGTCGGGCAGCAGTGCCGCGCCCGTGGCCAGAACCGCACCTACGGCCCAGCTCTGCGGCGTCAGCTGGCCGATCGGGTGACTCGACGCGAGTGCGGTGACGGCGCTCCAGGCGAGCAGCCCGCTCATCGCATGTGTTGGCCCAGTTGACACTTACGCCCCTTCTGATGATCACCCGACGGAGCAACACTAGTCGCTCGCACGTTCGAATCCGTCCGTTTCTCAACACGCCTGGCCGGGCGGTTCTGTTGCGTCGGACGTGGTAGTCAGTAGGGAGCACCGCGTCCGCTGCTGGGCGTCGACGCGGGAGTTATGGTGCGCCTGAATCGGTGTAACCAGGGTCGCAGGCACAGCCGAGCGTTCTACCAGTACGCTTGTCTTGCTTGCATCGTCGCGAGAGGAGCGCCCGGAGTTATGGGCAAGATCAAGGTTCAGGGCACCGTCGTCGAGCTCGACGGCGACGAGATGACCCGGATCATCTGGCAGTTCATCAAGGACAAGCTGATCCACCCGTACCTGGACGTCACTCTGGAGTACTACGACCTGGGCATCGAGCACCGGGACGCCACGGACGACCAGGTCACGATCGACGCCGCGAACGCCATCAAGAAGCACGGCGTCGGCGTCAAGTGCGCCACGATCACGCCGGACGAGGCGCGCGTCGAGGAGTTCGGCCTCAAGAAGATGTGGGTCTCGCCGAACGGCACGATCCGCAACATCCTCGGCGGTGTCGTCTTCCGCGAGCCGATCATCATCTCCAACGTCCCGCGGCTGGTCCCGGGCTGGACGAAGCCGATCATCATCGGTCGTCACGCCCACGGTGACCAGTACAAGGCCACCAACTTCAAGGTGCCCGGCGCCGGCAAGCTCACGATCACGTTCCAGCCGGAGGACGGCTCGGACCCGATCGAGCACGTCGTCACCGAGTTCCCGGCGGAGGGCGGTGTGGCGATGGGCATGTACAACTACAACAAGTCCATCGAGGACTTCGCCCGCGCCTCGTTCTCCTACGGCCTGCAGCGGGGCTACCCCGTCTACATGTCGACGAAGAACACGATCCTCAAGGCCTACGACGGTGCCTTCAAGGACATCTTCCAGGCCGTGTTCGACGCCGAGTTCAAGGCGGACTTCGACGCCGCCGGCCTGACCTACGAGCACCGCCTCATCGACGACATGGTCGCAGCGGCCATGAAGTGGGAGGGCGGCTACGTCTGGGCGTGCAAGAACTACGACGGTGACGTCCAGTCCGACACGGTCGCGCAGGGCTTCGGCTCGCTCGGCCTCATGACGTCGGTCCTGATGACGCCGGACGGCAAGACGGTCGAGGCCGAGGCCGCGCACGGCACCGTGACGCGTCACTTCCGCCAGCACCAGGCCGGCAAGCCGACCTCCACGAACCCCATCGCGTCGATCTACGCGTGGACCCGTGGCCTCATGCACCGCGGCAAGCTGGACAACACCCCCGAGGTGATCCGCTTCGCCGAGGCGCTCGAGGAGGTCGTGATCGAGACCGTCGAGGCCGGTCAGATGACCAAGGACCTGGCCCTGCTGATCAGCAAGGACCAGGCGTGGCTGACCACCGAGGACTTCCTCGCCGCGCTCGACGAGAACCTCAAGAAGAAGATGGCGTCCTTCTGATCGCCTGATTCTCGCGAGAAGGCCACTCCGGTTACGCCGGGGTGGCCTTTTTCGTGCGTCCGTCACCCGGTCGGTTCCTCTTGCGGGTGGTTGCCGCGCCGAGCCGTCCACACAGGTCTCGCAGCCGCTATATCTGCTGATCCAGGGCTTGTGTCAGGTGGAGGCGTTCGCGATGTTCGGTGTGCCGGTTCGGGGAATGATCGTCATCGGGGTGCTCGGCGTCGCCGGCGTGATGTACGCGGTGAACGGCGGCAAGCCGATGGGCAGCGAGACGTCGGCCGGGATCTGCAAGATCACGGTGACCGCGGACATCCTCAACGTCCGCTCGGGCCCCGGTGACATGCAGCCGATCGTCTCGACGATGCCGCGCGACGCCGTGGCCGACGCCCAGGGGCGCGTCGAGAACGGCTACCGGATGCTGAGCGACCGGCGCTGGGTGAGCCAGTCGTTCACGGCGCTGACCAGCGATTCCACCTGCAAGTAGCGAAAATTCCAGGGATTTCCCGGTTCGGAAAGGCCTTTCCTGACCGGGGCCGTCCTCTTAGGATTGATCCGGCTGGCCTAGCGCGGGTAGCCGGAACGCGCCGCCACGTGTTCGAAGAGCGTGCGGCGAAGGGACGTATCCGTGGCGGTGGTGTCTGACCGCAGACGCGAGCTGGCGACAGTGCGCGAGGCACTGGAGAAGGCCCCCGGGGTCGTGTGCGTCGAGGGCCGGGTCGGCCTCGGCAAGTCCTCGGTGCTGGCCGAGACCGTGCGGATGGCCCGTGAGCTCGGCTTCTCGGTGTTCCGCGCGCAGTGTTCCGCCTCCGAGGCCGGGTTCCGGTTCGGGGTGCTCGCGCAGCTCTTCGAGAGCCACGCCGACGAGATCCTCGCCGGGGACGCCGACCAGGCCGCGCTGCACCGGGTGCACCGGCTGGTCCGCGAGCTCGTGCTGGACTCCCCGGTGCTGCTCGCGGTGGACGACGTGGAACTCGCCGACGAGCCGTCGTTGAAGTTCCTCGCCTACCTGCGACGACGGCTCGGTGAGCTGCCGGTCGTGGTGGTGGTGACGCGCGGACTGGTCGATGAACCGCCATTGCTCCGTGAGGTGGTCGGGGACGCGGTGCGCGTTCGGTTGCGCGGGCTCGACCAGCTCGCGTGTGGCCGGTTCCTGCGGACGTTGTTCTCCTCGGCGGTGCCCGACGACGTCGTCGCGGACTGGCGGGTGGCGACCGGCGGCAACCCCTATCTGCTCGGGCTTCGTCCTCGTGACCTCGGGGAACGGGCCGGGGAACTGGTCGCGCGGCTGTCTGCCCGTGGTGCTGAGGTGGTGGCGTTGGCGCGCGCGTCCGCGGTGCTCGGCGAGGCCGACCTGGCGTTGGCCGGTGCGGCGGCTGGGCTGGACGCGCTGGAGGCGGCCGAGGCGTCCCGGGCGTTGGGTGGGATGGGGTTCGCGGGCGTGCCGATGGTGACGGCGACGTTGGCGCAGAGCACGACCGCGTTGGACCGTGCGTCGATCCACGCGCGTGCGGCGCGGTTCCAGCACCACGACCAGGCTTCCGCCGACGACGTCGCCTCGCACCTGCTGGAGGCGTCGCCGATCGGGGAGGAGTGGGTGCGGGACGTGCTGCTCGCCGTCGCCCGAAGATCCACCTCGGACCGCGCGATCGCCTGCCTGCGCAGGTTGTTGCGCGAGCCGTTGCCGGACGACCTGCGCGGCGAGGTGCTGGTCGAGCTCTCGGAGGCGCAGTCGCTGGTCGACCCCGGCGCCGCCCGTGCGTCGCTGACCAAGGCCGCCGGTGCGTCGATGGACGTGTTGGCCGAGGGGCGGATGGCGTTGCTGCTCGCCTACGACCTGGCCGGGCGGCGGCTGTACCGGGACGCGGTCGCGAAGGTCGAGTCGGTGATCGCGCGAGTGTCCGGCGTGGACTCCGACCTGGCTCAGCGGCTGGACCTGTACGCGTTGTCGCTGGGGATGGAGGAGTCGTTCTTCTCCGGTGAGGTGGAGACGCGGATCGCGCGGCTGCTCGGGTCGCGGATGACGTCGGCGCGCAACACCCGGTTCCTGAACACGGTGCTGGCCTATCGGGGCGCGACGATCGGGGCCAACGCAGGCGAGACGCGCCGCCGGGTGCACGCCGCGTTGCCGGTGCGGGTCGGGCGCGACCTGATCGACCAATTCTCGTTCGCGCACGTGGTCGTGGCGCTGCTCGCGATCGACGAGTACGAGCTGGCGGACCGGCAGTGCGACGAGGCGCTGCGGGTGACGGCCGAACGCGATCTGGGGCTGTGCGCGGCTTTGGTACAAGGGCTGCGATGTCACGTGGCGCGCCGGCTGGGGTCTTTGGCGGTCGCGGAGCAGCTCGGTCTGGCGTCGCTCGCGCGGCTGGATTCCCTTGGGGCGCAACAGGACAGCAACGTCGTCGCCGGTGTCGCGGGGCTCGTCGGCGTGTGGGTCGACACGGGCGACTCCGCGTCGGCGTTGCGGCTGCTGCGCGAACGCTCGCTGGACGGTGACCTGCCCGAGTACTCGCACTACAACGTGCTGCTGCACCAACGCGGACGACTGCACATGGCGTTGGGTGACCCGGCTTCGGCGTTGCGCGACCATCTCGTGTGCGGCCAACGGATGGAACGGCGCGGCGCGCGCAACCCGTCGTTGCAGCCGTGGCGTTCGCACGCGGCGATGGCGCACATGGCGTTGGGGGAGCAGGAACAGGCCTTGTTCCTGGCGTCCCAGGAACTGGAGATCGCCCGCGAGTGGGGTCTAGCCGTGCCCGTCGGCGTGGCGTCGCGGGTCGCCGGCGTGGTGGCCGCGGACCTGGAGTTGCTGGAGGAGGCCGTGTCCACGCTGCGGGAGACCCCGGCTCGGCTGGAGCTGGCGCGGGCGTTGGTCGACTGGGGCGTCGGCCTGAGGGCTGCCGGGCGTGGCCCGGAGGCGTTGGCGGCGCTGCGGCAGGGCCACGACGTGGCGAAGCGTTGTGGCGCGATCTCGTTGATGGGGCTCGCTTCGAGAGAACTCCGCGCAGCGGGCGGACGCCCCGCGCGCGTGCCGTCGGGTTCGGTGCTCACCTCGCAGGAAGAGCACATCGTGCGGCGCGCAGTCCACGGCCTGACGAACCGGCAAATCGCGGCGGAGCTGTTCGTGACGCCACGAGCCGTCGAACTGCATTTGACGCGGGCGTACCGCAAACTGGGAATCTCCGGCCGCCGAGATCTGGCCGCCGCATTGGAAAAGGCCGGCGCGTGAGGGCGGCGCCGGCCTTTTCCGCGCTTCACTACTTCAGGACGATGATGCCCAGCGCGATGACTTTGCCGCCCAGCTTGATCCCCTTGACGTCGACGTCGGCGCCGACCTTCAGCTCGCCGGAGACGATGGTCTTGAGGAGGTCGTAGTCCACGTCCACCGTCGTGGAGGCGTTGACCTTCACCTTGATGGACTTGCCGTGGACGACCGCGATGACCTTGCCGGTCACGTTCGCGGAGGCCTCGGCCGAAGCCTCGGTGACCGGGGCCGCGAACGCCTGCGCGGCACCACCGAACAGCACGGCGGTGGCGGCGAGACCGGCGAGAACACCCTTGATCGCGTTCATGTCTTCTCCTTGGTGCTTTGTGCTTCGGGGGATTTTCTGGGCCCGCTCAAAACATGCCTTTCGAATACCCGCACGATCAATGGTCCGCGTTCAACATTTCGTGTTCGCCGAAGTCCGCCTTTGCAACGGCGAACGACTTCGGTGGCGTGTGGCAAACTTGCGGGCATGCTGAGGAACGTGTTTCGGTGGGGCAGAGGCAAGGGCGTCGCGCAGTGCTCGTGCGACCCGGAGTGGCAGGGCCTCTACACGGAGATCGACGGCCAGCGCCAACTCGCCCTGCCGCGCGACGAGATGGCCACGATCGTCGGCTACCTCGACCTCACCGCCCACTGCGCCGGCTGCAACGCGGAGTACCCGAAGCCCTGGGGCCTGGCCTCCAAGTAGGCTCCTCCGTCGTGCTCACGGTCTCCACGGTCAACGTCAACGGCCTGCGTGCCGCCTCCAAGAAGGGCTACCTCGAGTGGCTCGCCACGACGTCCGCGGACGTCGTGTGCCTTCAGGAGGTCCGGGCCGAACCTTCCGAGCTGGCCGCTGAGGTCCACTCGCCTGCCGGTTGGCACGGTGTGTACGCCGCGTCGTCGATGAAGGGGCGTGCGGGGGTGGGCATCCTCTCGCGCGTGGAGCCGACGTCTGTGCGTGTGGGCTTCGGGGTTGCGGAGTTCGAGTCCAGCGGGCGGTACCTGGAGATCGAGCTTCCTGACGTCGTGGTGGCGTCGTTGTACTTGCCGTCTGGTGATGTCGGTACTGAGAAGCAGGACGAGAAGGACCGGTTCATGGCGGCTTTTCTCCCGTATTTGGTGTCGTTGCGGGAGAAGGCGGCTGTTTCGGGGCGTGAGGTGCTGGTGTGCGGTGACTGGAACATTGCGCATCAGCAGGCTGATTTGAAGAACTGGAAGACCAATCAGAAGGAGTCCGGGTTCCTGCCTTATGAGCGGGAGTGGATGACTTCTGTTTTTGCGTCTGGGTACCACGATGTGATGCGTTCTCTTCACCCTGAGGCCGTTGGGCCGTACTCGTGGTGGTCGTACCGCGGCAAGGCGTTCGACAACGATTCCGGGTGGCGCATCGACTACCAGGTGGCTACGGACGGGCTGTTGGCTCGGGCCTCGTCTGCGGTGGTGGAGCGGGCGGCGACGTATGCCGAGCGCTGGTCGGACCATGCGCCTGTCACCGTGGTTTACGGCTGAACTACCAGGTGTGTCGCCTGGTGCGGTGGTTGCGTTGGGTGCAAAGACAACTGCGGACGAGCCGGGTCATTTCATCGCCGCTGACGCGTCGATAGAGATTGGGGCTTGACTTCGGGGCCCTTGCGAGGCGCTCATCGGCCGTTAAAAGCCGGGCTGAAAAGCGCCCGGCCGATCCGCGAGGCTAGCACCTCGCACCCAAAGTCAAGCCCCGATCTCCAGCGTGCGTGGCTGAGTTCGGTGGGTACGTCACCGATACCGCTTGACCGGATCCAAGAGGGAGGGACGCCTCGCCTTCGGCATTGCGTTTGGCTACCTCGTCCCGGCCGCTGCGTTCGGCAACCTCACCCCGGCCACAGCGCGAGCCTGCCGTGGGCTGTGCCTCTACTCCAGGTGACCCAGCCCGACCTGCCTTTATCGCTCTTGTCGCCCACCTGACGGCTCGATTCAACCCGCTCGTTCCCCGAATATGAAGACGATTCAGTACTCGAATCCAGGGGGCGGTGGCACATGGCGGGCTTCAACCGACGGTCTTTCCTCATGGCGATGGGTGTGGGTGCGGCGGGCGTGCCGTTGCTGCCCGGCCAAGCGTTTGCGGACACGGCGGGCACCACGCTCGACGCGGTTGCCACGCCCATCGGTATCAGCGGTTATCGCCGGTTGCAGGCTGGTCCTGGGTGGCCGACGGTGGTGCGTGCGGATCTGGTCGCTGCCAAGGCCAACCGCGAGGCTCGGCGGCAGGCGTTGAGCAGCTTCGTGCAGTTCTCCGACATGCACATCTGTGATGCCCAGAGTCCGCTGCGGTTCGAGTACCTGCACCCGATCATGGGCAGCAGCGCGCACCGGCCGCAGGAGGCGTTGACCACGCAGGGGTCCGCGAGCCTCGTGCGGAGGGTCAACGCGGTGAAGCGGGGGCCGCTCACCGGGCGGCCGTTCGACTTCCTCATGACCACCGGCGACAACACCGACAACCACGAGAACATCGAGCTCGACTGGTTCTTGGCGGTCCTCAACGGTGGTCGCATCGTGCCCAACACCGGTGACTCGCGGTACGAAGGTGTGCAGAACGCGGGCATCAGCACGTTCTGGCAGCCGGACATGAGTGGTAGCGACGACTACAAGGCCAAAGGGTTTCCGCAGCTCAACGGGCTGCTCGACGCGGCCGTCCGCGAGTTCGGCAGCCCTGGGCTGAGCATCCCGTGGTACTCGACCATCGGCAACCACGACGACAGCGTCGTCGGGGCGCTGCCGGACGGGCTGCTCGACAGTTGGTACACCGGTCGCAAGAAGATCGTCGGCTTCGGGGACCCCGTGCAGAACGCCAAGGTCGCGCGGGCGTTCAACGACCCCGCGGCGATCCCGGAGGCGATGGCCATCCTCGGCACTAGTGGTGTTGTTCGCACCGTTACGCCGGACAGCAGGCGGCGGTTGTTCAGCACTGGTGAGTTCGTGCGCAAGCATTTGCCGTCGGGCGGTCACGGTTATACGGACGCCAACGCGGATGGCGTGGACGTCTTCTACACGTTCCGGATGGCGCCTGGCGTCACGGGCATCAGCATGGACACCACGAACCTCGCCGGCTTCTCCACCGGGTCCATCGGGCTGCACCAGCTCAACTGGATCGAGAAGACCCTCAAGCGCAACAGTTCGCTCTACTACGACTGGCTCGGGCTGCCGCAGCGGCAGAACGTCACGGACGAGTTGTTCGTGCTCTTCAGTCACCACACGAGCAGCACGATGGGCAACGTCCTGCCGGACCGCCGCCGGCCGTTGGACCCGCGGATGACCGGCGACGCGCTGGTGAACCTGCTGCACCGCTTTCCGAACGTGCTGGCGTGGGTCAACGGCCACACGCACCGCAACGTCATCACGCCGCACCGGCACGACACGCCGTCCCGCGGCTTCTGGGAGATCAACACCGCCGCGCACGTCGACTACCCGCAGCACGCCCGTGTCATCGAGGTCGCGGACAACGCCGACGGCACGTTGTCGCTGTTCACGACGTTGTTGGAAGCCGACGCGCCGTACCAGGTCGACTACGACGACAGGTCAGATGCGGCCCTGGCGAGCTTGTGTCGGGAGTTCACCTACAACGACATCCACTCGCGCACGAACCCCCTCGGCACGCCGTTGGACCGGAACACGGAACTGCTGGTCTCCGTGCGCTGACAGTGGGATGTCCCACACCCGGCGTGCGGTGATCAGGAATTTCAGCGGCCTAAGGTCGTTGACGTGGCAGTGGACATCTCGCTAACCCCACCGCAGCCCCGTCCGAGTGCGGCGGCCATGAGGCGTGCGCTGCGCCGGGCCGCCGACGGTGCCGTGCTCGACGCGACGGAAGCCGCCGTGTTGTTGCACGCGCGCGAGGACGACCTGGACGCGCTGCTGACAGCCGCGGGCAAGGTGCGGGACGCGCACCTGCTCGCGGAGGGGCGGCCGGGGGTGGTCACGTACAGCCGGTCGGTGTTCATCCCGCTGACCAGGCTGTGCCGCGACCGGTGCCACTACTGCACGTTCGCGACCGTGCCGCACAAGGTGCCCGCCGCGTTCCTGGAACGCGACGAGGTGCTGGCGATCGCGCGCGCCGGCGCCGCGCGGGGCTGCAAGGAAGCCCTGTTCACGCTCGGCGACCGGCCGGAGGACCGCTGGCCCGCGGCCAAGGAGTGGCTGGAGGCGCGCGGCTACGAGTCCACTTTGGACTACGTGCGGGCGAGTGCCATCGCCGTGCTGGAGGAGACGGGGCTGCTGCCGCACCTCAACCCCGGCGTGCTGAGCTGGGAGGAGCTGACGCGGCTGCGGCCCGTGGCGTCCAGCATGGGCATGATGCTGGAGACCACGGCCGAGCGGCTGTGGAGCGAGAAGGGCGGCCCGCACTACGGCAGTCCCGACAAGGACCCGGCGGTGCGGCTGCGCGTGCTCACCGACGCCGGGCGCGTGAACGTCCCGTTCACCACCGGAATCCTCATCGGCATCGGGGAGACGATCGCCGAGCGCGCCGAGTCGTTGCTCGCGATGCGTCAAGTCGCGAAGCAGTACGGGCACATCCAGGAAGTCATCATCCAGAACTTCCGCGCCAAGCCGGACACGGCGATGCGCGGCATGCCGGACGCCGATCTGACCGAGCTCGCGGCGACCATCGCCGTGGCACGCCTGGTGATGCCGTCGACGGTGAGCGTGCAGGCACCGCCGAACCTCGTGGGCGGCGAGTTCGGCCTCATGCTGCGCGCGGGCGTCGACGACTGGGGCGGCGTCTCGCCGATCACGCCCGACCACGTGAACCCCGAGAAGCCGTGGCCCCAGGTGGATCAGCTCACCGCGATCACCGCGCAGGCCGGTTTCTCGTTGCGGGAAAGGCTGAACGTCTACCCGCGGTACGTCCGCGCGGCAGCGGGGCAGTGGATCGACACGAGGCTCACGGCCCACGTTTCCGCGCTGGCACTGGAAACCGGCCTCGCGAACCCGGACGCTCCCGTCGAGGGCCGCGAGTGGCAGGAGCCGGACGGCGGCCTCGACACGTTCGGCCGCGCGGACCTGAACACCGCGATCGACACCGAGGGCCGCACGAGCGACCGCCGCAGCGACTTCGACGAGGTCTACGGCGACTGGGACGAGCTGAAGATTCCCGTTGCGCCCCAACGGCTTTCCGAAGACGTCCAACGTGGACTGAAGATCGCCGCGAACGACCCGGCGGCGTTGCTCGACGACACCGACGCGGCGATGGCGCTGCTGACGGCCGACGGCGACGCGCTCGAGACCATGGTGAAGCTCGCCGACGACCTGCGCCGCGAGGTGGTCGGCGACGACGTCACGTACGTCGTCAACCGCAACATCAACTTCTCCAACGTCTGCTACGTCGGCTGCCGGTTCTGCGCCTTCGCGCAACGTGAACGGGACGCGGACGCCTTCAGGTTGTCGACCGAGGACGTCGCCGACCGCGCCCAGGAGGCGTGGGACGACGGCGCCACCGAGGTCTGCATGCAGGGCGGCATCGACCCCAAGCTGCCGGTGACCTACTACGCCGACGTCGTGCGCGCGATCAAGAAGCGCGTGCCGGGCATGCACGTGCACGCGTTCAGCCCGATGGAGATCGTTTCCGCCGCGGCGAAGGCGGGCGTCAGCGTCCGCGAGTGGCTCACGGAGCTGAAGGAGGCCGGGCTCGACACGATTCCCGGCACGGCGGCCGAGATCCTCGACGACGACGTGCGGTGGGTGCTCACCAAGGGCAAGCTGCCGACCGCGACCTGGCTCGACGTCGTCGGCACCGCCCACGAGCTGGGCATTCGTTCCTCGTCGACGATGATGTACGGCCACGTCGACCACCCCGGCCACTGGCTCACGCACTTCCGCGTCCTCGCGAAGCTGCAGGACCGCACCGGCGGGCTCACCGAGTTCGTCGCGCTGCCGTTCGTGCACCGCAACGCCCCCATCTACCTCGCGGGCGTTGCCCGTCCCGGCCCCAGCCGCCGGGACAATCGGGCAGTGCACGCGTTCGCACGCCTGGCGTTGCACGGTCGCGTGGACAACATCCAGTGCTCGTGGGTGAAGCTCGGCGACGAGGGCACCGCGGAGATCCTCAACGGCGGTGCGAACGACATCGGCGGCACGTTGATGGAGGAGACGATCAGTCGCATGGCCGGGTCCGAACACGGGTCCGCGCGCACTGTGAGTGAGCTTGAGACCCTGGCTTCACTAGCAGGGCGTAACGCGCGTCAGCGAACTACGACATATGGGCGAGTGCGAACCGATCAACAGTGACCGATAGTCTGAATCGGCGCGCAGAGACGCTACCGGTGTTCGGTAGCTTGGCGGCCGTTCAGTCAGCGAGGTTCACCCGTTCCGGGGGGATCTGTGCCATGGGGAGGCTCGGCAAGTGCAGGGCATGAGTCTTGTAGTGAGCGCTGCGGTCGAGAGCAGCATGACCGGCACGGCTGCCGGTCCCGTGGGCCTGGTCGCGGTCGTGGCCGGTGTCGGCGGTCTGGTGTACGGCCTGGTCAAGCGGCGCAAGCCGGCCCCGGTCATCGCGGCCAACCAGCGCATCGACCTGGTCCAGCAGGACACCACGCACAACTGATCCACCTGGTCTGAGAAGATTTCTTCCGTGTCCACGGAGAACGCTCCCGCAGAGCCCGTCAAGCGCCCCCGCGTCCTGTCCGGCATCCAGCCGACGGCCGGGTCGTTCCACCTCGGCAACTACCTGGGTGCGGTGCGGCAGTGGGTGGACCTGCAGGAAGCGCACGACGCGTTCTACTGCGTCGTCGACCTGCACGCGATCACCGTGGAGCAGAACCCGAAGGAACTGCGGCAGAACACCCGCGTCTCGGCCGCACAGCTGCTCGCGCTGGGCATCGACCCGGATCGGGCGACCCTGTTCGTGCAGTCGCACGTTCCGGAGCACGCCCAGCTCGGCTGGGTCATGCAGTGCATGACCGGCTTCGGCGAGGCGGCGCGGATGACGCAGTTCAAGGACAAGTCCGCACGCCAGGAGCAGTCCGTCGGCGTCGGCCTGTTCACGTACCCGATCCTGCAGGCCGCGGACATCCTGCTGTACCAGGCGCACTACGTGCCGGTCGGCGAGGACCAGCGCCAGCACCTGGAGCTGACCCGCGACCTCGCGACGCGCTTCAACTCGCGCTACGGCAAGACGTTCCGCCTGCCAGAGGCGTACATCGTCAAGGACACGGCCAAGATCTTCGACCTGCAGGACCCGACGTCGAAGATGAGCAAGTCGGTTCCCGGCGGCGTCGTGGAGCTGCTGGAGGACCCGAAGCGCTCGGCCAAGAAGATCCGCTCGGCCGTCACCGACACGGGCCGCGAGGTCCTGTACGACGTCGAGAACAAGCCGGGCGTCTCGAACCTGCTGACGATCTACTCCGCGCTGACGTCGCGTTCGGTCGAGTCGCTGGTCGCGGACTACGGCGGCAAGGGCTACGGCGACCTGAAGAAGGACCTCGGCGAGGTCTTCACCGAGTGGGTCACCCCGGTGCAGGAACGCGTCCGCATGTACCTCGACGACGTGGCCTCGCTGGACAAGATCCTGGCTCAGGGCGCCGAGCGCGCACGTGAGGTCGCGTCGGGCACGTTGCGCCGCACGTACGAGAAGATCGGCTTCGTCCTTCCGTAATCTGCCCGCGTAGTGCAAGTGCACTAGCGTCTTGCTCGTGGACAAGTGGCGGCGGAAGTACGCATGGCTCGACCACATCATGCGTGCGTACGAGCGGTTCGACCAGCGATACGGCACCCAGCACGCCGCTGCGGTCACGTACTTCAGCGTGCTCTCGCTCGTACCGATCCTGATGATCGGCTTCGCCGTCGCCGGTTTCGTGCTGCAGTCGCAGCCGGACCTGCTGATGTCGTTGCGGGCGAGCATCGCCGAGGCCGTGCCGGACGAGCAGCTGCGCACCCAGATCAACGAGGCCGTGGACACCGCCCTGGAGTCCAAGGGCACCGTCGGCATCATCGGTCTGCTCGGTGCCGCCTACTCCGGTCTCGGCTGGATGAGCAACCTCCGCGACGCCCTGACGGCCCAGTGGGGCCAGGCGAAGGGCGAACTGCCGTTCCTCGGCACGCTCTGGCGCGACCTGCTGGCGTTGGTGGGTCTGGGCCTCGCGATCGTGCTCTCCTTCGGCATCACGGCGCTCGGGTCCGGGTTCGCCGAGCAGGTGCTGGAGTGGGTGGGGCTCGGCGAGGCCGGGTGGGCGCACGCGCTGCTGCGGTTCGGCACGATCGTGCTGTCGCTGCTGGCGAACTGGATGGTGTTCCTGTGGGTGCTGGCGCGGTTGCCGCGCAAGCCCGTGGGGTGGCGGTCGGCGCTGCGGGGCGCCCTGGCGGCCGCGATCGGGTTCGAGGTGTTGAAGCAGGCCGCGACGATCTTCCTGTCGTTCACGACCAAGTCGCCCACCTCGGCCGCGTTCGGGTCGGTGATCGGTGTGCTGGTCTTCGCGAACCTGGTGGCCCAGTTCATCCTGTTCATCACGGCGTGGACGGCCACCGCGCGGGAGAACCGCGAGCCCGAGGTCGTGCAGGCCCCGCCTCCCGCCGTGATCGCCCCGGTGGTGTCCGTGCGGCAGGGCCCGGCGCCGTCGCTGATGATCGGAGTGGGCGCGGCGGTGGGAGCCGTCGCCGGCCTGCTGTGGCGCCGCCGGTAGGTCTTCGGACGCGAAACGGCCCCGGCAGCTGCTGCCGGGGCCGTTTCCTGCTTGGTGCCTGGAAGGCCTCTCAGACTCCCTGTGCCGCCTGAGCGGCCTGGCGTCGTGCCCTGGCGGCCTTGGCCCGCTTGTTGCGCAGGACGAGCAGCAGAGCCGCCACCAACGCGATCCCCGCGGCGGCCGTGATTGGCAGGCCGACCGTGCCGAACGCGGTCGGCGCGGGCCGTCCGGTGTCCGGGTCGGTTCCGGCCGCCACCTCGGTGTTGCCGTTGGTGCTCTGGGTGGGGACGACGTTCTGCTTCGGCTGCGGCGCGCCGTCCACGAGCTTGCCGACGCCGCCCGGGCCCATCGCGAAGCCGTAGTCGAGCAGCTTGCCGGCCTGGTTGTCGATGCGCGTCGGGGTCTGCTGACCGCGGAGCAGGACGACGACGAGGCGGCGGCCGTCGCGTTCCGCGGCACCCACGAAGGTGTGCTGCGAGTCGTCGGTGAAGCCCGTCTTGCCGCCGAGCGCGCCCTGGTAGTTCTGGAGCATGCGGTTGTCGTTCAGCAGCGGGATGGTGCCGCCGTTGCGACCGGGGAAGGTCGACTGCGGGAGCTTGATGGCCTGGGCGAACTCGTCGTACTTCATCGCGCCGCGGAAGATCAGGCCGACGTCGTAGGCCGAGGTGCTGGTGCCGGGGCCGTCGAGGCCGGAGGGAGTGACGGCGCGGGTGTCGAGGGCGCCGAGCTCCTTGGCCATGGCGTTCATCTTGCGCAGGGCGTTGGGGACGCCGCCGAGCTGACGGGCGAGCGTGTGCGCCACGTCGTTGCCCGAGGTCAGGAGCAGGCCGTGCAGCAGCTGGCGGACGGTGTACTGGCCGCCGTCCTTCAGGCCGACGCAGGTGCACTCCTGCTGGGTGTCCTCCGCGCTGGCGGTGACGACGAGGTCGCCCCGCAGTTCCTTGGCGACGACCATCGCGAGGAGCACCTTCATGATGCTCGCGGGACGCTGACGGCCGTGCGGGTCGTACGCGGCGATGACTGCGCCGCTGTCGATGTCCGCGAGCATCCACGAGGCGGCGGTGATGCCGCTGGGAGGCTGTGCCGAGTTCGGCGGCAGGATCAGGCCGCACTCGCCCAGCCGGTCACCTCCGATGGGCTTCTCCGGCACTTCCAGCGCGGTCGGCGCCTTCTGGCCGGGCTCCGGCTGCTCGGACGTGTCCACCGGGGGCGGAGGGGTCTCGCGGTTCGCACACTGCGCCGAGCCGGCGGCCTGCTGTGCGGTGCTCGTCGGAGCGGCGAACGCGGCAGTGGCCGTTGCTAGGACCAGGGCGACGATGAGCCGTTTGGGGAAGGGCACGCCCCCCAGGCTATCCACCCCCGTTTAGCGGCTTGCACGCAGCACGTCTGATACTGGGTGCTGTGAAGCTCTCGCGCCCGATGTCACTCTTCCTGGTGGCTTTCGGAGTGTGGTCGTGGGTGATCTGGCCCACGTTCCTGAAGAACATCTGGAAGGACCCACGTTCGTTTAGCGACGGACCTACCGCCTTCTTCACCGTGCACCTGGTGCTGGTGATCGCCTCGCTCGTGTTCGGCACCGTCATCGGCGTGCTGGGCGTGCGGGGTTTCCTGGCCACTCGACGTCGATAGGGAAACGCTGTGGAGTTCGTACGCCTGTTGCTGGTGTTCCTGCACCTGCTCGGCATGGGCATGCTCGTCGCGATGATCATGTTGCAGGCCAAGGCCGGCAAGGACGCGCCGGTCAACAAGGGCTGGCTGCACGGCGCGGCGCTGCAGCTGCTGACCGGTGTCGCGCTGGTGGCGATCGACCCGCTGGTCGACTCGGTGAAGTACGACCACGTCAAGATCGGCGTCAAGCTGGCCGTGGTCGTGGCCATCGCGGTGGTCGTGGCGATCAACGTGAACAAGCCCAAGGCGCCGTCGTGGCTGATGCCGACGGCCGCGTCGCTGGTCGTGCTGAACGTGGGCATCGCGGTCTTCTGGACCTGATCAGAACCCTGATCGGGGGATGTCTCGCGCACTCGTGGGTGACGTGGGCGTGCTTTTGACCCGACGTGCTGTACCGGCGCGCCACCATCCGTGTCATGTCACGTATCGCCTATATCGGTGTGCTCACCGCCGGGGCAGTGTTGACGCTCGTCTCACTGCACGGTGCCGCCCCGGAAGCTTCGGCGACCGGGGATGGCCAGGTGTGCGCCGCTGCGTGGTGCCCGAAAGAACGTCCCGGATGGCGAGCGCCGTCGCCGAGAGGTGAAGAGCCTCCGACGTCGTCCACGACCCCTCCGACGACCACGACCACCACGTCGTACACGACCACGACGACGCCACCGGTGACCACCACCACGACGTCGTCCACGACGACCACGACGGATTCCACGACGACCACCACGGATTCCACGACCACGACGACCGACTCGACGACGACCACCACGCCGTCGACGACCACGACGACGGATTCCACGACCACGACCACGGACTCGACGACGACCACTCCGCCGTCGTCGACCACCACCAGGCCGTCGACCTCGACGACCACCACCACGCCCCCGGTGACCACGACCACCACGAAGCCGTGGCTCACGACGCCGCCGACCACGACCAAGGTCACGTCGCCCCCGGTCCACCAGGACAACCGCCTGGCCAACACCGGCACCTCGCCGGTGTGGACCCTGCTGCTCGGCGTGCTGATGCTCGTCGGCGGCTCGATCCTGATGCTCCTCGACCGCGCCAGGCGCCAGCCGAGGCGTTGACCGCCGAACACTGTCGGTGCTCCTCGTCACACTGGTGACGTGCGAATCGAACACCTGCGCGAACGCAGCGATCTCGGCGTCATCAGTGCCGGCACCCTGAAGTCCCTGGGTGTCTCCGACCCGTGGCGAAGGTGCGTCCCGGGCGGGCCGTGGCAGCGCATGTACCCAGGCGTCGTGCTGCTGCACAACGGCCCGCCCACCCAGGACCAACACCTGACGGCGGCCCTCCTGCGCGCGGGCCCAGGAGCCGTCGTCACGGGCGCGGAAGCCTGCCGCCGCCACGACCTGCCAGCCCGCGGCCCCGAGATCCACCTGCTCGTCCCGGGCTCCCAGCGCGGCAGCGGCAGCCTGGTCCTGGAACGAGCCTCGCCGGTCCCGCCGGCCACGAACGTGGGCGGCTTCCCGGTCGTCTCAGCGGCCAGAGCCGTCACCGACGCCTGCCGCTTCCTCCGCACCGCGGACGAGGCCACCGCCCTGATAGCCGCCGCCGTCCAGCGCAACCGCTGCACCGTCGCCGACCTGACCGCAGAGGCCCGCACCAACCGCTACGGCACCAAGCTCGTCCGGAGCGTGCTGAAGGAGCTGGGCCGAGCCGAGTCCGTGGCAGAACGCGACGCCCGCCGCCTCAGCCGCAGGATCCGCCTCACCACCCCGCACTGGAACACCACCATCGCGGGCCCGGACGGCCTGGTCATCGCCAGACCGGACGCCTGGTACGACGACGTGGGCCTGGCCTGGGAGATCGACTCGCGCGCCTTCCACCTGGGCCCGCGCGACCACGAACGCACCCTGGCCCGCAACACCCGCTACGCCGCGGCGGGCATCCTCGTCGTGCAGACCCTGCCGACGCGGTTGCGCGACCACCCGGAGGCGGTGGCGAGGGAGCTGAAGGCCGCGCACAAGGCGGCAGCGGCCCGCCCACGCCCGCCGGTGCACGTGGTGGAGGTGAGCTGACGGCAGCGCCTCCCAGCGAACGCCGCGCTTGTGAGTGCAGTGCTGCCGCGCCTCACGGTGTCTGAGGGTGTCGGCAACGCCGTGCCTCACGACGTTCGATACCGCTGGCGACAGCGCGCCTTGTGGTGTTCGTGAGTGCAGTTCTGCCGCGCCGCACGACGTCTGAAGCGTCGGCAACGCCGCGCCCTACGGCATTCGTGGGCGCGAAGCTGCTGCACCCCACCGCACCCGACAGTGCCGCAGTGCCGTGCCTCGCTGTGCCCGCGAACGTGGAGCCGTCCCACCACACCCGACAACGCCGAAGCGCCGCCTCACCGCGCTCGTGAACCCAGACCCGCCACACCGCCGCCACCCCGACAACGCCGAAGCGCCGCGCCCCCACCGGGGACACGGCGCCTCGAAGCGACCCTGACGTGCCTCAGACCCGCTTGAACAGCAGGGCCCGCTTCACTTCCTGGATCGCCTTCGTCACCTGGATGCCACGCGGGCACGCGTCGGTGCAGTTGAAGGTCGTGCGGCAGCGCCACACGCCGTCGATGTCGTTGAGGATGTCGAGCCGCTCCTCAGCGCCCTCGTCACGCGAGTCGAAGATGAACCGGTGCGCGTTCACGATCGCCGCCGGGCCGAAGTACGAGCCCTCGGTCCAGTAGACCGGGCAGGAGGTGGTGCAGCAGGCGCACAGGATGCACTTCGTCGTGTCGTCGAACCGCTCGCGGTCGGCGACGGACTGGATGCGCTCGCGCGTCGGCTCGTTGCCGTACGTCACGAGGTACGGCTTGACGGCGCGGAACGCCTCGAAGAACGGCTCCATGTCGACGAGCAGGTCCTTGTGCACCGGCAGGCCCTTGATGGGCTCGATGGTGATCGTGGTCTGCTTGTCGCCCTTCTGCAGCAGGTCCTTCAGCAGGACCTTGCAGGCCAGGCGGTTGACGCCGTTGATGCGCATCGCGTCCGAGCCGCAGATGCCGTGGGCGCAGGAGCGGCGGAACGTCAGCGTGCCGTCCACGTACCACTTGATGTGGTGCAGGAGGTTCAGCACTCGGTCCGACGGCAGGGCCGGGATGTCGAACGAGTCCCAGCGGGGCTCGTCGTCGAACTCCGGGTTGAAGCGCCGGATCTTGACGGTGACCGTGACAGCGCCGTCCGGAACCGGCGGCTGGGAGCCGCGCGAGCCAGCAGTGGTTTCAGCGGTGGCGGTCATCAGTACTTGCGCTCCATCGGCTTGTACCGGGTAAAGGTCACGGGCTTGAAGTCCATCCGGATGTCGGCGGTCAGACCTTCGCCCTGCTTGTAGAACATGCTGTGGCGCATGAAGTTCGTGTCGTCGCGGTTCGGGTAGTCCTCGCGGGCGTGACCGCCGCGGGACTCCTTGCGCGCCAGCGCGCCGTGGACGAGGACCTCGGCCAGCTCCAGCAGGAAGCCGAGCTCGACGGCCTCCAGCAGGTCGGTGTTGAAGCGCTTGCCCTTGTCCTGCACGGAGATGTGGGCGTACCGCTCCTTCAGCGCCTGCACGTCGTGCAGGGCCTGCTTCAGCGTGTCCTCGGTGCGGTACACGGACGCGTTGGCGTCCATGGTGGCCTGCAGCTCGATGCGGATGTCCGCCACGCGCTCCTGGCCGTGCTCCGACAGGACGAGCGCCACCTGCTCCTCGACCTGGGCCGCCGGGTTCTCCGGCAGGTCCACGTGGGTCTCGCGGGAGTTGGCGTACTCCGCGGCGGCGATGCCGGCGCGGCGGCCGAAGACGTTGATGTCCAGCAGCGAGTTCGTGCCGAGGCGGTTCGCGCCGTGCACCGAGACGCACGCGCACTCGCCGGCCGCGTACAGGCCCGGGATCACGTTGTCGTTGTCCCGCAGCACTTCGCCGTGGATGTTCGTCGGGATGCCGCCCATCGCGTAGTGCGCGGTGGGGTACACCGGGACGGGCTCGACGACCGGGTCGACGGCCAGGTAGGTCCGCGCGAACTCGGTGATGTCCGGCAGCTTCGTCTCCAGGACCTCGGCACCGAGGTGCGTGCAGTCCAGCAGCACGTAGTCCTTGTTCGGACCGGCGCCACGGCCTTCCAGCACCTCGAGGGCCATCGACCGGGCCACGATGTCGCGCGGCGCCAGGTCCTTGATGGTCGGGGCGTAGCGCTCCATGAACCGCTCACCCGAGGCGTTGCGCAGGATCGCGCCCTCACCTCGCGCGCCCTCGGTCAGCAGGATGCCGAGACCGGCGAGACCGGTCGGGTGGAACTGGTAGAACTCCATGTCCTCCAGGGGCAGGCCCTTGCGGAAGACGATGCCCATGCCGTCGCCGGTCAGCGTGTGGGCGTTCGACGTGGTCTTGAAGACCTTGCCGAAACCACCGGTCGCGAACACGACGGACTTGGCCTGGAAGACGTGGATCTCACCGGTCGCGAGCTCGTAGGCGACGGCGCCGGTGCAGACCGGGCCGTTCTCCGTCTCGGTCAGGCAGATGTCGAGCACGTAGAACTCGTTGAAGAACTCGATGCCGTGCTTGACGCAGTTCTGGTACAGCGTCTGGAGGATCATGTGACCGGTGCGGTCCGCGGCGTAGCAGGCGCGGCGCACGGCGGCTTCACCGTGGTTGCGCGTGTGGCCGCCGAACCGGCGCTGGTCGATCTTGCCCTCGGGCGTCCGGTTGAACGGGAGGCCCATCTTCTCCAGGTCGAGAACGGCGTCGATGGCCTCCTTCGCCATGATCTCGGCGGCGTCCTGGTCGACCAGGTAGTCGCCGCCCTTGATCGTGTCGAAGGTGTGCCACTCCCAGTTGTCCTCCTCGACGTTGGCGAGGGCGGCGCACATGCCGCCCTGGGCCGCGCCGGTGTGCGAACGCGTGGGGTAGAGCTTGGTGAGCACCGCGGTGCGGGCGCGCTGGCCGGACTCGATCGCCGCGCGCATTCCGGCACCACCAGCGCCGATGATGACTACGTCGTACTTGTGGAACTGCATTGTGGTGGGCTCCCCGCGCGGGTCAGTTCGAGATGTTCGGGTCGAAGGTGAAGATCACGAACGTGCCGAGCGAGATGATCAGGACCATCGACACGTAGAGCAGCATCTTCAACCAGAACCGGGTGGAGTCCTTGCGGGCGTAGTCGTTGATGACCGTCCGCACGCCGTTGCCGCCGTGGATCTGCGCGAGCCAGAGCATCGCGAGGTCCCAGAACTGCCAGAACGGCGAGGCCCAGCGGCCCGCGACGAAACCGAAGTTGATCCGGTGCACGCCGCCGTCGAGGACGTTCATGATGAAGAGGTGGCCCAGGACCAGGACCACGAGCAGCAGGCCGGACAGGCGCATGAACAGCCAGCTGTAGAGCTCGCCGTTGCCGCGGCGGGCCGCGGGGCGGCGGGGCTGGCGGGGCTTGTCGAGTGCGAGAGACATGGTCAGTGACCCCCAACCAGCTCGGAGATCGTGCGCTGCATCATGAAGTAGAAGCCGGGGATCATCACGAGGACCCAGACGACCAGCACGGACCAGAGCATGAGCCGCTGGTACTTGGCGCCCTTCTCCCAGAAGTCGACGAGCATGACCCGGATGCCGTTCAGCGCGTGGTAGAGCACCGCGCCGACGAGGCCGACCTCGAAGAGGTTGACGACCGGGTTCTTGTAGAGCTCGATCACCTTGTCGTACGAGTTCGGTGAGACGCGCACGAGTGCGGTGTCGAGCACGTGGGAGAAGAGGAAGAAGAACGTGAGGACACCGGTGATCCGGTGGGCGACCCAGGACCACATGCCCAGATCACCGCGGTAGAGCGTCCCACCCCCTCGGGTGGTGCCCGACCGCTCGGGTGCGCCTGCGCTGGTCATGCGCCGAGGCCTCCAACGTCAGTGGTGGGTGGTCGGTGAACACGTTCTGTCCGACCATGACCGGGAAATGCTAGTCCCGCACGTCGGACCCGTCCCAGCAGGCGCACCCGCTCTGTGACCGATGAGACACGCTGTCGATCGGCCAAGCGGTCTTGATCGATTCGGAGATGCGGTCCACGCCACATTTCGGGCATTCGGTACCGGGAAAACGAGGACGGCGGCCTGGACCTCCGCCTTGGTCCGGGCCGCCGTCAGTGGCAAGGGCACTTGCCACCACCTACACGCGTGGGAGCCCGCGAGCGGTTCAACGCGTATCGAAAGAAACTTCGTCCAACGTCGAACCGCAGGTCAGGACTGACATTCCCGAGTCAGCCGCACGGCAGCGCGCACACCCATCCTGAACAGCATGGGGAGGGAGAACCGCCCGCGGCTGCCCGCGGGCGGACCGGTGTCGGGCATGTCAGGGGCGTTGGAGCGATGGGCTTGGCGAGCGGAACTGCTCCAACCGGACGAAGATCAGGGCGAAGAAGGGCCTCAAGGGGACGAATCGCCACGCGCCGAACACGAGTGATCACCACTCGTACGGCCAAAGCGTCGAATGCGTAACCGATAGGGGTCTTTGTAGGTGCTGGCGGCAACGGGGTTGGTTACTAAGAGGTACGGTGCCGCGTCTAGGACCCAACAACGTCGTTGGGGAGAAAACCTCAGGGAGGAGACGAGCCGTGCGTCGTCGTATGCGTGGTGTCGCGGTTGCCGCGATCGCGTTGACCAGCGTGATGACTATGGCCGCCTGCGCGAAGGACTCGGGTGGCGGCAGCAACAACGCGGGGACCGGTACCGGCACCGCCTGCGAGTTCGCCGAGGCTCCTTCGGCCCCTGCCACGTCGAACACCAGCGCCGCCAACGGCGACAAGGTCGACGCGAGCGCGCTGAAGATCGGTCTGGCCTACGACATCGGCGGTCGTGGTGACGCGTCGTTCAACGACTCCGCCGCCGCCGGCCTGGACAAGGCCATCGCGGACATGGGCGTGAAGAAGGAGAACACGCGAGAGCTGTCCGCCGCCCCGAACGAGGACGAGTCCGCCAAGCAGACCCGTCTGCGCCAGCTGGCGTCCGAGGGCTTCAGCCCGATCATCGGTGTCGGCTTCGCCTACGCCGAGTCGATGAAGCTCGTCGCCGCGGAGTTCCCGAACGTCAAGTTCGGCCTGGTCGACTCGGCCGTCGAGGGTGCCGCGAACGTCACGCCGCTGCTGTTCGCCGAGCAGGAGGGTTCCTTCCTCGCCGGTGTCATCGCCGCGTACCAGAGCAAGAAGTGCCACGTCGGCTTCGTCGGCGGCGTCGAGATCCCGCTGATCCAGAAGTTCGAGGCGGGCTACTTCCAGGGTGCCAAGGCCGCCGCGCCGAAGATCCAGATCGAGAAGAAGTACATCACCCCGGCTGGTGACTTCACCGGTTTCCAGGACGCCCCGAAGGGCCAGGAAGCCGCGAAGGGCCAGATCGACAAGGGTGCCGACGTCATCTACCAGGCCGCGGGCGCGTCCGGTAAGGGCATCTTCTCGGCCGCCAAGCAGGGCAACGTGCTGGCCATCGGCGTCGACTCCGACCAGTACAACCAGGCGACCGTCGCCGACACCAAGGACGTCATCGTCTCGTCGATGCTCAAGCGCGTCGACGTCGCGGTCTACGACTACGTCAAGGCCGTCGCGAAGAACGACCTCGCCGGTCTGCCGAAGGTCTTCGACCTGAAGGTGGACGGTGTCGGTTACGCCACGTCGGGTGGCAAGATCGACGCGAAGCTCCAGGGCATCCTTGAGGGCTACAAGGCGCAGATCATCGAAGGCAAGATCAAGGTCGCGGACAAGCCGTAGTCCCGCGTAACCGCAGCATCCGGGCCCTGTGAGGAATGACCTCGCAGGGCCTGGTGCGTGGTAGGAGGAGCACTCGACGATGAGCAGTTCCACGTCCGTAGGGACGGACGAACACCCCGCGGTGGTGCTCACAGGCATCACCAAGCGATTCCCAGGTGTGGTCGCCAACAGCGACGTCCACCTGACCGTGCGCCGCGGCGAGGTCCACGCCCTGTGCGGCGAGAACGGCGCGGGCAAGTCGACCCTGATGAAGATCCTCTACGGCATGCAGCCGCCGGACGAGGGCACCATCGAGGTGAACGGCGAGCAGGTGCGCTTCCGCACGCCGTCCGACGCCATCAAGGCCGGCATCGGCATGGTCCACCAGCACTTCATGCTGGCCGACAACCTCACCGTCCAGGAGAACGTCGTCCTGGGCGCCGAGGCGATGCACGGCATCGGCAAGAAGGCCCGCGCGCGCATCATCGAGCTCTCCGGCAAGACGGGGCTGAACGTCGACCCCGGCGTCCTGGTCGAGCAGCTCGGCGTGGCCGACCGCCAGCGCGTCGAGATCCTCAAGGTGCTCTACCGCGGTGCCAAGGTGATCATCCTCGACGAGCCCACCGCCGTGCTCGTGCCGCAGGAGGTCAACGAGCTCTTCGACACCGTCCGCGGCATGCAGGAGCAGGGCTACACGTTCCTGTTCATCTCGCACAAGCTGGACGAGGTCCGCGCGATCGCCGACTCCGTCACGGTGATCCGCCGCGGCACGACCGTGGGCAGCGCCGACCCGAAGACCGTCAGCTCCCGGCAGCTCGCCGAGATGATGGTCGGCAGCGAGCTGCCCAGCCCGGAGACCCGCGAGTCCACCGTGACCGACACGGTCGTGCTGGACGTCAAGGGCCTCAAGCTGATGACCCCGGACGGCTCCCGGCCGATCCTCGACGACGTCGACATGGTCGTGCGGTCCGGCGAGGTCGTCGGCATCGCGGGCGTCGAGGGCAACGGCCAGACCGAGCTGGTCGAGACGATCATGGGCATGCGCAAGGCCGGCAGCGGCACGATCACGTTGCAGGACAAGGACATCACCAAGCTCGGCACGCTCTCCCGGCGCGAGGCGGGCATCGGCTACGTGCCGGAGGACCGCCACCGCCACGGCCTGCTGCTCACGCAACCCCTCTGGTACAACCGGATCCTCGGCTACCAGACCCGCAAGCCCACGGCCAAGGGCGTCTGGCTCGACACCGACGGCGCGAAGAAGGACACCGAGCGGATCGTCGCGGACTTCGACGTCCGCACGCCCGGCATCGACGTTCCGGCGGCCGCGCTCTCCGGCGGCAACCAGCAGAAGCTGGTCGTCGGCCGCGAGCTGTCCGGTGACCCGGTGCTGCTGATCGCGTCGCACCCGACCCGCGGTGTGGACGTCGGCGCGCAGGCGTTGATCTGGGACGAGATCAAGCGCGCCCGTGCCGCCGGTCTCGCCGTGCTGCTGATCTCGGCCGACCTGGACGAGCTGATCGGCCTGTCGGACACGATCAAGGTCATGCTGCGCGGCCGTCTGGTGGCCGACGCCGACCCGAACACCGTCACGCCCGAGGACCTCGGCAGCGCCATGACGGGTGCGGGCAGCACGAGCGCAGCGGTCCAGGAGACCGCTGTCGTCGAGGAAGGCGAGAACTGATGGGACACCTGCGCGGCAAACTCCTGCCGCCCGCGTTGGCGATCGTCTTCTCGATGTTGTTGTGCGGCATCGCGCTCGTCATCTCCGGCGCGAACCCGCTCAGCGCGTTCGGTGCGATGGTGACGCAGGTCGGCAAGGGCACGACGCTCGTCGACATCATCAACTCGACCGGCATCTACTACATCGCGGCGCTCGCGGTGGCGATCGGGTTCCAGATGAACCTGTTCAACATCGGTGTCGAGGGCCAGTACCGCGTCGCGGCCGTCGTGGCGGCGGTGGTCGGCGGCTCGATCGCGCTGCCCACCGGCATCCACACGCTGGTGATCATCATCGTGGCCGCGATCGCCGGTGCCGCCTGGGCCGCGATCCCCGCGATCCTCAAGGTGACCCGGGGCGTCAACGAGGTCATCTCGACGATCATGATGAACGGCCTGGCGATCGGCCTGTCCGCCTACCTGATCCGCCGGGACGTCTTCGGTGAGCTGCGGGGCAACAACATCCGCACGCCGGAGATCCCGGAGAGCGGCTGGATGCCCGGCATCTCGTTCGGTGGCGGCGGCACGATGTTCGGCTTCATCTTCGTGGCCATCGCCCTGGGCGTCGGCTACTGGATCATGATGAACAAGACCCGGTTCGGCTTCGAGCTGCGCGCGTCCGGCGAGTCCTCGACCGCCGCGTCCGCCGGTGGCGTCAACGCCAAGAAGATGGTCCTGGTCTCGATGCTGATCTCGGGCGCCATCGCGGGCCTGATCTCGCTGCCGGAACTGCTCGGCCGCGACCACACGTTCAGCCTGAACTTCACCGCGGGCATCGGCTTCTCGGGCATCGCGATCGCGCTGCTCGGCCGCAACCACCCCGGTGGCATCGCGTTCGGCGCGCTGCTCTGGGCGTTCCTCGACAAGGCGGGCCTCGCGCTCGACAACGTCGGCGTGCCCAGGGAGATCGTCACCATCATGCAGGGCTCGATCGTCCTGTCGGTCGTCGTCGCCTACGAGGTGGTGCGTCGCTTCGAGCTGGCCTCGGAACAGCGTCGCGTCGGCCGTGAGCTCGGAACTGTCGGAGGTGCCGCGTGATCTCGACGATGGAGGAGAAGCCGCACATCCCGGCGGCGCCTCGCAAGCGCAAGGTGCCCGGCTGGGCCGTCGCCATGCTCGGCGTCGCGGGCGCGATCGCGTTGCTGTCGATCACGTCGATGCAGACCGGGTTTCCGCAGCTCACGTCGTCCGGCACGACCCAGACGGCGGTGCGGCTCGCGCTGCCGATCCTGCTCGCCGGCCTCGGCGGCCTGTGGGCGGAACGCGCCGGCGTGGTCAACATCGGCCTCGAAGGCATGATGATCATGGGCACCTGGGGCGCGGCGTGGGCCGGGTACCAGTGGGGTCCGTGGGCCGCCGTCGTCGCGGCGGTGGTGTTCGGGTCGCTGGGTGGTCTGCTGCACGCGATCGCGACGGTCACGTTCGGCGTCAACCACATCGTCTCCGGTGTGGCGATCAACCTGCTGGGCGCCGGTCTGACGAAGTACCTGTCGACGCTGGTGTTCTTCCCGATCTCGCACAACCCGCGGCAGTCGCCGCCGGTCGCGCCGTTCGACACGTTCTCGGTGGCGGGCCTCGGTGACTGGCTCGGTGAGCTGGAGGCCGGGCAGCGCCTGTTCATCTCGGACGTCGCGGGCATCCTGCGCGGTCTCGTCACCGGTGTCTCGCCGTTGACGATGCTGGCGATCCTGCTGCTGCCGCTGTCGTACTGGCTGCTCTGGCGCACCCGCTTCGGCCTGCGCCTGCGTTCGGTCGGCGAGAACCCGCACGCCGCGGACTCGCTGGGCGTGAAGGTGTACTTCCACAAGTACGTCGCGGTGATCGTCTCCGGTGGGCTCGCCGGCCTGGGTGGCGCCTCGCTGGTGCTCAACCCCGGTCAGCTGTCCTACCTGGAGGGTCAGACCGGCGGCCGCGGGTACATCGGTCTCGCCGCGATGATCTTCGGCAACTGGCGGCCGGGCGGTCTGCTGGGTGGTGCGGCGCTGTTCGGCTACGCCGACGGCCTGCAGCTGCGGTCCGGTGGCGAGACGGTGCTGGCGCTGGTCTACGGCGTCGTGCTGCTGCTCGCCGTGATCGTGGTGTGGCAGCTGATCCGGCAGAAGTGGTTCTCCGCGGCGGCGGCGATCGTCGTGGCCGTGCTGATGTACCTGCTGTACATCAGCCTCGACGAGATCCCGAGCGAGTTCGTGTCGTACGCGCCGCACATGGTGACGTTGGCCGTGCTTGCCGTTGCCTCTCAACGATTGCGAATGCCGGCGGCCGACGGCGTGGTCTACCGCCGTGGCTGAGGTCGACTGGGACCTGCTGCGGGCGCGGGCAGTGGAGGCGGCGTCGTTCGCCCACTGCCCGTACTCGGGGTTGCAGGTCGGCTCCGCCGCGCTGTGCGACGACGGCCGCATCGTGACCGGGTGCAACGTCGAGAACGCCTCGTACGGCGTGGGGCTCTGCGCCGAGTGCGCGATGGCCGGGCAGTTGCAGCTGACGGGGGGCGGCCGGTTCGTGGCCGTCACCTGCCGGTCCGGTGCCGGTGAGCTGCTGATGCCGTGCGGCCGGTGCCGTCAGGTGTTGTACGAGCTGGGCGGTCGCGACTGCCTGGTGGACACGCCGTCCGGGATCCTGCCGATGTCGTCGGTGCTCCCGGACGCGTTCGGACCGGAGGACCTGCCATGAGCTTCTCGGCGGTGGACGTCATTCGCGCCAAGCGCGACGGTTTCGAGCTGTCCGATGCGCAGATCGACTGGGTCATCGACGCGTACACGCGCGGTTCCGTGGCGGACGAGCAGATGTCCGCGCTGGCGATGGCGGTCTTCTTCAACGGCATGACCCCTGCCGAGACCGCGCGCTGGACGCAGGCGATGATCTCGTCCGGCGAGCGGTTGTCGTTGCACGTGGATCGCCCCACCGTGGACAAGCACTCGACGGGTGGGGTGGGCGACAAGATCACGCTGCCGCTGGCACCTCTCGTCGCCGCCTGCGGGGCTGCCGTGCCGCAGCTGTCGGGCCGCGGTCTGGGCCACACCGGCGGAACCCTGGACAAGCTGGAGTCGATCCCGGGGTGGCGGGCCGCACTGTCCACTTCGGAGATCCTGTCCCAGCTCTCCTCGGTCGGCGCGGTCGTGTGTGCTGCCACCGAAGGACTTGCTCCGGCCGACCGCAAGCTCTACGCGTTGCGGGACGTCACCGGCACCGTCGAGGCGATTCCCCTGATCGCTTCTTCGATCATGTCGAAGAAGATCGCCGAGGGCGCCGAGTCGTTGGTGCTGGACGTGAAGGTCGGCTCCGGCGCGTTCATGAAGGACCTCGCTTCGGCCCGTGCGCTGGCCGAGGCCCTGGTGGCCATCGGCGTCGAGCACGGTGTGCGCATCTCGGCGCTGCTGACCGACATGTCGGTGCCTTTGGGGCGTGCGGTCGGCAACGCGGTCGAGGTGGCCGAGTCCGTCGACGTGCTGCGCGGCGGCGGACCTGCCGACGTGGTGGAGCTGACCGTCGCCCTGGCGCGCGAGATGGTGTCGCTGGCGGGGCTTTCCGTTGATCCCGCCGCCGTCCTGGCCTCGGGCGAGGCGTACGAGGTGTGGGCGCGGATGATCCGTGCCCAGGGCGGCGACCCGGACGCGGCTCTGCCGGTCGCGTCGCACAAGCACGTCGTCGTCGCGCCCGCGTCGGGTGTGCTGTCCACTTTGGACGCTTACGGCGTCGGCGTGGCGGCGTGGCGCCTCGGTGCCGGCCGGGCCCGCAAGGAGGACCCGGTGCAGTTCGGTGCCGGCGTCCTCTGCCTGGCCAAGCCGGGCGACGTGGTGGAGGCCGGCCAGCCGTTGCTGGAGCTCCACACCGACACCCCGGACGCGGTCGCCGGAGCCCTCCAGGCACTGGAAGGTGCCTACGAGGTAACGGATTCCGCGCCGGAGCGTCCGCCGCTGGTGATCGACACCATCCGCGGTTAGCCGACGAGCGAGCCCGCCAGGGGCGACCTGTCCTGCTTCCACAGCACGCACAGGACCTCCTGGCGGCCCGGCGCCGCGGCGTCGTTGTAGGCCTCCCACTCCTTCTGCGTGGGAACGAGCCCGGTGAAGCCGAGCGGCTCCTTGATCTTCGGCTCGATGACCTTGAACTGCTCGGTGCAGTAGTTCTTGGCGAAGTCCGCCAGCCACTGCTCACCGGGATAGGCGATGTCCTTCGGCTTGTCCCACATGGGCGTCGCGGCCGAGAACAGCTGAATCCCGTGCGGCCCGCTGCACGGCACGTCCTGCCGCACCGGCGACCCCTGCGTCAGGAAGTCCTTGGCGCACTGCGTTCCCGACAGGTTCCACTCGGGCACGTCCCCGCCCCGCCCGAACGTGGCGATGCGCCGCGAAGGCAACGCGGCCCCCACCGGCAACTCCTGCGGATCGGTCCACTCGCTGGAGTTCTCCTGCGGCTGCGTCTGGTTGGTGCTGGTGTTCGGCCCGGCGTTGGTCGTCTCGTTCGGCTTGAAGGCCTGGTAACCGGCGAACGCCGCACCCGCCAGCACCACCACGCCCAGCACGATCGCGCCGACAGTCACGAGCCGCTTCTTCTTGCCTCCCGGCTCGAGCTGCCTGGTGGCGTGCACCGACGGAACCGCCGTCCCCTGCACGATCGCCGTGAGCATCTGCCGCGCCTGCGGAGCCGTCAGCCGCCGAGCCGGATCCACCGTGAGCAACCCGCGAATGACTTCGGCCAGCGCGGGCGAGGCGTTCCGGAGCACCGGCGGCTCGTTCATGATGGCGTGCAACGTGGAAGCCGTGGACGTCCGCTCGAACGGACTGATCCCCTCAACGGCGTTGGCGATGGTCACGCCCAACGCCCACAGATCCGACGCCGGCGAGGCCTCCCACCCGCTGAGCCGGTCCGGCGACATGTAGGCGGGCGACCCGATGATGCCGCCGTTGTGCGTGAGCCGGGGGTCGTCCATGGCCTGCGCGATGCCGAAGTCGGTGAGCTTCACAGCCCCGTCCGGCCGCACCATGATGTTGCTGGGCTTCACGTCCCGATGCACGATGCCGGCCTGATGGGCGGTCTCCAACGCCCCCAGCACCTGCAACGCCACCCCGGCCATCCACACGGAGTCGCGCGGCCCGTGGTTCTTCACGATGGTCGCGAGGTCGAGCGCGTCCACCAACTCCATCGCGAGGTACGTGCGCCCGTTCTCCCGCACCACGTCGTAGACCGTGACGACCGCGGGGTGGTTCAGCCTGCCCGCGGTGCGCGCCTCCCGGAGCATGCGCTCTTCGAGCACGGCGAACTCGTCGGCGGCGATGCCCTGCGGCGGGTGCAGTTCCTTGAGCGCGACCGAGCGGCCGAGCAGCTGGTCCTGGGCACGCCACACGACACCCATCGCACCTCTGCCCAGTTCGGCCAGGAGTGCGTAGCGGTCGGCGATGAGTCGCTGTTGCTGCACGGACTATCCCTTCTGGACGCCCCCAGATGGTCGCGAGCATAACGACCCGACGTGTGAGCGCTCTCCTCGTGGTCACGTCCTGGGAACCGGGCCGGTTCAACGCACGGCGGACATCACCGGAAGTCCCAGTTCGGTACGAGGTCGCGGACCAGGTCGTCTCCCCAGACCGTCAGCGTCTGCTCCCAGGGGTGTCCGAACGTGCCCTGAGACATGTCTTCGGTCAGGAAGAGGTAGTAGTCGCCGTCGGGGAACGGCGAGAACGGCGACTCCGGCCACGTGAACACCCCGGAGTGCCGGTGCGGCCAGAACCGGTAGCCGGGGTGCTGCCAGTCGAGGGCGACCAGCGCCGTCCGTTCGTCGAAGATCCGCTGGAATGACGTCAGGACCAGCTCGTTCACCCGCCGCGACCCCGACTCGAACCTGTCCGGGTGGTGGATCTCCGCCAGGTCCAGCACGACCGCACCCGGCGGTGCGGCGATCGCGGGCCACCGCTCGGGGTCCATGCCGGGCCGGAACCGGAACCGCCGGTCGAACTCGTCCCACAGCCGCCGTTCGTCCTCGTCGGACAGTTCCCGCCAGGCATCGCTCACCACGGCACGAGCTTACGGTCGCGCACGCAGAACGGCCCCGGAGCTGCGCAGCTCCGGGGCCGTTCTGGCACGTCAGGCGATCAGGCGCCCTCGGCCGCCAGGTCGTCGTCGTCCATGTCCTTGCCGCCGTTGGCCGGCTTCGGGCCACCGTTCTTGCGCGTGCGGCGCTGCGGGCGCGGCAGGGCGGTGGGCGGCGGGGGAGGCGTGGGCGAGCCGCCGCCGAGGATGAGCTCGGCGAAGGTGGCCATGGCCTCGTCCAGCTGGCCGCCGATGCGCAGTTCGGACTCCTGGTTCGACTTGCGGACCAGGGACTGCAGCGAGTCGGTGTCCGGACGGGCGCCGACGGTCTCGGCGACCTTGGTGAGGCTCGCGTCGACGGTGCCGCCGAGCTCGGAGATCCGCGCGGCGAAGCCGTCCTCGACCTTGTCGAGGCGGTTGGTCATGTTGTCGAGCTGCGAGGTGACGAGCTCCAGGCGGCGGGCCAGGGACTCGAGGCGGTCGGCCGCGTCGACCTGGTCGCGCGACTGCTCGATCGCGGCGTACAGGGCGGTGCGGGCCTCGTCGAGCTTGCCGTTGACGACCTCGCGGGTCTCGGCGACGGCGCCGGCGAGTTCGGTGCGGGTCTCGGCCAGCGAGCCGGCGAGCGACTCGCGGGTCTCGTTGAGCGAACCGGTGAGCGAGTCGCGGGTCTCGGCCAGCGAGCCGACCAGGGAGTCGCGGGTCTCCGCCACGACGCCGGCCAGCTCGGAACGGGTCTCGGCGAGGGAGCCGGCCAGTTCGCTGCGGGTGTCGCCCAGGGACGCGGCCAGCTGGTTGTGGCGGTCGGTGAGCGCGCCGGTCAGCTTCTCGCGGCTGTCGGTGATGGCGCCCGCCAGCTCGCCACGGCTCTCGGCGATCGCGGTGACCAGCTCGGCGCGGGCAGCGGCGAGGGCGTCACGCTGCTCGTCGGCACGGCCGTGGACGCTCGAGAACGACTCGGCGAGGATCTTCTGCAGCGCCTCGCGGGTGCCGTCGAGGTGCTCGTGCACGCCCTCGTCGACCTCGTCGAGACGGCCGCGCAGCGCGGCTTCGAGGGCCTCGATGCGCTCGCGCAGCGGGTTGGTGACGGCGCCCGGGATCGCGTCGACCTTGCCGTCCTGCTTGTCCATGTGACCGTCGAGGTCGTCGATCCGCTTGTGGATGGAGGCGAGCTTGTCCTCCAGGCCGTCCATGCGGCCCGCGACACCCTCGAAGCGGCCGGCGACGCCGTCGAGGCGTCCGTCCAGCTGCGCGAACGGCTTGGCGAGCTTGTCCACCAGGGCGTCGACCGCGCGACCGATGTCGGCGACGGCGTTGTCCTGGGCCTCCAGCTTGGCGAGGGCCTCGTCCAGGCGCTCAGCGAGAACGCTGACCTCGGTGCGGTCCGGCAGCTCCGACAGGCGCTTGCGGACCGAACCCAGCGACTCCAGAGGCGACATCCGGGCGTGGATCTCGTCCAGCGCGTCGAAGATCTGCTGCTGCTCGCTCTCACGGATCTCCGCGGCGCGCGTGAGCATGTTGCGCATCCGATCGAAGGACATCGTGGAGTTGTTGTTCTCTGTCACGGCTGAGTGCCTTCGTCCAGGGGAGGGGGAGACCACGGGAGCCTATCCGCGTCGCGGGACGTCGCTGTACCACCCCCGTCACAAAACGGCCGGGTGCGGACGGGCAACTGACCCGATCAGGCTACCCGACTACTCTGAACGCTTGGTGACGAGGCGGGAGCGGGCCGTAGCCACCGATGATGTTCCTACCTTGGGGTGACTCAAGCCTGGCGTTGGTTGCAGAAAGTTGCTGATCACGGATCTGCAACGACGGTGAACCGGCAAATGATCATATCGGCGGCAAGATCATCCTGGCCAGCTCCGGGCGGCGTGTCGTGCGGGTTTGGCCCTGATCGGGGGACTGCGCGGGTGCGGGTGCCGGTTCCGTGGATGCGTCGCGTTCCAGCGGGGTTGGTCGCGTTTTGTTGGTTGGGCTGCGGTTGCGAGGATGGTCCATCAGGCAGTGACTCGTAGGTGGTTGGCTTTGCGGTGACGGCTGCCGGTTGGGTGCGCGCGCCGGGCCTGCGTGCGTGGTTGGCCTGCGTTGACGACTGCGGTTGGGTGCGCGCGCCAGCCTGCCGGTTGGGGTGTGGCGGCTGGAGTAACGTGTAGCAATGTCCACGCCGCTTACCTTGGAGACCATCCGCAGCGCGCCGAAGGTGTTGCTGCACGACCACCTCGACGGTGGCCTCCGCCCGCAGACGGTGATCGAACTCGCCGATGCCACCGGCTACCAGGGCCTGCCCACCACGGACGCGGGCGTGCTCGGCGGCTGGTTCCGCGACAACGCCAACTCCGGCTCCCTCGTGCGCTACCTCGAAGGCTTCGCCCACACCTGCGGTGTCATGCAGGACGAGGCGTCGCTGGTCCGGGTCGCCGCGGAGGCCGTCGAGGACCTCGCCGCGGACGGGGTCGTCTACGCCGAGATCCGGTACGCCCCCGAGTTGAACACGGAGAAGGGGCTGTCCCTGGAGCAGGTCGTCGAGGCCGTCCAGGAGGGGTTCCGGATCGGCGCCGCGAACGTCGCCGCCACCGGGCGCAAGATTCGCGTCGGCACGCTGTTGTGCGCGATGCGTCAGAACGAGGGCTGGCTGCGCATCGCCGAGCTGGCGGTGCGGTACCGGGACCTCGGGGTGGTCGGCTTCGACATCGCCGGGCCCGAGGCCGGGTTCCCTCCCACCAGGGGGCTCGACACGTTCGAGTACCTGCGCCAGCAGAACGCGCACTTCACGATCCACGCCGGTGAGGCGTTCGGGTTGCCGTCCATCTGGGAGGCCATCCAGCACTGCGGTGCCGAACGGCTCGGGCACGGTGTGCGGATCGTCGACGACATCAAGGTTTCCGGTGACGGGACCGTCCAGTTGGGACGGCTCGCTGCCTACGTGCGGGACCGGCGGATTCCGCTGGAGATGTGCCCGACGTCGAACCTGCAGACCGGCGCCGCGCCGACGCTCGCCGAGCACCCCATCGGGCTGCTGGCCAAGCTGCGGTTCCGCGTCACGGTCAACACCGACAACCGGCTGATGAGCGACTGCTCGCTGTCGAGCGAGTTCGCCGCGCTGGCCGAGACGTTCGGGTACGGGTGGGCCGACCTGCAGTGGTTCACGATCAACGCCATGAAGTCGGCGTTCATCGGGTTCGACGAGCGGCTGGCGATCATCAACGAGCTGGTCAAGCCCGGCTACGCGGCCCTCACCGCGCAGTAGTCGCCCAGGCGGTCTCGTCGATCGTGCCGCGGTCGAGCAGAGGCTCCCACCAGGCGCGGTTGGCGGCGTACCAGCGGATGGTGTCCCGGACTCCGGCGTCGAAGCCGATCTCCGGGCGCCATCCCAGCTCGCGCTCGATCCTGGTCGAGTCCAGCAGGTAGCGGCGGTCGTGGCCGGGACGGTCGGCCACGACCGACTTCCGCGACGAGGGCAGCCCGAGCTCGTCGAGCACCAGGTCGGCGATCTGGTCGACGGTCGCCTCGACGCCGGTGCCCACGTGGTAGGTCCGGCCGACGTCGCCGTCGTGCAGCACCGCGTCGATGGCACGGCAGTGGTCGAGGACGTGGATCCACTCACGGCGGTGCGAGCTCGACGCGTAGATCGGGAGCTGCTGCCCGGTCAGCGCACGCGTGGTGAAGAGCGGCAGCACGGTCTCGGGGAACTGGTTCGGGCCGTAGTTGTTGGCGCAGTTGGAGATCGTCACCGGCAGGTCGAACGTCTCGTGGTACGAGCGCACGGCGTGGTCCGCGCCCGCCTTCGACGCGTTGTAGGGCGTGCGCGGCCGATAGGGCGACTCCTCGTGGAACGCCTCGGTCGCGTCCAGCGCGAGGTCGCCGTACACCTCGCACGTCGACACGTGGTGGAACCGCCGGACGCCCGCGCGACGGCACGACTCGAGCAACGCCTGCGTGCCCAGGACGTTCGTGCGGAAGAAGCGCTCCGGCTCCAGCACGGCGAGGCTGTTGTGGGACTCCGCGGCGAAGTTCACCACGACGTCGACGCCCGAGACGTCCGCCGAGGCGATGTCCGCGTGCACGAACGGGACGTCCTCAGGCAGGTTCGCCACGTTGCCGCGGTACGTCAGGGCGTCGAGCGCGATCACCTCGTCCGCCGGGTGTTCGCGCAGCCAGTAGCGGGTGAAGTGCGAGCCGATGAACCCGGCCGCTCCGGTGACGAGCACGCGCATGATCAGTCCTCCGAGGGGATTTCGGCGACGCCGGGTGGTTCCGCGCCGGGCCAGCCGCGGAACTCGACCTCCAGCTGGAAGCGGTGGCCCAGGTAGTGGTGCTCGGACAGCGCGATCGGGTGCTCGGAGGCGTCGAACGCGGTGCGGCGCACCAGCAGCACCGGCGTCGTGGCCGTGACGCCGAGCAGCGCTCCGAGCTCGCCCGCCGCGACCGCCGCGATGTTCTGCCGCACGACCGAGATCTGGTTCCCGTTGCGCCGCAACGTCTCCCACGTGCCGGGTGACTCGGCGTCGGCACGGCTGACCGGCGCGGCCAACGTCAGCGGCACCCACTCCGTCACGACGTCCAACGGTGTGTCGCCGGTGCGGCGCAGGGAACGCACGCGCAGCATCTCGCCCGGCCCCAGGATCGAGGCGACGGTCGAAGGCGCCGCGAGGTAGCCGTACTCGAGCACGGTGCGCACCAGCGCCACGCCCGCCTCGGCGACGGCCGACTGGGCGTGCTGGAACGTCCCGAGCGCGAGCGGCTGCGCGAACGACACCACGTACCAGCCGGCGCCCTTCCGCGACGCCAGCAGCCCTTCGTCGCGCAGTTGCTCCAACGCGCGGCGCACCGTCACGCGGCTGACCTCGTAGCGGCGGCCCAGCTCGGCCTCGCTCTCGATCGCCCCCGCCGGGCCGTAGTCGCCGAGCGTGATGCGTTCCCGCAGCTCAGCGGCAAGGCGGTGCGACCGAGAACCTGTCATAAACCTGTATCATACAGCTGAGGTCAACCCAGCAGACGCGAAAGGGCCGCTCACGCGAGGTGAGCGGCCCTTTCGTGAAAAGCGATCAGTTGCTGTTCAGACGGTCCTCGAACGCGGCCTGCAGCGTGCGGAACGCCGCCACCTCCGCGTCGTAGGGCGCGGACGGCGCGAGGCGCGTCGGGTCCGGCGACACGACGAACGACACCAGCCAGCCGAGCGACTCGGACGAAGCGAGCGCGTTCTTCACGGACTCGTCCTCCGCCCACTCGGCCGCGTCCTCGAACAGCTCGACGGCGAGGTCGAGCTGCTGCGGGTCGAGGGAGTCGGGGCCTTCCTCCATGTCCTCGGCGAGGCCGGTCAGGACGTAGACGTTGTCGTCGTCCACGTCCACGTCGAGCTCGCCGGCGGTGGCCTTGACCTTGACGTCGTTCCAGGTCTCGACCTCGGCCAGGTCGTGCTCGTCGTTCTCGGCGACGAAGCGGCTCAGCGCGCGCTGCGAGGTGAAGACCTCGATCTTGCCGCGGCGGCCCAGGAACACCGGGTCGTCGCCGAGGTAGGTGCGCAGCGTGTAGAACTCGCCAGCCGACGTGATGATCTTGATCGGGTCGATGCCGACCTCGGCCCAGAAGCCGGTCGGGGCTTCCTTCTCCTCGGAGTCCTCGTCGGAGTCGGTGTCCGCGGGGTCCTCGACGGCGGCGGCAGCGGTGGCGGCCTCCAGCGCGGCGAGCTCCTCCTGCGCGACGGTCAGTTCCTTCTCCGGGACCTCGGGCGTGTTCACGACGCCGTCGATCGCGTCGAGGACCTCGTCCCACTTCTCGGAGACGACCTCGGACAGCTCGCCCCACAGCTTCGCGCCGTCACGGCCGCTGAACGGCAGCGTGCCCTGCGGCAGCAGGGAGAAGCCCTCGGCGCTGTCCAGCACCTCGTGGACCTTCTCCAGGTCGCAGACGTCCGCGAGGGCGCGCACGATCGCGACGACGTCGGCGAGCTCACCGATCGTCCAGGTGTCCGGGTCCTCGGCGACCAGCTCGGGGACGCCGACCAGGTCGAACTGGTGGTTGTCGTCCGGCGAGAGGTCGGCGACGCCCAGCGACGGCACGACCGGCCACGCCGGGTGGTCGGTCAGGTCGTGTTCCTCGGCGGTGCGCACGAACGCGGCGAGGTGCGCGGCGTCGGGGAAGACGAACAGGTCCTCCTCGTCACCGAGGAACGCCTCCCACTCCTCGCCCTTCTCGCGCCAGCGAGGTGCCCACAGCGTGACGACGTCACCCTGCGTCAGCCCCAGCTCGATGGGGACGATGTCCTGCGCCATCCTGACCTCCCGGTCACGCCTGCCCGATGCCGTCGACGAGCCTAACGGTGCTGATCACCGAAGCCACGAGGGGTTGTCGAAGAAAGCGTCGTCGTCTGAGTTCTCGGTCTGCGGAGCCCTCGGCCTGCGTTCCGGGACCGCCTCTTCAGCTGGGGCTTTGGGCGGCACGACCGGGTTCCACGTCGCCCGGAAGGGGGAGTCGCCGGTGATCGACTCGACGTCGATCGCCATGCCGTCGCCCAGGGCCAGAGCCATCCTGTTGAAGCTCAGTTGGACGGCCGCGTTGGTCGCCAACTGCACTGTCTCGGTCACGACCTGCCCGACGGCCTGCGCACCCTGGGTGAGCAGCGCGGGGTGCAGGTGCAGTGCCTTGATCTCGCCCTTCGGCGTCGCGGTGACCATGCAGACGCCGGTCGGGTGCTCGGCCGTGGCGGTCAGCACGGCCAGTTCGCGCCGCAGCCGTTCGGTGGCCTGCATGCGTTCCTCGTTCACCGCTGCCACCCGAAGTCGTCCTCGTCCGGCCCGCGCTCGATGCCCATGGCCGTCAGCTCGCGCGGGTCGACCACGCGTTCCAGCGTCTGGTGCAGGCGGGTGTTCGCGGTGCGCTGGGCCTTCTCGGCGATGCGCATGATCTCGGCGGCCAGTCCCTGCGGGCCCATCCGCAACGCCGCCGGGCTCACCGAGATCTGCTGCGGCGGGCCGCCAGGCGTCGCGACGACCGTCACGGCGCCGTCCGGAGAGGACGCCCGTCCGGTCACCGGACCACTGCGCGTGACGTGCTCGGTCACGGCCTGCTCGACCTCGCGCACCTTCCGCGCGGCGCGCTCGACGTCGTCCACCTGATCACCCCCTGGTGCCGACCAGTGTGCCGCAAATCCGATCAGCCGGTGGGCCGGTAGAAGCCGTAGAACGACATGCCGCTGTTCGTCGTGCGGATCGGCTGCACCTGCACCGGGTCACCGGCCTCGACCATCTGCCCGTTGCCGATCACCATCGCGACGTGGCCGTCCCACACCACGAGGTCGCCCGGCAGCAGCTGGTCCGCGGGCACCGAGGCGCCCATGGCCTGCGACGACGCCGGGCGCGGGATGTCGAAGCCCGCGCCTCCGTACGCCCACTGCGTGAGGCCGGAGCAGTCGGTGCCCTGCGGCGGGTTCGCGCCGCCCCACACGTACGGGGTGCCGAGCGCCGACAACGCGTTGCGCACGGCCTTGGCCGCGGTCTCGTTCGGTGCCTCGGCGCTGCTGCCGTCGGGCAGGTTCACGCCGACGCCCTCGCCGGGCTGCGGCGGGATCGCGACCGGCAGCCGCGGGCCTGAGCCGCCGCCACCACCGCCGGAACCGCCGCCCGATCCACCGCCTCCGCCACCACCGGAGCCGCCTCCGCCACCACCGCCACTGCCGCCGCCGGACCCGTTGCCGGACGGCGAGCCGGTGCCGGAGTCCTGCTTGGGGGCGTCGGTCGCGCCGGACGTCGAGGTGGTGCCCTCGTCACCGCCGAGCGGCTCGCCGAGCTTCGCGAGCGCGCCGGCGTCGGGCTTCTGCAGGCCGTTCAGCTGGCCGACGAGCTGGGTGAGCTGGTCGCGCACCTTCTGCAGTTCGGCCTGGGTCTTGCTCTGGTAGCCGGACGCCATGCCGGCGAGGTCGGCCAGCGCGGCGAGCACCACGCCGGGGCCCGCCAGCAGCGACGCGGCCAGCGCGGCGGCGAGCTTCGGGGTCGCCTTGGCGGTGAACTCGTCGATCAGGCCCTGGATCGCGGTGCGGCCGCCGGTCACCGCGCTGACGCCGGTCGAGGCGGCGGTCTTGAGCGCGGACGCGTTGGCGGACAACAGGGTCGTGGCCGAGGCGAAGGTCGAGACGCGGCCGGTGAAGGCGTTGGCCTTGTCGCCGGTCCACGTGTTCAGCACGGCCGTGGAGGCGGAGGAGTGCTTCGCGCCGAGGTCGGTCATCGCGGTCTGGGCGCGCCCGAACGCGTCACCCGCGCGCGTGGCGCCGCCGGTGTCGCCGTCCAGCTTCGCCAGGTCTTCTTTCATGGGCGCGATGAACTGGCTCAGCAGCCCTTCGACGCTCATGCCTGGGCCGCCTTGTTGATCGACGCCTTGTGCGCGTCCTCCTGGGCGATGTAGGAGTCACGCGCCTTGCCGACGGCGGTGCCGAGACCGGCGAGCCCCGTCGAGGCGGCCTTCAACGCGTCGAGCTGTACCTGCGCGGCGGCCTGGAAGGCGGCGTTCAAGCCCACCTCGTTGCCCAGCTTGCCGAAGCAGTCGCCCGGCAGCGACGTGGTGCCGTTCAACGTGCCGGTGCCCACCGCCCCGACCTCGCTCGCCAGACCGCTCACCGCCGACGCGTAGCCGGTCAAGGCGTCGAAGTCGACCTTGAGGCCTTGTTCCGCCATCTGAAAGCACTTCCCCCAGTCGTGACCTGTTCGCCTTGATCCTGCCCCGATGAGCGGTACCTCGCCCGACGTTCCGCCAAGATCATGGAACGGTGGGTGTGATCGAGCACTGGAACCGGATCCTGGCATGGCTGGCGGAGAACGCTCCCGCCACCCGCGCCGTGCTGCGTCCGAGGTATGACGCGTTGCCGGATCTTCGGGTTCCGATCGATCTCCAGCTCTGGTGGAGCGTCTACGGCGGCACCGAGGACGACCGCTTCGCCGAGATCCTGCCGCCCTTCTACACGCCGCTCGACGCGGACCGCGCGTTCGTGCTGCGCGACACCCACGCGAGCAAGCCGGTGGACTCCTCCGAGGCGGGCGCGCCGACCAGCGGGTTCCACCCAGGCTGGCTGCCGATCGCGTTCGACGGCACCGGCGACGTGCTCGCGGTCGACCTGCGGCCCGGCGTGCTGCGCGGCTGCGTGGTCGAGTGGGACCAGGAGCGCAACGAGATGGTCAAGCCGGAGTGGACGTCGATCGTGGAGATGTTCGACCAGGTGGCGACGGCCCTGGAGACGCGCAGCGCGGTCGGGCACTGCTTCCCGGAGGTCAACACGGCGGGCGAACTGGGCTGGCGCACGAGCTAGGTCACCTGACTCCGGCGAGCGAGCGGACCTCTCGCGACTGCGGGACCGAAGTCGCCGTCACGCGGGCGTAGACCTTCACGGCGGCCAGCGCGCCCAGCCACCCGAGCGTCGTGCCGGTGGTGTTGGTGATCAGGTCGTCCACGTCGAAGATCCGGTTGGCCCACAGCAGCTGCGAGCCCTCGATCAGCAGCGAGACGCCGTACCCGATCAGCGCGGCCTGACCGATCGTGCGCTTGCCCCACCACATCAGCATCACGCCGAGCGGCACGAACAGCAGCACGTTCAACGTCATCTGGTCGAACGCGATCCGGCCGTCGCGGAACGTGTCGGCGACCCACTGGAACGGGACCAGCTGCATCGCCTGGCGCGGCGGCACGGTCTGCATCGGCAGGAACGTCGCCGCGAACAGCATGCTCGCGTAGCCGGTGATGGCGGCGGAACGGAAGGTGAGCTGACGGAACAACAGCTGCGGGAGCATGAATACCACCGACAGGAAAACGCCCCACTGGATGCTCACGAGCTGTGCATTCGTCATGAATCAAAGGTATGAAAAAGGCCCTCCGCGCACATCGCGCTGAGGGCCAGTTCCATCCTCGTACTTCCGGCCGAGTACTACTCCGCCGCGTAATCCCGAGGGCTGATGCCGCGTAGTACCGGGCCGCACGCCAGTGCCGCTACCAGCGCGACCACCATTCCGACGGCCACCGGCGCCACCACCCACGGGGTCAGCGGCAGATCCTCGCCGCCCATCAGGCCGCGGGCCAGCGCGAGCAATCCGAGGCCCATGACAATTCCTGCAGCGCATGCCGCGATTGTGGCGGCGAGCACAGGGAGCATCACTTCGCGGCGCAATGCGTGAGCCAGGACACGAATTGGTGTGCCGGCCGCGATCAACGCGCCGAAAGTGCGCCGGCGGTCGATCACCGATCCCGCCGCGGCCACCGCCGCGCCGATCCCGCCGAGCACGCCCGCGATCGACAGGCCGATGATCGTCGCCCGTTCCAGGTCCTCGGTCAGGGTGTCGCCGCGCACGCCGCGGGCCAGTTCGGTCAGCGGTGCGCCTGGGAGCGTGCGGATGAACGCGGTGTGCACGGCCTCGCGGTTGTCCGCCGTCGTCGGCACGCCGACCAGCGACACCCTGCCCTGCAACGCGGGCAGCAGCTCCGGGTCGATCACCGCCTCGTAGCGGTAGCCGGACGGGGTGAACGGCCGCGTCTCGTACTGCGCGGGCAGCTCCGCCTTGACCTCGCCGTCGCGTGAACTGCCGCGGAAGTGGCTCCACTGCAGCTTGGTCGTCGCGTAGACGGCCGGCCCCTCGCCGCAGGTCAGCCCACTCATCAGCAGCGCGACCTCCTCGCACTTGCCGACGAGGACGCTGTTGCCGTAGTGGTCGGCGGAGCCGTCCCCGACGGTGCCGGACGTCATCGTCACGATCGGCGCCGAGGTCGCGAGCCGCAGCTGCGTCACGTCCACGCCCACCTCCTCGGCGACGATCGCGTTGTCCCGCCAGGTCCTGTCGCTGTTCGGGATCGTCGTCTCCAGGCCCGGCAGCATGGTCAGCGCCATCGAACCGGTGAAGACCGCGATCACCACGCCGGCCGAGCCGCGGAACGCCGCCACCGGGTCGCCGGAGAGCCTGCGCCCGGCCAGCAACGTCGACGGCCGCTGCCACCTGCCGACGAAGAACCTGCCGACCCACGCCGTGACCACCGGGCCCGCCAGCACCAGCGCGAGGGCCACCGCGCCGAGGCCGAGCAGCACGACGGTGAACCGCGAGCTGCCCGAACCGGTCTGCGCGACGGTGATGCCGAAGAAGAACACCGCGATGGCCCCCGCGATCGCGAGCAGCCGCCACGACCGCACCTTGCGCTTCTGTTCCGCCGCAAGGGGTTCCTTCACGACCCGGCGCAGTCCCATGATCGCCGCGAGGACGACGAGCACCGGCGCGAGCACGGCCACCACCGCGACCGTCGCCGGACCGGACACGAAGTCGCCGGGGTACCAGGTGCCGCCCTCCCACGAGATCTTCGCCGTGAGGTGGCTGAACGGCTGGGCCAGCAGCACCCCGAGCGCGCTGCCGACGACGGCGCCGACCGCGGTCTCCAGCGCGGTCATCCCGACGACCTGCCGCGGTGACGCGCCCGCGAGCCGCAGCGCGGCCAGGCGTCGTTCCCGCTTCGCGGCCGTCAGCCTGGCCGCCGACGCGACCAGCACGAGGCACGGCACCACCAGCACCACCAGCCCGACGCGGGTGAGCAGGAACAACAGGCCGTGGTAGTCGTCGGTGTAGGAGGCGCCGCCCTGGGCGAGCCCCGTGGTCTTGTCGCCGTTCGACACGGCGTCGTGGCCGACGATCGCGACCAGCTCGCCGGGGTACTTCAGGGCCTCCGGGCCGAGCTCGGCGATCACCTGGCCGGGGAAGCGGTTGCCCAGGTTCTCCGCGGGGGCCTCGCGGACCAGCTGCGCGAGCGCGGGGGAGAGCAGCACCTCGCCCGTCTCGGGGTACCGCGCGATGCCCTTCGCCACCGGCACGTCACCCGGTTCGAGGCGGGCGACGTCGAACCGTTCGATGACCTGGCCGCGGTAGACGTCCCTGGTCGTGGCGGCGGAGATGGTGGCCTTGCCGCCCTCGTTCGTCCAGAAGTCCCGCCACGCCGTGCGGTCGGCGCGCGCCTGCAGGCCGTTCGGTGCGGCGAGCAGCCACAGGACCAGCGACACGGCGATCATCACGCCGAGCGCGACCAGCACCGTCGCGATCTGGCTGCGGCGGTCTCTGCGCAGCACCGCGAGGGCGATCCTCACGCGGACACCCCCGCCGTCTTCTGGGCGATCCGGCCGTCCTGGATCTCCACGACGCGCAACGCCCGGTCCGCGATCGCCTTGTCGTGCGTGACGATCACGACGGCCGCGCCGGTCTCCTCGGCCGCCTGCAGCAGGGCGGTCATCATCTCCTGGCCGGTGCGCGTGTCCAGGGCGCCGGTCGGCTCGTCCGCGAAGATCACCCGCGGCTGGTGGGCGAGGGCCCGCGCGATCGCGACGCGTTGCGCCTGGCCGCCGGAGAGCTGGCTCGGCAGCCGCTTCTCCAGGCCCTGCAACCCGAGCCGCGCGAGCCACAGCCTGGCCGCCCCGAGCGAGCGCTCCCGCGAGCCGCCGGCCAGCAGCATCGGCAGCGCCGCGTTCTCCTCGGCCGTGAGCTCGGCGACGAGCATGCCCGACTGGAACACGAACCCGAACGCCGTGCGCCGCAGTTCGCTGCGGCCCGTCTCGTTCAGCTCGCCGATGGCGCGCCCGTCGAGGAACACCTCGCCGCCGTCGGCGCGCAGGATGCCGGACAGCACGTGCAGGAGCGTCGTCTTGCCGGAACCGGACGGGCCGACGACCGCCAGCACGTCCCCGGCCTTGATGTCGATGTCCACCCCGGCGAGCGCGTGCACGTCGCCGTAGGTCTTGACGAGGCCACGAGCGGCCAGAACCGAATTCATGTTTCCCAAGGTGCCGGGTGCCGCGTGACAAAACCTCAGCCTTGGCGACACACCGGATCGGCCGGATGACCGAGGCCGGAGAGGTGTGGTGGTCCTACCGTTGTCTTCCGTGGACAGTCATCGGGGCCAATGGCCGATCGCCGCGTTCCTCGCCCTGCTGATGGTGGGCGAGCTCCTCGTCATGGGCGAACCCGGCCAGGCCGGGGCGTTGGTGTGGCTGCTGACGGTGCCGGTCTGCATCGTGGCCGTCACGTCGTTCAGGTCGCGGGCGTTCACCGTCCCGGTCGCGGTCGTGTCGGCCGTGCTCGTGTCGTTCGTGATCATGACGTTCCAGGTGAACGTGCCGACGATCCTCAGCCCGCTGACGATCGCGGAGACCGGAGCGTTCCTGGTCATCACGGCCGTCGTCGTGCGCGAGGAGCCACGCCGTTCCGCGACGTGGTCGGTCGGCGCCCTGATGGCGGTGAGCTTCTTCGCCGCCCTCGTGCGCGGCAACTGGTTCTCCTCTGGCAACTACAACGAGCTGCTCGGCTCGCTCGTCCTCGGCTTCGGCGCGGTCGGCGTCGGCCTGTACTTCCGCGCCCGCGACACCGAGAGCGGCCGCCTGATCGCCGCCGCCGTCACCGACGCGCAGAAGGAAGAGCGCATCGCACTGGCCCGCGAGCTGCACGACGTCGTCGCCCACCACGTCACGGGCATGCTCGTGCAGGCCCAGGCCGCGCTGGAGGTCTCCGAGGACGACCCGCAGGCCGCCCACCGCCTGCTGCCCGGCATGGTCCGTTCGGGCACGGAGGCCCTCCAGGCGATGCGGCGCCTGGTCGGCACGCTGCGCCAGGGCGAGACCGAGGCGGCCACCACCGACCTGGCCGCCGACGTCATCGCGGCCGTCGAACGCACCCGCGAACTCGGCATCGAGACGCGCCTGCGCATCGACCTGCCCGACGAGGTCGCCCCCGAGCTCGGCCGCTCGGTGTTGCGCCTGGTCCAGGAGTCGCTGACCAACGTGCACAAACACGCCCAGTCGCCGACGATGATCGACGTGGACATCTCCCGCACCGACGGCGGCGCGCTGCGCGTGATCGTCGCCGACGACGGACGGCCCGGCGAGTTGAACCAGGGCGGCTACGGTCTCGTTGGCATGCGTGAGAGGGTCGACCTGCTGGGCGGCCTGTTCTCCGCGGGTCCGCGCGAGAACGGCTGGCAGGTGCTGGCCGAGCTACCCCTGGAAGGGTCCAATTGACTTTCCCGTCGGGTACGACGGGTCCCGTCCGCCTTGTGGCGGACAGCGCTAAACGCTCTGCCTCACGGCACGGGTTTCCTGTTTCACAGCCGACAGCGGAAGGGCATGCCCTTGCCGTCTCACATCAGCTCCGCAGGCGTCGCCCGAGGCCTCTCGAGCTGCGACTCGACCAGCCGCAAGGATGTTCTTCGCCGCGTTGTGGTCCCGGTCGTGCCGGATGCGGCAGTTCGGACACGTCCAGCGCCGAACAGAAAGCGGAAGCTTCGCGAGCACGTGCCCGCAGGCAGAACACATCTTGCTGGACGGGTACCAGCGGTCGATCACGACCAGCGTGCGATCGGCCTGTTCGCACTTGTACTCGAGTTGACGCCTGAACTCGCCCCAGCTCGCGTTGGAGATGGCACGGGCGAGGTTTCGGTTGCGGACCATGCCGGCGACGTGGAGGTCCTCGATGACTATCAGGTCAGCCGAGCGAACCAGTCTTGTCGTGGTGCGGTGCAGAAAGTCCTGCCGAGCGTTGCGGACCTTGCGATGAGCAGCGGCGACCTTCGTCTTCGCTCTGCGGCGATTGCGGCTGCCACGCTGACAGCGTGCCATCCGCCGTTGGTGACGGGCGAGGTTCCTGGCCTTCCGCAAGAGGTTCTGCGGAAGGATGGTCCGGTCCCCATCGCTGGTCACGAGCAGGCTCGTCAGGCCGAGATCGACACCGACGACATGGCCTGTCGGTTCCGCAGGGTCGCGTGGAGCGATGTCGACGGCGAACGTGACGTACCAGCGGCCATCCTGCTCACGAGAGACCACGACCATCGTCGGATCCAGAACGGTCACGTCCAGGTCGTTGAACGACCAGATGAACCGCAACGGGGAACTGGTTTTGGCCAAGGTGAGCACTCCGTCGCGCATCCGGAACGCCGAACGGGTGTAGTGCGCGCTTTGGCGCCCTGTGCGGGACTTGAACCTGGGACGGCGGGAGCGCCGGGCGAAGAAGTTCTGGAACGCGGTGTGCTGGTGGCGCAGTGTCTGCTGCAACGGCACGCAGGACACCTCAGACAGAAAGGCCAGTTCCGCGGTGCGCTTCCAGCCGGTCAGGGCAGCATCGGTCTCCCGGTACGAAGTGGCTGCGCCATCAGAGCGGTATCGCTCATTCCGCTCGTGCAGCGTCTTGTTCCACACCAGACGCACACACCCGAACGTGCGGCCCAGCATCGCTGCCTGTTCTGGAGTCGGGTGAGCCCGGCATTTGTACGCTGTCCGCACGAAACGCAACTTACCGCGAACGACGTGACCAAAAGGGGCCGGACCGGTCGCCTGTGCGTGGAGGAATGAACAAATGATCTCGGTTCTCATCGCCGACGACCAGGAGATGGTCCGCGTCGGGTTTCGGATGATCCTGGAGAAGCAGCCGGACATCACCGTCGTCGCCGACGTGCCGGACGGCGTCTCGGCCGTCACCGCCGCGCGCGAGCACAACCCCGACGTGGCGTTGCTCGACATCCGCATGCCGGGGCTCGACGGCCTGGAGGTGACGAAGAAGCTGTCGCCGACCACCAAGGTCGTCGTGGTGACCACCTTCGACCTCGACGAGTACGTGCACACGGCGCTGGAGAACGGCGCGTCCGGCTTCCTGACCAAGGACGCCGGTCCGGCGTTGCTCGTCGAAGCCGTGCGGGCGGCGGCCGCCGGGAACGCGTTGATCTCGCCTCAGGTGACCGTGCGGATGCTGGAGCACTTCGCCCGGCCTGCTGAACGGCCTGACCTGTCGTTGCTGACGGCGCGGGAGCAGGACGTGGTGCGGGAGGTGGCGCGCGGGCTGTCCAACCAGGAGATCGCGTCGTCGCTGTTCCTGTCGCTGTCGACGGTGAAGACGCACCTGGCGTCGGTGCAGACGAAGCTGAACGTGAAGAACCGCGTGGGGATCGCCTCGTGGGCGTGGCGCGCGGGGCTGGTGAACTCGTGAGCGACACGGAGTTCCCGCGCACGATCGGGAAGGTGGCGGCGCGGGAGCTGGCCGCGCACGGCTACACGACGTTCGACTCGCTGACGAAGGTGTCGGCGAAGGAGCTGCTGAAGATCCACGGGGTGGGCCCGAAGGCCGTTCGGCTGCTGGGAGAAGAGCTGGCAGTGCAAGGCAAGGGCTACGCCGCCGACTAGTGGCGCGTGGCCCGGCATGCCGCCGGGCCACCCCACCTGGCTGCCCTAGACACCCATCGGGTGCCAGACCGTCTTCGTCTCCAGGTACGCGCGCAGCCGCGACATGTCCGGCGTGGCAGCGAAGTCCTCGTTCTGCTTGTTGCGCAGCACGCGCTTCACCGTGCCCGCCGCCGACCGCTCCAGGTCCGCGCGGATCTCCTGCGGCGCACCGGTCAGGTCGAGCGCGTTCACGTCACCGTGCGAGGCGAGCCACGGCGCGATCTCCGCGGTGCGGCCCGTGATGATGTTGACGACACCACCCGGCACGTCACTCGTCGCCAGCACCTCGGACAACGTGATCGCCGGCAGCGGCCGGTCCTGCGAGGTGATGACCACGCAGGTGTTGCCGGACGCGATCACCGGCGCGATCACCGAGATCAGGCCCAGCAACGACGACTGCTGCGGCGCCAGCACGGCGACCACACCCGTCGGCTCCGGCGTGGAGAACGAGAAGTACGGGCCCGCCACCGGGTTCGAGGAACCCAGCACGGCCGCGATCTTGTCCGTCCAGCCCGCGTACCAGACCCAGCGGTCGATGGCGGCGTCCACGAGGGTCTGCGCCTTCTTCAGCGCGACGCCCTCGGAGGACGCGACCTCGGCGATGAACTGCTCGCGGCGGCCCTCCAGCACCTCGGCCACGCGGTACAGGACCTGGCCGCGGTTGTACGCCGTCGCGCCGGACCAGCCGCCGAAAGCCTTGCGGGCAGCCGAAACCGCGTCCCGGGCGTCCTTGCGCGAGCCCTGCGCGGCGTTCGCGAGGAACGTGCCCTTGGAGTCGGAGACCGGGTAGCTGCGGCCCGACTCCGAGCGCGGGAACTTGCCGCCGATGTAGAGCTTGTAGGTCTTCGCGACCGTGATGCGATCAGACATCGAGGTAGGCCTCCAGACCGGTGCGGCCGCCCTCACGGCCGAAGCCCGACTCCTGGTACCCGCCGAACGGGGCGGTCGGGTCGAAGCGGTTGAACGTGTTGGACCACACCACGCCGGCGCGCATCCGTTGTGCCATCCAGAGAATGCGCGAGCCCTTCTCGGTCCACACACCCGCCGACAGGCCGTACGGCGTGTTGTTCGCCTTGGCCACGGCCTCTTCCGGCGTGCGGAACGTCAGCACGGACAGCACCGGGCCGAAGATCTCCTCACGGGCGATGCGCATCGCCTGCGACACCCCGGAGAACACGGTCGGGGCGAAGTAGAAACCCTTGTCCGGCAACGGGCACGACGACGTCCAGCGGGTGGCGCCCTCGGCCTCGCCCGACGCGGTCAGCTCCTGGATCTTGGTGAGCTGCTCGCGCGAGTTGATCGCGCCGACGTCGGTGTTCTTGTCCAGCGGGTCGCCGACGCGCAACGTGGACACCCGCGCGTGCAGCTTCTCGATCAGCTCCTCGGCGATCGACTCCTGGACCAGCAGCCGGGATCCGGCGCAGCAGACGTGGCCCTGGTTGAAGAAGATGCCGTTGACGATGCCCTCGACGGCCTGGTCGAGCGGGGCGTCGTCGAACACGATGTTCGCGGCCTTGCCACCGAGCTCCAGCGTCAGCTTCTTGGACGTGCCCGCCAGCTGCCCCTGGATGATCTTGCCGACGTCGGTCGAGCCGGTGAAGGCGACCTTGTTGACGTCCGCGTGCCCGACCAGCGCGGCACCGACGTCGCCGGCGCCCGGGATGATGTTCACGACGCCCGGCGGCAGGTCGCACTGCTGGATGATGTCCGCGAGCACCAACGCCGTCAGCGGCGTCGTCTCGGCGGGCTTGAGCACCACGGTGTTGCCGCACGCGAGCGCCGGCGCGATCTTCCACGCGGCCATCAGCAGCGGGAAGTTCCACGGGATCACCTGTCCCGCAACGCCGAGCGGCTTCGGGTCCGGCCCGTAGCCCGCGTAGCCGAGCTTGTCCGCCCAGCCCGCGTGGTAGAAGAAGTGCGAGGCGGCCGTCGGGATGTCGACGTCGCGCGACTCCTTGATCGGCTTGCCGTTGTCGAGCGACTCCAGCACCGCGAGCTCACGGCCGCGTTCCTGGATCTGCCGCGCGATCCGGTAGATGTACTTGGCGCGCTCGCTGCCGGGCATCTTCGACCACACGCGGTCGTAGGCCTTGCGGGCAGCCTTGACGGCGGTGTCCACATCGGACTCCGACGCCGTCGAGACCTCCGCCAGCACCTCTTCGGTGCCGGGGTTGATGGTCTTGAGCGGCTCGCCGGTGCCCTCGACGAACTTGCCGTCGACGAACATCTTGTAGCTGGGCTTGAGGTTCGCGATGTCCCGCGACTCGGGCGCGGGGGCGTATTCCCACATGTCTTCAGTCCACCGTCACGTAGTCCGGGCCGCTGTAGTGGCCGTCCAACTGGGTCCGACGCTGCATCAGCAGGTCGTTGAGCAACGTCGACGCGCCGAACCGGAACAGGTTCGGGTCGAGCCACTCAGGACCGGCCACCTCGTGCACCGCCACCAGGTACTTGATCGCGTCCTTGGTCGTGCGGATGCCACCGGCGGGCTTCACCCCGCGCAGCTCACCCGTCTGCTGCTTCCAGTCCCGCACCGCCTGCAGCATCACGTGCGTCACCGGCAACGTCGCGGCGGGCTGCACCTTGCCGGTCGACGTCTTGATGAAGTCACCACCCGCGAGCAGCGCGAGCCACGACGCCCGGCGCACGTTGTCGTACGTCACCAGCTCGCCGGTCTCGAGGATGACCTTGAGGTGCGCGTCCCCGCACGCCTCCTTGATCTTCACGATCTCCTCGAACACCTGCCCGTACCGGCCGCTGAGGAACGCACCGCGGTCGATCACCATGTCGACCTCGGACGCGCCCTGCTCCACGGCGAACCGGGTGTCGGCCAGCTTGATGTCCATCGTGCTGCGGCCGCTGGGGAACGCGGTCGCGACGGACGCGACGTTGATCCCCGTGCCCACGAGGTCGTCGGCCGCCGTCTTCACCATGTCCGGGTAGACGCAGACCGCCGCGACCTTCGGCACGTCGGGCCGTTCGGGGTCGGGACGCTTCGCCTTGGCGGCGAGCGAGCGCACCTTGCCGTGGGTGTCGGCACCTTCGAGGGTGGTCAGGTCCACCATGCTGATCGCCAGGTCGATGGCGTGCAGCTTGGCGGCCTTCTTGATGCTGCGCGTGCCGAGGCCCGCGGCTCGTTGCTCGACGCCGACCTGGTCGACGCCGGGGAGCCCGTGCAGGAAACGCCGCAGCGACGATTCGTCGCGCACGGCGTCAGCCAGGGCCGACGGCAGTGTCGTTGGAGCAGCCATGCCTGGGAGTCTAAGCGGAATGGGACGCCCGTCCTAAGTGAGGACGTTCGCCCAGCTCAAGCGGCTACCAGCCCAACTTTGAGAGCCCGTTCAGCACGCACGCGTCGAGGGTGGGAAAGCCCTCGATCTTGTCCCCGGCGGCGAACAGCACCCACTTGCTGTTGAGGCTGTACTGCACGATGAACAACTCGCCTGTCTCACCGATCGCCTCGAAGAGTTCGGCGTACGCCTCGGCGTCGCTGATCGGCTCGCCGGTCCACGACCAGTCACCGGGCAGTTCGGCCAGCGACCTGCGCGCGGAGGCGAGCAGCTTGTCGAGGGTCTGGTAGTCGCCGCCGCCCATCCAGTAGTCGCCGACGAACGGCGACTTGTTGATGCGCATGGTCCATTTGTTGCTAGGCCGCGGGCCGTCCATCTTGATCATGAACGCGAGGCCGGTGTCGGCGGCCCGTTCGACGAACTCCGCCAGCAGCATCAGTCGAGCAGTTCGCGCAGCACGTTCTTCTTGGGCTTCTTCGGCCCCTTGACCTCGACCCCGCCCATGAGCGCGAGCCCCGTGATCCGCACCGTCGGCGCGCCAGGGATGTGCCGGCGGTTCGGCAGGTTCTGCTCGAACGCCCCCATGAACCCGAACCCGTCGACCTTGACGTTGATGTCGTCCGGCACCCGGATCTCGATCCCGCCCCAGAACGCGAAGCAGCTGATCGTCACCTCGGCCTCGGCGAACGTCGCGTGCGTCAGGTCGATGTCGATGCCGCCCATGATCGCCACGGCGTTGTGCATCCGCGGCACGACCCAGCCGCCCTTGCGGTTCACGCCGGACCAGAACGCGACCGACACCGCGCTGCCGGGCGTGCCGCCGATGCGGTCGCTCGTCGCCGGCTGGTACTGCGGCACGGCGGGGGTCTGCGGCAGGCCGCTCAGCACCAGGTCCGCCGTGATGGGAACGAGTTCGCCGTACGTCTTGGCCGAGTAGACGGCGGCCAGGCGCTCGTCCAGCTCGTGGATGTCGAGGCGGCCCTCCGCGGTTGCCTTGTGCAGCACCTGCGCGACCTGTTCTCGGTCCGCATCCGAGGCGCGCATCTGATTCGGGTCAGCCGGTACCAGCTCGTCGCTCACCCGATTGAGTCTAGAACTCTCACTTGCGGTTCGGTGCGTACTTGACCGTGATGGCGAAGGCCACCACGAGCAGCGCGGCGAGCGCGGTCGCGAGGGCCGGGTTGAAGCCCCAGACGAGTGGCAGCACGCCGATCAGCACGGCCAGTGATCCCGAGACACCCAGGATGACCAGGGGGGATTCACACCACTGCTGGACGGGCTTCTGTTCGATCGTCACCGTTCGCACCTCCGCGTCTCAACTGGACATGAGACTTTTCGGAGTCGCTTTGTCGATTCTTTACTCCCGGATCGGGTCGGAGCGGCCACCTGATCAGGTGGTCATCGCAACAGGTTCGTGACCGTCACTGCGCTGGCCGGCGCAGCGGCAGACCGGCCGCCCGGTAGATCGAGTCGATCACCGTCATGTTCCGCACGGCGTCGTCGGCGGTCGTGGGGAACGGCTTGCCGTTCAGCACCGCGTCGGTGAACGCGTCGAGCTGGTAGGCGTAGGTCGCGCGCCTGCCGAACGACTCGGACGTCCTGCGGTCGCGCAGCTTCAGCGTCAGCCGGTGGTACGCCTGCGGGCCGAGCGGGTTGAACACGCTCAGGCTCCCGTTCTCGCCGATCGCCTTCATCGACAGCTTCAGCACGGTCGACGACCACAGCGACGCCGTCACCGCGCCCGTGTGGCCCGACGGGAAGCGCAACGACGCCTTCATCGCGCGGTCGATGGAAGGCCCGCGCAGCAACGCTTTCGCGGAGCGCACCTCGGGTTCCTCGCCGCCGCCCAGCAGTCGTGCCATGTGCACGGCGTAGCAGCCGGCGTCCATCATGGCGCCGCCCGCGAGCGAGTAGTCGTAGCGGATGTTGGAGAACACCGGCAGCGGGAACGCGACGGTGGCCTCGACGTGCCGCAGCGGGCCGAGCACGCCGGACTGGATGATCTCGGCGATCCGCACGGCCAGCGGGTGGTAGCGGTAGTGGAACGCCTCCATCACCACGAGCCCGGAGGCGTTGGCGGCGTCGGCCACCTCGCGCGCCTCGACAGCGTTGGCGGTGAAGGGCTTCTCGCACAGGACGTGCTTGCCCGCCTCCAGAGCGGCGAGCGTCCACTTGCCGTGCAGGCTGTTGGGCAGCGGGTTGTAGACGGCGTCGACGGCCGGGTCCGCCAGCAGGTCCTCGTACGACCCGTGCACGCGCGCGATGCCGTGCTTGTCGGCGAACGCCTGCGCTCGTTCCGGCGAACGCTCCGCCACGGCCACGACCTCGGCGACCGTCGAGGAGCGGGCCGGGCGGATCACGGCGGTGGGCGCGATCGTGGCCGCGCCGAGCACTCCGATGCGCACGTGGTCTGTCACGCGGCCGACCCTACACCTGTTCAGTTAACGGCGTTTACTCCACCAGGTCGGTTTCCCGCACGGGAAAGAAGGGCACGTCGTCGATCGGGGACGGGTCGGACCACGTCCACGACTCCATCTGCCGGCGCGACCGCCTGCCGAAGAACGCGCGCCACAGTTCGTAGCCGTCGACCTCCAGCGTGATCGGGCCGTCGCCGAGCACACCGAAGTCGGTCTTGACGGTGACATCCGTCAGTCGTCGCGGTGCGAGCCACACCAGGGTCGGCTGCCACACCGCGTCCGGCAGGCGGTCCCGGCCGAGCGCCGCGCGCAGGTCGGCCTCGTGCGTGATCGCGTCCAGCGCGAGCTGGAACGGCAGCCGCGGCATCTCGGCGATCTTGTTGCCGGAGACGTTCCAGTCCTCCAGCAACTCCTGCACCGGCACACCCTCCCGTTCGGCGACGTGCCGCGCGGTCCACTCCTCCGACGGCGCGCCCTCCATCCGTCCGCTGACCAGATCGGACGCCTCTCCGGACAGGTGCGCGACCACCTGGTGCACGGTCCACTCAGGACACGCGGGCACCGTCAGGGCCAGGTCGTCCGGCCCGAGGCCCATGGTCAGGCCGACGATGCGCTGCCGTGCCTCGCGGTAGATCTCTTCGAACACCCCTAGCTCCTCCCAGCGGTTACGGTGTCGAGCATGGACGTCCTGGTCGTCGATCATCCGCTCGCCAAAGCGAGACTCACAACGATGCGTGACGCGCGCACGGACAATGCCGCATTTCGCGCCGCGCTGCAGGAACTGACCGTGATGCTGGTCTACGAAGCGATGCGCGAGGCGCCGCTGAAGGAAGACCGCACGCACACCCCGGTTGCTCGTACCACGGGCTACTCGCTGGCAAACCCGCCGTTGCTCGTGCCGGTGCTGCGGGCCGGCCTGGGCATGGCCGACCAGGCGCACAAGCTGATCCCCGACGCGCAGATGGGGTTCGTCGGGCTCGCGCGCGACGAGGAGACGCTCCAGCCGACCCCGTACATGGAGTCGTTGCCCGAAAGTCTCGCCGGAAGGCCGGTGTTCGTGCTGGATCCGATGCTGGCCACCGGAGGCTCGATGGCCTACACGATCCGCCTGCTCACCCAGCGCGGCGCCACCGACGTGACCGCGATCTGCGTGCTCGCGGCGCCCGAGGGAATCAATCACCTGGAGGACTCCCAGCTCCCGTGCCGTCTGATCACGGCGTCGGTGGACGAGAGGCTGAACGACTCGGGCTTCATCGTGCCTGGTCTCGGTGACGCCGGTGACCGTCTGTACGGGGCGGTTTAGGACATACCTCCGATCGGACGTAGCAGTGGTCTAGACCTCAGGCCTATCGTGCTCTGGACCACATCGCCGCTGCCGCGTCCGATACAAGGAGACTCATGTCCAGACGGAGATGGGGTGTCGCCGCTCTCGCGGTCGGCGCCCTGTCAGCGTCGCTGGCCGTTGCCGCGCCTGCGAACGCCGACGTCGAGACCAGTGGGCACCACGGGATCTCGAAGACCCGCACCGTCGGGTACTTCATCCAGTGGGGCGTGTACGACCGGAACTTCCGGGTCAAGAACCTCGTGGACAGCGGGGCCGCCGCGCGGCTCACGCACCTGAACTACGCCTTCGGTTTCCTCGACGAGGCGGGCAAGTGCATCAGCTCGGACCCGTGGGCCGACTGGCAGATGCCTTACACCGCTGAGCAGTCCGTGAGCGGCAAGGCCGACGAAGCCGGCCAGGCGCTGATGGGCAACCTGAACCAGCTCAAGCAGCTCAAGGCCAAGTACCCCAAGCTGAAGGTCAACATCTCGCTGGGTGGCTGGACGGGCTCGCGCTACTTCTCCAACGCCGCGCTGACCGCCGAGTCGCGCGCCGCCCACGTCAAGACCTGCACCGACATGTGGATCAAGGGCGACCTGCCCGGTCTGCCCGCGGGTGCCGCCAAGGGCGTCTTCGACGGCATCGACCTCGACTGGGAGTGGCCGTCGAGCGAGGGCAACCCGACCCCGCCCAACGTGATCCGCCCCGAGGACAAGCAGAACTTCACCAAGCTGCTCGCCGAGTACCGCAAGCAGATGGGCTGGAACCGCGACCTGACCGCGTTCCTGCCGGCCGACCCGCGCCAGGTGGACCGGGGCTTCGAGGTCTCGAAGGTGTTCTGCTACCTCACTTTCGGCACGCTCCAGGGCTACGACTACCACGGTGCGTGGGACGCCCCGGCGAACCAGCAGTCCGCGCTGAAGGTGCCTAAGGGTGACCCGTCGGAGTTCGAGTTCAGCTCCGAGGTGACGGTCAACGCGTGGCTTTCCCGTGGCGCGCCGCGGTCGAAGGCAGTGCTCGGCGTTCCGTTCTACGGACGCGGCTGGGACGGCGTCGCCCCCGGCAAGCGCAACGGTCTGTTCGGCACCGGTGTGCCGGCGCCCGCCAAGTACGAGAACGGCTACGAGGACTTCCACCGCATCAAGGCGAAGCTCTCCGAGCCCGGCAACGCGTACAAGATCTACCGCGACGAGAAGGCCGGCTTCGCGTGGATCTACGACGGCAAGACCTGGTGGACCTACGACGACGCGACCGAGATGAAGCGCAAGGCGCGCTACATCAACGACCGCAGGCTCGGCGGCGCGATGATCTGGTCGCTCGACGGCGACACGCCGCAGGGTGAACTGATCAAGGCGCTCGACGGCGCCCTGAAGTAAGGCCGCACCACCGAAGACGAACTGTCCTAACCGGACAGTTCAGCGGGTCCGGGGAGGTTTCGCGGCGGCCGCCTCCCCGGATTCCGTGATTTCTAAAGGATTTTCCCGGCATCCGTGCGCCAGCCCCTGCCGTGCGCGCGCAACGCCAGTTCGTACGTGCTGGCCGCGTCGATGCCGGGTGGCAGGTTGCCGTTGAGCTCCAGGCTCACCAGGCCGTGCGCGAGGCCCCACATCGACATGGCGATCTGCTCGGGCTCCTCGCCGAGGTAGACGCCCTGCTCGACCGCGCGCCGCACCGCGTTGATCACCGGCGCGAACGTCCGGCCCGCGGCGCGGCTCATCTCCTTCGTCGGCTCGACCACCTTCGAGTACAGCACCGAGTAGAACTGCGGGTCCTCCAGTGCGCTGCGCCGGTACGCGAGCCCGATCCGCAGCAGGTCCTCGACCGGGTCGTCCGTCACCGGCACCGCCGCGAGGCTCCTCCCGAACCGCGTGAACGCCTCGTCGTAGAGCGCCTCGAGCAGCGCTGGTTTTCCGCCGAAGAGGGAATAGACCGCGGTGGTCGAGGTGTTGACGTCCGTGGCGATCTTGCGCAGGCTCACCCCGGCGGGACCCTCGGTGCTGAGCAGCTCGCCCGCCCGCTGGAGCAGACGCCGTCGCAGAGCGTCATCGTGGGTCTTGGGGCGCGGCATCACGCAATCCTAACGGTGGCTGGCCTGAGTGGTATCAGGTTGATACCGTCGGACGATGGCGATGACCTTGCGGTTGACCGACGAGGAGAACCTGCGGCTCGCTGAGCTGGCGCAGTCCGAGGGTCGCTCCAAGCAGGAGGTCGTGCGGCTGGCGATCGCGGATCGTTACCAGCGCATGCAGCAGGAAGAGAAGCTCGGCGAGGTTCTGGGGCGAGTCCTGCCCAAGTACCGAGGTCTTTTGGATAGGCTCGGTTCTTCCTGAAACTGTCAGACCTCTGTGATCAACTGGGTGCCGTGATCTCCTACCTCGACGCCGGGGACCTCTTAGTGCTGGCCACGGCCGTGACCGGTGGCGATCTCCTCGTCCGGGACATCGGCCTGCTGGACACCGCGGCGTACCGTCCCCGCGCCACCGTCCTCGGCGTGGAGGCGTACGACACGCTGTGGCTGAAGTCCTCCGCTCTGCTCGACTCGATCGTCCGAACCCGCCCTCTGGTCGAGGGCAACTGGCGGCTGGCCTGGGTCGCCGCCGTCACGATGTGCGACATCAACGGCTACTGGATCGACGCCGACGAGGACGACGCGCTGGACCTGGTCCGCGCCCTCGGCCGGGACAAGATCGACGTGCCGGAGATGGCCGGCCACCTCGAGGCGTGGGGCATCTCGAAGGATTCCGCTTGACCTAGAGTGCACTCCAGGTCTTAGCGTCGAGCACGTGAGTTACTCGATAGCCCAAGCCGCGCAGCGCAGTGGGTTGTCCATCGACACCTTGCGCTATTACGAACGAATCGGGCTCGTCGACCCGCCCGCGCGTGACTCGGGCGGCCGCCGCAGCTACTCGGAAGAGGACCTCGGCTGGCTGGCGTTCGTGACGCGCCTGCGCACGACCGGCATGCCGATCCGCATGATGCGCGAGTTCGCGCAGCTGCGGCACAGAGGCGACCTGACCGCAGGCCGCCGCAAGCAGATCCTCGTCGAGCACCGCGACGACGTCCGCGCCCGCATCGCGGAGCTGCGGACGCACCTGGAAGTGCTCGACTACAAGATCGACCACTACGCGGTGGTCGAGCGTGACTTGGAGGCGACGGCGTGAGCCGTTTGTTGGGATCGTTGGAGGTCGGGCCGCAGGGGCTCGGCTGCATGGGGATGTCGGAGTTCTACGGCGCGGGCGACGAGTCCGAGTCGATCGCGGTGATCCACCGGGCCCTGGAGCTCGGCGTCACCCTGCTCGACACCGCCGACATGTACGGGCCCTATCTGAACGAGGAGCTGGTGGGCCGCGCGATCGCGGGCCGCCGTTCCGACGTGGTGCTGGCCACGAAGTTCGGCATCGTGCGGGACCCGGAGGGCGGCCGCTCGCTGCGAGGTGACCGCGAGTACGTGCGCGCCTCGGTGGAGGGGTCGCTGAAGCGCCTCGGCGTGGACGTGATCGACCTCTACTACCTGCACCGCGTCTCGACGAACGCGCCGATCGAGGAGACCGTCGGCGCGATGTCCGAGCTGGTCACCGAGGGCAAGGTGCGTTTCCTGGGCCTGTCCGAGGCGGGCCCGGAGACCCTGCGCCGCGCTTCTTCTGTGCACCCGATCACCGCTTTGCAGAGCGAGTGGTCGCTGTGGTCGCGCGACATCGAGGCCGAGATCGTGCCGACCGCCCGCGAACTGGGCATCGGCATCGTGCCGTACTCGCCGCTCGGCCGTGGCGTCCTGACCGGCCGTTTCACGTCGTCCGCAGACTTCGGCGCAGGCGACTTCCGTGCCGCGAACCCGCGCTTCTCGGGCTCGAACCTCGACACGAACCTCCGCATGGTCGAAGCGCTCCGTGCGCTGGCCGCCGAGCGGGGCGTGACCGCGGGCCAGCTCGCCCTGGCGTGGGTCCAGCACCGCGGCGACGACGTCGTGCCGATCCCCGGCACGAAGCGGATCAAGTACCTGGAGGAGAACGTCGCGGCGGCGTCGTTGTCGTTGTCCGCCGACGACCTGGCCGCGATCGAGGCGGCGGTGCCCGTCGAGGCCGTGGCCGGCGACCGCTACCCCGACATGAGCTCGATCGGCCGTTAGAACACACGTTCGAAGATGTCCCCAGGGTTGTCCACAGGGTGGGGACAAGAGGCTGTGGACAACCCTGGATTCATGTGGACAACTGGGCCGCAACAGTCGCGCCGAGCTCCCAGCAGGCCTCTTCCTGGACCTTGCCCACGTCACCCGTCACGGTGACGTGCGAGGCCACCTTCTCCCACCCCAACCCGGTCGCAGCGGTCTCCACGCTGCGCACCGCCCCCACCGTGTCGTTGTTGCCGTGCACGTAAAGCCCGTACGGCCTGCCTCTCGTGGAGTCGAGACACGGGTAGTAGACGGTGTCGAAGAAGTGCTTCAACGCACCGCTCATGTAGCCGAGGTTGGCGGGCGTCCCCAGCACGAAGCCGTCGGCCTCCAGGACATCCACAGCGGTTGTGGACAACGCGGCTTTGCGCACGACCTCGACACCCTCGATCTCGGGGGTGGAGGCGCCGGCGAGCACGGCCTCGAACATCGCCTGGAGGGCGGGCGACGGCGTGTGGTGGACGATCAACAGGCGAGGCATGCCGCCACGCTGACGGCTGATCCGCCGCTCCGCAACCTCGTCCGAGGCGGAGCGAACCGTGAGCTCAGTAGTCCATCTCGTAGTCGTTGGTGTCCGGCGGCGTGTCGTCCACCCCGATCGCCCGCAGGTCCTCCGACGTCACCACCTCGACCGGCGGCTCCATCAACCCCAGCAGCTCGTCGACCATGTCGAGGTGGATCTCCCGGGACCGGGTGTTCAGCTCACCGATCTTCTGCATCCGCTCGATGACGCGGCTGCCCTCCACCTTCTTCGCGATCAGGCTGAACTCCCCAAAACCGCTCCCAGGCCCGGTGATCGCGGCGTTCGAGTCGACAGTGCTCCTGATCATCACGGTGAAGGCGTCGAGCTTCGTGAGGTTCACGCCGAAGGCCTTCTGCAGGCCCTCGGCCAGCCGGACCTGGAACGCCTTCATGTCGTCGCTGAACGCGCCGTAGAACATGTTGAGGCCGCGCTTGCTGTCCGGGTGCGCGTCGAGCACGGCCTGCGCGAGGTCGCGTCGCGTGTAGTCCATGGTCGGCAACCTAGATGACCTTGCCCCCGCGCCCCCACCGCATTTATCAGCCGAAGTCGGGGTCGCGCGGCTCCACGTCGTTCACGCCGATCGCCCTGAGCTGCTCGCTGGTGACGACCTCACCGTTGTCCGGCTTGGCCAGCGCCAGGATCTTCTCGGTGAGGTCGAGGTGCCGCTCCGCTGCCTTCTCGTGCATCTCCTGCAGTTCGGCGGCGATCTCCATCGCGCCGGACCCTTTGACGCGCTCGAGAAGCAGGCCTCCCTCCAGCATGCCGGCGAACGGGTGGGTGTTGCCGCGGTAGGAGCGCGTGACGCCGTGGAGGAAGAACTTGAGCCACATCTCGTCGTCGAGGCTGAACTCGAACAGCCGGCAGAGGCCTCGCAGCAGTTCCTCGCGGTAGGTCTTCAGTCGCACGTAGTACGAGTCGGGGTCGGTCGGCCCGCAGGAGTGCACGGGGTGCGCGTTGAGGTAGGCGAGCGCGAGATCACGCCGCGTGTAGTCCATGGGCGGCAACATAGATGACCATGACCCGCGCCTCCTACGACATCGTCGCCGCCGACTACGCCCGCCTCATCCCGGACGCGCACGACGGCCGCCCGCTCGACGCCGCGATCATGCGCGCCTTCGCCGAGCTCACCGAAGGGCCGGTCGCGGACATCGGCTGCGGCACCGGCCGCATCACCCAGCACCTGCACGAACTAGGCCTCGACGCCTCCGGCATCGACCTCTCCGACGGCATGCTCGATCAGGCAAGAAAGCTGTACCCGCACCTCACGTTCACCCAGGGCGACATGACGAAGCTCGATCTCCCCGAGAACAGCCTCGGCGGCGCGGTCGTCTGGTACTCGACAGTCCACATGGCGGCGAATGAGGTGCCGTGGCCGGAGTTCCACCGGGTCCTCAGGCCTGGCGGACATCTCCTGCACGCCTTCAAACTGGGGAACCGCACCACGCCGCTCACCCACGCCTACGGCCACGACGTCGATCTGGAAGTGCACTGGCACGACATGGACGAGACCGTGAGCAACGCGACCGAAGCCGGGTTCAACGAACTGGCGCGGTTGCAACGTCAGAAGGGTGTGGACGAAGGCGGGCCGCAGGCGTTCTTGTTGATGAACAAACGGAACCCCACGGCCGGAAGCACGTCCTAAAGGGTGTACACAGGAGGGACCATGAAGACCACCGCCCTAATGCACACCAGTCCTCGTCAGCGCCGCATCACCTGGGGTTTCGGCCTCGGGATCAGCGTCGGCATGATCGGGATCGGGCCCCTCTTCGCGTCCGTGTGGCCGGGGTTCGACCACAGCCCGTGGGACATCAACACGATGTTGTTCGGGCTCGGCGTGGGGCTCTGCGCGATCGCGTACATCTTCGTGCGGATCGCCGTGGCGGCCGTCACCGAAGGTCGTCGCAACGCGGTCGCCCCGCCGACCAGAAGGGCCTACCTCGTGGCCGGCGGGGGATTCGTCCTCGCTGTGCTCGCGCTGGCGGTCGCTCTGCTGACCGCCTAGCTGACGAGCTCCGTCACCCGTTCCCGCAGATCGGCCAACCTGGCCTTGCCCGACGCACGGGCGGACTCCAGTCCGTCCGTGACCGGCTCGACGATCTCCAGGTACGCCTTGAGCTTCGGCTCGGTGCCGGACGGGCGCACGATCACCCGCACGCCGTCCGCGGTCCAGCGCAGCACGTCCGCGCCGGGCAGCAGGTCCTCGGAGGAGAACTCCGCGGGCGGCGCCGAACGAAGACGCGCCATCGTCGCGCCGATCAGGCTGAGATCGGTGTACCGCAACGAGACCTGGTCGGTCAGGTGCAGGCCGTGGTCCAGCGCGAGCTGGTCCAGCGCGTCCAGCAACGTCCGCCCGGACGCCTTCAGGCCCGCGGCGAGGTCCGCGGCGACGACGGCGGCCGAGATGCCGTCCTTGTCCGCCACGAACTCCGGGTCCACGCAGTTGCCCAGCGCTTCCTCGTAGGCGAACACCAGTCCCTCGCCCGCGCGCGCCAGCCACTTGAAGCCCGTCAACGTCTCCGCGTACCTCGCGCCGTGTGCGGCTGCGATCGACTTCAACAACGACGACGACACGATCGTCGTTGCCACCAACGGATCCGTGGACTCCGTGGTCGACAGCACGAGCGAACCGAGCAGCACGCCCGTTTCGTCGCCACGCAGCATGCGCCATCCAGAACCGTCACGAATGCCCAGCGCACACCGATCCGCGTCCGGGTCCAGCGCGATGGCCAGGTCCGCGCCGACCGACGCCGCGAGAGCGAGCAGCTCGTCGGACGCGCCAGGCTCCTCCGGGTTCGGGAACACCACGGTCGGGAAGTCCGGGTCCGGCACCGCCTGCGACCGCACCACGTGCACGTCGGTGAAACCCGCGCGCCGCAACGCTTCCACGGCGAACGCGCCGCCCACGCCGTGCATCGGCGTCAGCGCGATCTTCAGGTCACGCGAGTTGCCGCGCGGCAGCGACGCCACCCGGTCCAGGTACGCGTCCACGTCCGCGTCGGAAAGCGTTGTGTACGTGAAGTTCCGCGGCACGGACACCGCCGCCGGAACCGCCTCGATCGCCTTCTCGATCTCGCCGTCCGACGGCGGCACGATCTGCGAACCGCCACTCAGGTACAGCTTGTAGCCGTTGTCCGCGGGCGGGTTGTGCGACGCGGTGATCTGGATCCCCGCCACCGCGCCGTGTGCGCGCACCAGGTACGCCAGCACGGGCGTCGGCAACGGCCCCGGCAGCAGCCGCACCTCGAACCCCGCCGCCGCCATCACCTCGGCGGCGGCCACGGCGAAGTCCTCCGAGCCGTGCCGGGCGTCGCGGCCCACGAACACCAGGCCGGACGACGACCCCAGCCACGCCGCCAGCCCCGCGGTCGTGCGGACCACGGTGGCGACGTTCATGCCGTTCGTGCCCGCCCGCACCGGCCCGCGCAGCCCGGCCGTGCCGAACGTGAGCGGTCCGGCCATGCGGTCCTGGAGGTCCTCCAACGCGGCGGCGTCGCCGCCCATCGCCCGCGCCAACACGGTCTGCAGCTCGGTTCGGGTCGCGTCCGACGGGTCGTCAGCGATCCACCGGAACGTCGCGTCGCGCAGTGCCGGCGTCAGGCTCATGCCCGCGCCACCAGCTCGCGCAGCAGCGTGCCCATGCGCTCGGCGGCCGCGGCACCGGCCTCCAGCACCTCCTGGTGGTTCAGCGGCTCACCGGTGATGCCCGCCGCGAGGTTCGTGACCAGCGACAACCCGAACACCTCGACGCCCTCGGCACGGGCGGCGATCGCCTCGTGCACGGTCGACATGCCGACCAGGTCCGCGCCCATCGTGCGCAGCATCCGGATCTCGGCGGGCGTCTCGAAGTGCGGCCCGGGCAGACCCGCGTACACGCCTTCCTCGAGCGAGGAGTCGATCTGCTGGGCCACCGCCCGCAGCCGCGGCGAGTACAGGTCCGTGAGGTCCACGAACCGCGCCCCGACCAGCGGCGACAGCGCCGTCAGGTTCAGGTGGTCGGAGATCAGCACCGGCTGCCCGACGGACATGCCCTGCCGCAGGCCACCGGCCGCGTTCGTGAGCACGACCGTCGACACGCCCGCGGCCGCGACCGTGCGCACGCCGTGGACGACCTTCTGGATGCCCTTGCCCTCGTAGCCGTGGGTGCGGCCGAGCACGACGAGGACCTTCTTACCGCCGACCTCGACGGAACGGATGGTGCCGCCGTGGCCGAGCGCGGTCGGCGCCTCGAAGCCCGTCAGCTCGCCCACCGGGATCTCCGTGACCGGGTCACCGATCACGTCGGCGGCGGGCCGCCAGCCGGAGCCGAGCACGATGGCGATGTCGTGCTTCGCGTTGCCGGTGCGGCTCTGGATCTCTTCCGCGGCCTTGCCGGCCAGCTCTTCTGGAGTCACCGCGAGAGCTTAAGCCGTGTCCTGTGGGTCTGTTCGATGAGAGTCGCGTCCGAGCGGGTTCATGGCGGTGCCGCCGCGAACCCCTCATACCGGGCGTATTCGGGGTTCGCGGCGGTGCTGTCAGGGACCCCCTCGGGCGTGACTATCGCGGACTGACCCGCAGGACACGGCTTAAACCGGGGCGAACGTCGAGGCGATCGCGTCGAAGAGTCGTGCGCGAGCCTCGTCCTCCTGCTCCGTGGGCACGGTCACCTCGACCACCCACAGGTCGTTGCCGTAGGGCAGCACCCGCGAGAAGTGCGACCTCCGCAGCGCGTCCCGGCCCTCGCCCTCGACGGTCTTGTAGACGAGCTGGATGCTGTCCTCGCTGCGCGGCCCCGCGAGGTTCGGCGTCGCCACCTGCTCGCCGCCGAAGAACGAGTTGGGCCAGTGCGCGACCACGCCGAGGACGTACGCCTCGATGTCGCGCTTCGGGTAGAACTCGGGGAACCGCCGGACCGTCACCTCGTACGCGCCGCTGCCGGACACGAAGCGCACCACCGCGGACGCCGGGAACCACGAGTCGGCGGCGCGCTGCTCGGCGTAGGTGGACCAGCTCTGCTCGACGCTGATCGTGAACTTGCCGCCCTGGTCGCCGTTCGCGAACGCGGCCGACGCGGTGCGTTGCTGCAGCGTCGCCGACGTGGGCAGGGTCGGGAGCGTGACCTGCGTCTGCTCGGTCGGCGGCAGCAGCGGCGCGCCCGCCGCGTACCTGGTCAGCGCGAACCCGCCGCCCGACCCCACCACGAACAGCAGCACGGCCGCGACCAGCACGAACGTCGTCGCGACCCGGCCGCGTCGGCGCGTCGGCTCGATGGGCTTGGTGACGAGGAACGGCAACGGGCCGGGGTCGTCGGCCAGCGGCGCGTCCGGTTCGATCTTGGGCTTGGGCCGCACGACGATCGGCAGCGGCACCGGGTTGCGCACCTCGAACGCGTCGGTGCCCGGCTCCGGCAGCAGCGCGTAGACCTGCTTGCGGACGTCGACGAGCGACAGCCGGTCGTCGGCGTCCTTCCGCATCAACCCGCTGATCACGGGGGAGAGCCTGCCCGCGCCCGCCGGCACCGGCACCTCGCCGTGGATCACCGAGTTGATCGTCTGCATGACGTTCTTGCCCACGTACGGCGGCTCGCCCGCCATCGCGGCCCACATGGTCGCGCCGAGCGACCACCGGTCCGCGGCCGGCGACACGTCACCGCCCTGCGCCACCTCGGGCGCGATGTAGGCGGGCGTGCCGAGCGTGATGCCGCGCGCGGTCATGGTGGCTTCGGCGACGTTGCGCGCGATGCCGAAGTCGGTGAGCTTCACCCGGCCGTCGTCCGCGATGAGCACGTTGCCGGGCTTCACGTCCCGGTGCGTGATGCCGGCCCGGTGCGCGGACTCGAGCGCCGCGGCCACCGCGTCCAGCACGGCCGCGCCCTGCTTCTCGGTGAGACAGCCCTGCTCCTGCAGCACCTCGCCGAGACTGCGCGACGGCACCAGCTCCATCACCACGTACGGGTCGCCGTCGTGCTGGACGACGTCGTAGAGCGTGACGAGGTTCGGGTGGGAGAGCGCGGCGATGGCCCGCGCCTCGCGCATCGTGCGCTCCCGCAGCAGGTCGGCCTCGACGTCGGGCATGCCCGGAGGCCGCAGGATTCCCTTGACCGCGACCTGCCTGCGCAGCACCTCGTCGTGGGCGGCCCAGACGGTGCCCATCGAGCCCTGGCCCAGCAGGTGCAGCAGCCGGTACCTAGCCGCGATCAAGCGATCCTGGTCACCGTTCTCCACGTTTCCATTCTTCCTGACACACTGACTGCATCGTTAACGGCGGTGAACCTCACATAGCCGTGTCGGTACCGGTCGGTAACACTGCAACGCATGATGGAGTTGGCCTTGCCCGCCGAATTCCGCCCGAACGAGTTCCCCGCGGCGTCGCGGGAGCAGTGGCGTGAGCTGGTCGACGCCGTCCTCCGCAAGACCGGCGCGAGCTACGACTCGCTGGTCACGAAGACGTACGACGGCCTGGAGCTCCAGCCTCTCTACACCCGCTCCGACGAGCCGCCGGTGCCGTACGCGCTGGCGCCCGTCCGGCAGGGCTGGGACGTCCGGCAGCGCCACACCGTTCCTGATCCGGTGGCGCTGATGAACGACCTGGAGGGCGGCGTCACCTCGTTGTGGCTCGCCGTGCCCCCGTCGTCGCTGGAACGCCTCCTCGACGGCGTCTACCTGGACCTCGCACCCGTGGTGCTCGACGGTTCGGTGGAGCTGGCCCGCGCGATGCTGCGGGTGTACTCGCAGGCGCCGGTGCTGGCCTCGGAGGTGCGCGGCAACCTGGGCCTGGTGCCCTTCGGCCCAGCGCTCGACGTGGTCCTGGAGGCGCGGTCCGAGTTCCCGGAGCTGCGGACCGTCGTGGTGGACGCGCTGCCGTTCCACGACGCCGGCGGCTCCGACGCGGAGGAGCTGGGCGCGTCGCTGGCGCTGGCCGTCTCCTACCTGCGCGCGCTGACCGGCGCGGGGCTTTCGGTCTCCGACGCGTTCGCGCAGCTGGAGTTCCGCTTCGCCGCCACGGCCGACCAGTTCTCGACGATCGCCAAGCTGCGTGCGGCGCGACGGTTGTGGGCTCGGGTGGCCGAGGTGTCCGGGGTCTCCGCTGTGCAACAGCAGCACGTCGTCACGTCGTCGGCGATGATGACCCGCCGCGATCCGTGGGTGAACATGCTGCGCACGACCATCGCCTGCCTGGCGGCCGGTCTCGGCGGCGCCGACGCGGTGACGGTGCAGCCCTTCGACGCGGCCATCGGGCTGCCGGACGAGTTCGCCCGGCGGATCGCGCGGAACACGCAGAACCTGCTGCTGGAGGAGTCGCACCTCGGTGAGGTGATCGATCCGGCCGCCGGGTCCTGGTACGTGGAGCAGCTGACGGACGGGCTGGCCGTGCAGGCCTGGGCCTGGTTCCAGGAGATCGAACGGGCCGGGGGGATCGCCGAGGCCGGGTCGCTGGTGGCGACGCGGATCGCCTCGACGTGGGCCGCGCGGTCGGCTCGGCTGGCGGACCGCAGCGACCCGATCACGGGCGTCAGCGAGTTCCCGAACCTCACCGAGAAGCCGGTCGTCCGCGAACCCGTGCCCGCCAGCGAGCCCGCCTCCGTCCCTGCCTTCGGGATCGATTCCGACTCGCAGGCCCCCAGGGGGGATTCGCCCCCCACTCCAAGTTTCTCAGGCAGGTCTGACAGTTTCGGGCTGCCGCGGGTGCGTTATGCACAGGCCTTCGAAGAGCTGCGCGACCTCGCCGACGCCCAGCCCGAACGCCCCCAGGTCTTCCTGGCCACCCTCGGCCCGGTGGCCGCCCACACCGCACGCGCCACCTTCGCCGCCAACCTCTTCAACGCCGGCGGCTTCGCCACCCCCAACGCGGGCCCCACCAAGACCCCCGAAGAAGTGGCCGAACGCTTCGAGCAGTCCGGCGCGAAGATCGCCGTCCTCTGCGGCAGCGACACCAGCTACGCGGACCAGGCGACAGCGACCGTCGAAGCCCTGCGCAAAGCGGGCGCCGAACGGGTACTCCTCGCGGGCAAGAAGACCGACGCCGACGTCGACGGCTTCGTCTTCATGGGCTGCCCGGCGCTGGAAATCCTCAACACCACCTACGACTTCCTGGGAGTGGAGCGATGATCCCCAACTTCGCGGACATCGACCTCGGCCCCCTCCCGCAGGCCAAGTACGAGACCGACCTCCCGAACTGGGAGACCCCGGAAGGCATCGCGGTCAAGCCGGTCTACGGCCCGGAGGACACCGAGGGCTTGGACTTCCTCCAAACCTATCCAGGTGTCGCGCCGTTCCTCCGCGGCCCATACCCCACGATGTACGTCAACCAGCCGTGGACCGTCCGCCAGTACGCGGGCTTCTCCACCGCCGAGGAGTCGAACGCCTTCTACCGCCGCAACCTCGCGGCCGGCCAAAAAGGCCTCTCAGTGGCGTTCGACCTCGCGACGCACCGCGGCTACGACTCGGACCACCCGCGCGTCGCCGGTGACGTCGGCATGGCGGGCGTGGCCATCGACTCCATCTACGACATGCGCACGCTGTTCGACGGCATCCCGCTCGACAAGATGTCCGTGTCGATGACGATGAACGGCGCGGTGCTGCCGATCCTCGCGCTGTTCGTGGTGGCGGCGGAGGAGCAGGGGGTGAAGCCGGAGCAGCTCATGGGGACGATCCAGAACGACATCCTCAAGGAGTTCATGGTCCGCAACACCTACATCTACCCGCCCAAGCAGTCGATGCGGATCATCTCCGACATCTTCTCCTTCACGTCCCAGCACATGCCGAAGTACAACTCCATCTCCATCTCCGGCTACCACATGCAGGAGGCCGGGGCGACGGCAGACCTGGAGCTGGCGTACACGCTGGCGGACGGCGTCGAGTACATCCGCGCCGGCCGGGAAGCAGGGCTGGACGTCGACAAGTTCGCGCCTCGGCTCAGCTTCTTCTGGGCGATCGGCATGAACTACTTCATGGAGATCGCCAAGATGCGGGCCGCACGGCTGCTCTGGGCCAAGCTGGTCAACGACTTCCAGCCGAAGTCCCAGAAGTCGCTGAGCCTGCGCACCCACTGCCAGACGAGCGGGTGGAGCCTCACCGCGCAGGACGTGTTCAACAACGTCGCGCGCACGTGCGTCGAGGCGATGGCGGCGACGCAGGGGCACACGCAGTCGTTGCACACCAACGCGTTGGACGAAGCGCTCGCGTTGCCGACGGACTTCTCGGCACGCATCGCACGCAACACGCAGCTGCTGCTGCAACAGGAATCGGGCACCACGCGCGTCATCGACCCGTGGGGCGGCAGCGCGTACGTCGAGCGCCTCACGAACGAGCTCGCCGCCAAGGCGTGGGAGCACATCACCGAGGTCGAGAAGGCCGGCGGCATGGCCCGCGCGATCGACGAGGGCATCCCCAAGCTGCGCATCGAGGAGGCGGCGGCCCGCACCCAGGCGCGCATCGACTCCGGCCGGCAGCCCGTCATCGGCGTCAACAAGTACCTGGTGACCAACGACGAGCAGATCGAGGTCCTCAAGGTCGACAACGCGGGCGTGCGCGCGCAGCAGCTCGAAAAGTTGCGCAGGCTCAGGGAAGAACGCGACCAGTCCGCTGTGGACAGTGCGCTGAACGCCCTGACGAACGCGGCGAACGGCGAGGGCAACCTGCTGGAGCTGGCGATCAACGCCGCCCGCGCCAAGGCCACCGTCGGCGAGATCTCCGAGTCGCTCGGCAAGGTGTGGGGCCGGCACAGCGCGCAGATCCGCACCATCTCAGGGGTGTACCGGCAGGAGGTCGGCTCCGTGTCCAACGTGGACGCCTGCCGCGAGGTCGTCGAGACGTTCGCGGAGGAGGAAGGCCGCCGCCCGCGCATCCTCGTCGCCAAGATGGGGCAGGACGGGCACGACCGCGGCCAGAAGGTGATCGCCACGGCGTTCGCGGACCTCGGCTTCGACGTCGACGTCGGCCCGCTGTTCCAGACGCCGGAGGAGGTCGCGCTCCAGGCCGTGGAGGCCGACGTGCACATCGTCGGCGTCAGCTCGCTCGCCGCCGGTCACCTCACGCTCGTCCCGGCCCTCAGGGAGGAACTGACCAAGCTCGGCCGCGAGGACATCATGATCGTCGTCGGTGGCGTGATCCCGCCGCAGGACTTCGACGAGCTGTACGCGGCGGGCGCGGCGGCGATCTTCCCGCCCGGCACGGTCATCGCGGACGCGGCCAAGGACCTGCTGGTGAAGCTCGCGAAGCAACTCGGCCACCATGGCTAGGACGATCGACGTCGCCGAGCTCACCAAGGGCGTGCTCGACGGCAACAGGGGCGTGCTCGCACGCGCCATCACCCTCGTCGAGTCCAAGCGATCGGACCACCGGGCCAAGGCCCAGGAGCTGCTGGTCGAGCTGCTGCCGAAGGCGGGCGACGCGATCCGCGTCGGCATCACCGGGGTCCCCGGCGTCGGCAAGTCGACGTTCATCGACGCCCTCGGCACCATGCTGACCGCGCAGGGCCACCGGGTCGCGGTGCTCGCCGTCGACCCGTCCTCGACCCGCACCGGCGGCAGCATTCTGGGCGACAAGACGCGCATGCAGCGGCTGTCGGTCGACCGCAGCGCGTTCATCCGGCCCTCGCCCACGTCCGGCACGCTCGGCGGCGTCGCGCAGGCCACCCGCGAGACGATCGTGCTGGTCGAGGCGGCCGGGTTCGACGTCGTGCTGGTCGAGACGGTCGGCGTCGGGCAGTCCGAGGTGGCCGTCGCCAACATGACGGACTGCTCGCTGTTCCTCACGCTCGCGCGCACCGGCGACCAGCTCCAGGGGATCAAGAAGGGCATCCTGGAGCTCGCGGACGTCATCGCGGTCAACAAGGCCGACGGCGACCACGAGCTGGACGCCCGCAAGGCCGCGCGCGAACTGGCCGGGGCGCTCAAGCTGCTGCGCCCGCCGGACGCGCTGTGGCACCCGCCGGTGCTCACGTGCTCAGGTCTCACCGGAACCGGTCTCGACGACCTGTGGTCCCGCGTGCTGGAACACCAGCGGACGCTGAAGGACGCCGGTGAACTGGACGAGCGACGTCGACGTCAGCAGGTCGACTGGACCTGGATGATGGTCCACGACGAACTGTGGCGGCAGGTGCGCGAGAGCGCCGCCGTGCGGTCGCTCGCCCCCTCTCTCGAAGAGAAGGTCCGACTAGGAGAGCTCACCGCGACCCTGGCGGCCGAGCAGATTTTGAAGGCGTTCCAATCGGACTCTCGGTAGGCGCTTAACTAGTTTGGGTGACAGTCGATCGTGGTATTCGAGGTAGAGTTCAGGCCATGTCGAGGTTGCTGCTGGCCTGCGTGTTCTCGCTGATGAGCGTTCTCGGGATCGCCGGAGTGGCGTCCGCGCAAGAGGCGGCGAACACGCCTGTCGCGGCCGCTCAGCAGACGACTGTCAACCCGGCGCCCGACGTGAACGCGCCGCAGGAGCCGTCGCCTGAAGCTCGTGAGGAGACCAAGCGCAAGCTGTGGATCGGCGGCATCGCCGTCGTCCTGTTCGCGCTGGTCTACTACCGCAACAAGAAGCGGTGGGCGAAGTGGCGCAAGGAGCGCGCGGCCAAGAAGTGACCTGCCGCTCGTCGTTCGAGGTGAGACGACCCGTCCCAGATGCTGGGATGTAATAGTCAAAGTTAAGCGTATCTCTCGACCATTTGCGTCATCGTTGATCGGTCAGACCGAAACTCGCTCGCCGCTCGGCGCAGCGCTGCGACCGGCCGTCCGGTTGATCATCATCAGCGCACCGCGTCCGTCAAGTGGTGATGCAGGATGGTGGCCAATGGGTACCGACTTGAAGATCAGCACACGCTCGACCGTCGAGCGGTACTCCGACGCGCTGCTGGACCTGTCGCACTCGATCCACGCCGAGCCCGAGCTCGCCTTCGAGGAGCATCGCAGCGTCGAGAAGATCACCTCCTTGCTGGTCAAGGAGGGTTTCGAGGTCGAACGCGGAGTTGCTGACCTGGACACCGCGTTCGTCGCGACGTTCGGCAGCGGCGAGCTCGTCCTGGGCCTGTGCGCCGAGTACGACGCGCTGCCCGAGGTCGGGCACGCGTGCGGGCACAACGTCATCGCCGCCGCTTCGGTCGGCACGGCGTTCGCTCTGCGTGACGTCGCCGACCAGTTGGGTGTCACCATCAAGGTGATCGGCACCCCGGCGGAAGAGGTCGGCGGCGGCAAGGTGCTCATGCTGGAACGGGGCGTGTTCGACGACGTCTCGCTCTCGATGATGGTGCACCCCGCGCCGTACGAGTCGTGTGCCGCGAAGTCGCTGGCCATCACGGACCTGGAAGTGCACTACAAGGGCAAGCCGTCGCACGCGGCGGCCGCTCCGCACCTCGGCGTCAACGCCGCGGACGCGGTGACGATCGCGCAGATGTCGATCAGCCTGCTGCGGCAGCACTTCGAGCCCGGCCAGATGGTGAGCGGCATCGTCACCAACGGCGGTACCGTGCCGAACGTAATACCCGCCCGCGCGTCAGCGATGTTCGACGTGAGGGCGGAAAACCTGGAATCGTTGCAGCGCCTGGAGAACCGAATTCGGGACTGCTTCTCAGCCGGTGCGCTCGCGACCGGCTGCACCCATGAGGTGGTGCAGGTCTCACCGATCTACGCCGAGTTGACTCCCGACCCGTGGCTCGCGGACGCCTACCGGCGTGCGGCCACCGAGCTGGGCAGACGACCGCTCTCGCCGGAACAGGAACAGCGGGAGAAGATCGGGAGCACCGACATGGGCAACGTCACCAGAGTGTTGCCCGCCATCCACCCGACCATCGCCATCGACTGCGGAGACGCGGTGAACCACCAACAAGAGTTCGCGACCGCCTGTGCCTCGGCGTCGGCCGACCGTGCGCTCCTCGACGGAGCACTTGCCATGGCTTGGACGACGATCGCGACAGCCACCGATTCCCGGCAGCGAGCACGGCTGCTGGCCCGCGGAGGTGCGGCATGACGGTTCTGGACTCCCGGCCTTCGGGCTCCTCAACTGTGAAAGCGTCCCCTGAGATGCTCGTCGACCCCACCGGGGTGAGCATGTCTCCTGTGGATGATCTCGGAGAAGGCCGTGGCCCTGCCTGGCTGGACGACTGGCTGAAGGCGCACGCCGCCGACGTCGTCGCCTGGCGCAGGCACATCCACGCCAACCCGGAGCTCTCCCGGCGCGAGTACAACACCACCGAGCTCGTGGCGAAGCTGCTGCGCGAGGTCGGCCTCAAGCCGCGCATCCTCCCCGGCGGCACCGGCCTGATCTGCGACATCGGCAACGGCCCCCGCTGCGTGGCACTCCGCGCGGACATGGACGCCCTGCCGCTGCACGAGAACACCGGCCTGCCGTTCGGCTCCACTGTGGACGGTGTGTCGCACGCGTGCGGTCACGACGCCCACACGACGGTCCTGATCGGCACCGCGCTGGCGCTCGCGTCCGCGACGGAACTGCCGGGCCGCATCCGGCTGGTCTTCCAGCCGGCGGAGGAGGTCATGCCGGGCGGTGCGCTCGACGTGCTCGCCGCGGGCGGGCTCGACGGCGTCGAGCGGATCTTCGGCCTGCACTGCGACCCGCGCCTGCAGGTCGGCCGCATCGGCACCCGCATCGGCGCCATCACGTCGGCCTCCGACCTGCTGGAGCTCCGGCTCTCGTCGCCCGGCGGCCACACCTCGCGCCCGCACCTCACCGCGGACCTGGTGCACGCCCTCGGCACGGTCATCACCGGCCTGCCGACGATGCTGTCGCGCCGCGTCGACCCCCGCTCCGGCACCGTCCTGGTGTGGGGCGCCGTCCACGCGGGTGAGGCGCCCAACGCCGTCCCGCAGGACGGCCTGGTGCGCGGCACACTGCGCACCGGCGACCGCGACATCTGGGCCGAGCTGGAGCCCCTGGTCAAGGACCTCGTCACGGGCCTGCTGGCCCCGACGGGCGTCGGTTTCGACCTGCACCACCGCCGCGGCGTGCCGCCGGTGGTCAACGACCGCGAGTCGACCCAGATCCTGCGTGCCGGCATCGAGGCCGCACTGGGCGACGACGCGCTCGCAGGCACCGAGCAGTCCTCCGGTGGTGAGGACTTCGGCTGGTACCTGGAGCACGTGCCCGGTTCGTTCGCACGCCTCGGCGTGTGGAACGGCCAGGAGAAGCAGCGCGATCTGCACCAGCCCACGTTCGACCTCGACGAGCGCGCGCTCCTCGCCGGCGTCCGCGTGATGGTGCACACCGCGCTGGCCGCTCTCGCCTAAAGCGGAACCCTTTCGGTCTGAGCAGTGTTGTGGCGCGTGCGGAACGAATGCGCACGCGCCACAGCGCTGTCCGGGTCCTTCTTGTCCGCCACGTAGTGCCAGTCGAACCGCACCTCGTCGGCCGTCACGCGCAGCGTCGACACGCCGTGCGAGTCCAGCTCGACGAACCGCACGTGCGGGTTCAGAGCCTGGAACGCGGCCTCCACCTGCAACGACGCGGTGCGCGGCGGCACCTTCAGCAGGTCGTCGAAGTTGTCCGAGGTCAGTGACGTCACGACGTACTCCGTGGCCACCGACTGGCCGCCGAGCGGCACCTCGTTCGCCCACGAGCTGTGGATGTCACCGGTCAGGAAGACGGTGTTCTTCCGGTCTCCCAGCGACCTCAGCACCAGCTCCCGGTCGACGGGGAAGCCGTCCCACTGGTCGGGGTTCGACGGTGGCAGGCCCGGCAGCGGCGGCACCTTCAGCGGGCTGATCATCACCGAGTTCCCGACGAGCTGCCAGCGCGCGCCGTCGGTGCTCAGCGTGCTGATCAGCCGGTCGCGCTGGGCGGCGCCGAGGATCGTCGTGTCGGTCCGGTACGAGCGCAGGTCGAGCATCGTCAGCGTCGCCAGGTCACCGAAGCGGAACGTGCGGTCGAGCTTGCCCTCACGCACGGGCATCCACTCGAAGTAGGCCTGCGTCGCGGCGGCCAGCCGGGCACCCCACGGGCCCTCGGTGGCCGGGTCGTGCTGCGGCGAGCCGATGCTGGACGAGTTGTCGGCCGACTCGTGGTCGTCCCAGGTCGCGATCATGGCGTGCGCGGCGTGCAGGGCCTGCACGTGCCGGTCCGTCTTGTACTGCGCGTGCCGCTGCCGGTAGTCGTCGAGCGTGACGCACCGGTGCGCCGGTTCGTGCGGCCGGACCGTGCCGTCGAGGTTCTCGTAGATGTAGTCGCCGAGGTGGATCACCGCGTCGAGGTCCTGGCGGGCCAGGTACCCGTAGCCGGCGAAGTGCCCGGCGGGCCAGTTCGCGCACGACGCGACGCCGAAGTTCAGCTCGGACCCGCAGCCCGCGGTCTTGGTCCTGCCGACCGGCGACACGACGTTGCCGACGCGGAACCGGTACCAGTAGCGGTGGTTCGGCCGCAGGCCCTGGACCTCGACCTTCACCGTGTGGTCGCGGGCCGCCGACGTGCGCGTGACACCGCGCTTCACCACGTGGAGGAACCGCTGGTCGGCGGCGACCTCCCAGCGGATCGCGGCCGACGTGACCACGCGCGTCCACAGCAGGACGCCGTCGGGCAACGGGTCACCGGACGCGACCCCGTGCGCGAACTCGGCCGGTGCGGCGTGGGCGGTGCCGGTCGAAGCGGCGGCACCGGCCACGGCGGCACCCATCAGGAAGGTTCTTCTGCCAACCCCAGTCATGCCCGCATTCTGCCGAAGATCAGCTCACCGGTTCGGTCAACTGAGGACGCGCTTCCGGAGCCGCCGCCCGCACGGCGTCCGCCGCCTGGTCGTCCGGCTTGGTCTGCGAGGTGCGTTCGGCCTCGACGCGCGCGTTGTAGACCTCGACCTCGCGCTTGATCGCGTCCTCGTCCCAGCCGAGGATCGGCGCGACCAGCCGCGCCACCGCCTCCGCCGAGTCGACGCCGCGGTGGGCGTACTCGATGGAGATGCGGGTGCGCCTGGTCAGCACGTCCTCCAGGTGCATCGCGCCCTCGTGCGAGACCGCGTACACCGCCTCCACCTGGAGGTAATCGGGGGACGCCGGGATCGGCTTGAGCAGGTCCGGGTTGTCCGCCGCGAGCGACAGGACCTCGTGCACCAGCGAGCCGTAGCGGTCGAGCAGGTGCCGGACGCGGTACGGGTGCAGGCCGTGCTTGGCGGCCAACTGGTCGGCCTGGTTGACCAGCGCGTGGTAGCCGTCGGCGCCGACCAGCGGCACCTTGTCCGTGATCGACGGCTGGATCCGGCCAGGCAGGTCGACGTGCGCCGCGTCCACCGCGTCCGCGCCCATCACCCGGTACGTCGTGTACTTGCCGCCCGCGATCGCGACCAGCCCCGGTGCGACCCTGGCGACCGCGTGCTCGCGCGAGAGCTTCGACGTCGAGTCGTTCTCGCCCGCCAGCAACGGCCGCAGGCCCGCGTAGACGCCCTCGATGTCGTCGTGCGTCAACGGCGTCGCGAGGACCGAGTTGACGTGTTCGAGGATGTAGTCGATGTCGTGCTTGGTGGCCGCGGGGTGTGCCAGGTCGAGGTTCCAGTCCGTGTCGGTGGTGCCGACGATCCAGTGGTTGCGCCACGGGATCACGAACAGCACGGACTTCTCGGTGCGCAGGATCATCCCGGCCTCGGCGACGATCCGGTCGCGCGGGACCACGATGTGCACGCCCTTCGACGCCCGCACCCGGAACCGGCCGCGCGAGCCCGAAAGCCGTTGCAGCTCATCGGTCCACACGCCGGTCGCGTTGATCACCGCGTGCGCCCGGACGTCGACCTCGCGCCCGTCCTCGACGTCGCGGACCCGCACGCCGGACACCCGGTCCGCCTCCCGCAGGAAGCCGACCACCTGCGTCGACGTGCGCACGACAGCGCCGTAGTGGGCGGCCGTCCGGCCGACCATCATCGTGTGCCGCGCGTCGTCCGCTTGGGCGTCGTAGTAACGGATTCCGCCGATCAGCGCGTCGCGCTTCATCGCCGGGACGAGCCGCAGCGCGCCCGCCTTCGTGAGGTGCTTCTGCCCCGGCACGGACCGGGCGCCGCCCATCGTGTCGTAGAGGAACAGACCGGCGGCCGTGTACGGGCGTTCCCAGACCCGGTTCGACAGCGGGTAGAGGAACGCGACGGGCTTCACCAGGTGCGGCGCGATCCGCGTGAGCATGAGCTCGCGTTCGCGCAACGCCTCGCGGACCAGACCGAACTCGAGCTGCTCCAGGTAGCGCAGGCCGCCGTGGAAGAGCTTGGAGCTGCGGCTCGACGTGCCGGACGCCAGGTCGCGCGCCTCGACGAGGGCGACCCGCAGGCCGCGGGTGGCCGCGTCGAGCGCCGCGCCGACGCCGACGACACCACCACCGACGACCACGAGGTCGAAGGTCTCGGCGCCGAGGCGTTGCCACGACTCCTCGCGTTCGGCCGGGCCCAGCCTGCCGGTGATCGGCGGAGCGCTGGGGACGTTCGGTGTTGCCGGTGAGCTCTTTCGCGTGGCCACGACAGGCGCCTCCCTGTGACGACTCGCGGATCACGTTACCTGCACGAACCGCCGTTCGCCCACGGGCGCGCGGCCCAGGTTCCTAAGGCCTACAAATGGCCCTAGTGCAGGTAGATGGCGTAGACAAGTGATCAGCTCGGGGATAGCGTCCGAGCACGTTGTAGGCGGGCGGCGCGGCCCTGACCTCGGGTTTGCGCGTCCGTCTCGGCCGCAAACGAGTGGAGGTCGACGGATGAGTGCAGGCTCGATCTTCGTCTGGGAGATGCTGGGGACAGCGGTCCTCATCCTCCTCGGTACCGGTGTTGTCGCGAACCAGGTGCTCAAGGACACGCTCGGCAACAGCACGGGCTTCCTGTTCGTCAACGTCGGCTGGGCCTTCGCGGTCTTCGCCGGCGCCAGCATCGCCAGTCCGAGCGGTGCTCACCTCAACCCCGCCGTCACCTTCGGCCTCGCCATCGCAGAGAAGACGCCGTGGGCCGACGTTCCCGTGTACATCCTCGGGCAGATGGTCGGCGCCATCATCGGCGCGATGCTCTGCTGGGCCACCTACAAGATGCAGTTCGACACGCACGACGAGCCGCAGAACACCCTCGGCATCTTCTCGACCGGCCCGACCGTGCCGAGCGTGCCGTGGAACCTCGTCTCCGAGGTCATCGGCACGTTCGTGCTCGTGCTGTGGATCCTGTTGTCGCCGGGCGCCAAGGAGTCCGTCGACGGCATCCCGCAGTTCGGCAACTCGGCGCTCGGGTACGCGGGTGTCGCGTTCGTGGTCCTCGTGATCGGTACGTCGCTCGGTGGCCCGACCGGCTACGCCATCAACCCGGCGCGCGACCTCGGTCCGCGCATCGCCTACGCGTTCATGATGCCGATCCGCAACAAGGGCAACGCGAACTGGGGCTACTCGTGGATCCCGGTCGCAGGCCCGCTCCTGGGTGGCGCGCTCGCCGCGTTGCTCTTCCTGGTTCTCCCGGTCTGAAAGGACTTCTCGCATGACGCAGTACGTGGCCGCGATCGACCAGGGCACCACGTCGACCCGGTGCATGATCTTCGACCACTCCGGGCGGGTGGTGTCGGTCGACCAGAAGGAGCACGAGCAGATCTTCCCTCGTGCGGGATGGGTCGAGCACGACCCGGCCGAGGTCTGGCAGAACACCCGACAGGTCGCCGCCGGTGCGCTCGCGAAGGCCGATCTGTCCACTTCGGACATCGTCGCGGTGGGCATCACCAACCAGCGCGAGACCGCGGTGGTGTGGGACAAGAACACCGGCGAGCCCGTCTACAACGCCATCGTGTGGCAGGACACCCGCACGGACAAGATCGTCGCTGAGCTCGGCGCGCTGGGCGGTGGGCAGGAGCGGTACCGGGCGAAGGTCGGGTTGCCGCTCGCCACCTACTTCTCCGGCCCCAAGGTCCGCTGGATCCTCGACAACGTCGAGGGTGCCCGCGAGCGGGCCGAGGCGGGCGACCTGCTGTTCGGCAACATGGACACGTGGGTGCTGTGGAACATGACCGGCGGGACGGACGGCGGCGTGCACGTCACCGACCCCACGAACGCCTCGCGCACCATGCTGATGGACCTCGACACGTTGCAGTGGGACTCGTCGATCGCCTCCGACATGGGCATTCCGATGTCGATGCTGCCGGAGATCCGGTCGTCGTCCGAGGTCTACGGCCAGGTGCGGGAACGCGGTGCGCTCGCCGGCGTGCCGATCGCGGGCATCCTCGGCGACCAGCAGGCGGCGACGTTCGGGCAGGCCTGCCTGTCGCCCGGTGAGGCCAAGAACACCTACGGCACCGGCAACTTCATGCTGCTGAACACCGGCACCGAGAAGGTGATGAGCGAGAACGGGTTGCTCACCACCGTCTGCTACAAGATCGGCGACGCCGCTCCGGTGTACGCGCTGGAAGGCTCGATCGCGGTCACCGGGTCGCTGGTGCAGTGGTTGCGGGACAACCTCGGCATGATCGGGTCCGCGGCCGAGATCGAGGAGCACGCGCGGTCCGTCGAGGACAACGGCGGCGCGTACTTCGTGCCCGCGTTCTCCGGGCTTTTCGCGCCCTACTGGCGTTCTGACGCCCGCGGCGCGATCGTCGGGCTGACGCGGTTCGTCAACAAGGGCCACCTCGCGCGGGCCGTGCTGGAGGCGACGGCGTTCCAGACGCGGGAGGTGCTCGACGCGATGAACGCCGACTCGGGCGTCGACCTGACGGCGTTGAAGGTCGACGGCGGCATGGTCGTGAACGAGCTGCTGATGCAGTTCCAGGCGGACATCCTCGGCGTGCCGGTCATCCGGCCCGTGGTCAACGAGACGACGGCGCTGGGCGCCGCCTACGCGGCCGGGCTCGCGGTCGGGTTCTGGAAGACCGAGGACGACATCCGCGACAACTGGGCGCAGGACAAGCAGTGGGAGCCGCAGATGGAGGACTCCCGCCGCGCTTCCGAGTACGCGAACTGGAAGAAGGCCGTGTCGAAGACCTTCGACTGGGTCGAGGACTGAGTTTCGGCTCTGCCTTGCCTTTGAGGGTTACTGAGCCGGGACTGTGCTGACTTCTAAAGATGTCGGCCGTTGCTTCGTCCTGATTGGGCTTCGCCGAATCAGGACGAAGCAACGGCATGAACGATCACGTTGTCGCGAGTGCCACACGTGATCAGCCGCAGCCCTGGCTCGGTGTTGTCGCGCGCGACGGCTTCGGCGAAGAAGTCGTCGCGGATGATCCTCTCGGTGCGCGACACGGTGAACCTGGCCACCGAACCGTCCTTTTTGGGCACTTCGAGGAGGTCGCCCTCCCCGAGATCGTTCAGACGGAAGAAAACACCTCTGGCGTTGTTGCTCTCGATCCGGCCCACGATGATCCACTGCTCCGGTTGCGTCTGGTACCAACCGGCCTGCATGCCCTCGTTGGCGGGCGGCATCTGCACGACGCCGTGAGCGTCGAGGCCCAGTGCGACGAGCGACGAACGCACGCCGATCCGCTCGATTCTCAGCTCCATCGGATCGGAGTTGCCGAGAGGTGACACCACCGGCGGCGGAGCGGCTTCGCTCGTCGCCGCTGACGGCTTCGGTGCGGGCGCCTGCGAACAGGCTGTGGCCAGTGCCACGCACAGCACCGCGATCAAGACACGAGTCCCCACGTCTTCATTGACGCACATGTGGTGGCTTAGTTGCGCGTCCAATCGCGACTGATCGAAAACCGGTTCATCCCCTCACCGTGAACAGCTTGTTGTAGGGCCGCCACACGCCCTCGCAGAACAGGTAGGCCCGGTAGGTTCCCGGCTTCGTGACCGCCTTGACGGTGCCCTCGACCCAGGGTCGGCTGGTGCGCTGGAGGATGAGCGGTTCGGAGAAACCGGGCGAGGTGATGGCGCCCTGGTAGTTGCACGCGTACGGGAAGAGCCTGGAGTAGACGTCTCCGCCCGGGTCGACGACCGGTTCGAGGCTCCACTCGTTGAGCGACGGGGTCCGCACGACGAACTGGGTCGAGTAGGTCGTGCCGTCGCAGTCCGCCGTCGCGGTGTAGCCGCCCGCCTGGGAGACCACCTGGACGGTGCCGGTGACACCGAACTCGTCGGGTTCCAGCTTCACCGGAGCGACGAAGCCGGGTGAGGTCGCGGTGGTCGGGGTGGTGCAGCCGAGCAGCGACACGCTCACCGTGGAGTCGACGAGCGGACCCTGGACGTGCACGCTCAGCACCACGTCGTCCTGCGCCTGTGCGGTCACCGGGGCGACTGCGAGCAGGGTGAGTGCGGCCAGAAGCGTTGCGAGCTTCTTCTTCACGACGTCCTCCCCAGGGTCGTTGTGTCCTAGGACACGCACGAACCCCGGGGGAGGTTGCCGTGGTCAGTCGAGGTCGTCGTGCCTCATGAGCTGGCGGCCGGCCTCGGTGATCGAGCCGGACAGCGACGGGTAGACCGAGAACGTCGTCGCGAGGTGCTCGACGGTCAGCTGGTTCTGCACGGCGAGCGCGATCGGGAGGATGAGCTCGGACGCGTTCGGCGCCACCACGACACCGCCGATGACCACGCCGGTGGCCGGACGGCAGAAGAGCTTCACGAAACCGCGGCGCAGCCCCTCCATCTTGGAGCGGGGGTTCGTGGCGAGCGGCAGCATGATCGTGCGCGCCGGCACCTCGCCCGAGTCGATCGCCTGCTGGCTGATGCCGACGCTCGCGATCTCCGGGTTGGTGAAGACGTTCGCGGCGACGGTCTTGAGCTTGATCGGGCTGACGCCCTCGCCCAGCGCGTGCCACATCGCGATGCGTCCCTGCATGGCGGCGACCGAGGCGAGCAGCAGCACACCGGTGCAGTCGCCGGCCGCGTAGACACCGCTCACGTTCGTGCGGCTGACCCGGTCGACGGGGATGTAGCCGCCGCGGCCGAGGTCGATGCCGATCTTGTCCAGGCCGATGTCGCTCGTGTTCGGCACCGAACCGACGGTCATCAGGGCGTGCGACGCCTCGATCGTGCGACCGTCTTCCAGGTGGATCAGGACGCCGTCGCCGGTGTTCTCGACCCGGTCGGCGCGCGCGTGCTTGACGACGGCGGTACCGCGCTCGGCGAACACGTCCTCCAGCACGGCGGCCGCGTCGGCGTCCTCGTGCGGCAGGACGCGGTCCCGGCTGGAGACCATCGTCACCTTCACGCCCATCTCGGTGTAGGCGCTCGCGAACTCGACACCGGTGACGCCGGACCCGATCACCGCGAGGTGTTCGGGCAGCTCGGGCAGGTCGTAGATCTGCCGCCAGGTGAGGATCCGCTTGCCGTCGGGCTCGGCGCCCTGCAACACGCGCGGGGTCGCACCGGTTGCGATGAGCACCACATCGGCGTTCAGAACCTCTTCGGACCCGTCCGCGGCGGTCGCCACGACCCGGTGCTGGGCGAGCCCGCGCGAGTCGTCGCAGAACTTCGCGAGCCCGTTGATGAGCCGCACGCCTTCCCGCTGGAGGCGCGCCCGGACGTCCGCGGACTGCGCGAGCGCAAGCCCCTTCACCCGTCCGTGTACGACCGGCAGATCCACGGTCGCGAGCTCGTTGTGAGTCTGAATCCCCAGCTCACCGGCGTTGCGGAAGGCACTGCGGGCCCCCGCCGAAGCGATGAACGTCTTGGACGGCACGCAGTCGTACAACACGCACGCGCCACCGGCCCCGTCGGTCTCGACCACGGTCACGTCGGCGCCGTGCTGCGCCGCGACCAGGGCTGCTTCGTAACCTGCGGGTCCGCCGCCGATGATGACGATGCGGGTCACGATCAGTTCCCTTCCACGGGCTTGTTGGGCGGCTCAACCGTACGCGTTGACCGAATCGACCGTGTCGTCAGTACCGAAAGCTGATCGCCGCGCCGCTACGCTGTCGGACGTGCCGCTCTATGCCGCGTACGGGTCGAACATGGATCCGAACCAGATGATGGAGCGAGCCCCGTACTCCCCGCTCGCGGGGACCGGCTGGCTCGTTGGTTGGCGCATGACGTTCGGTGGCGAGGACCTCGGCTGGGAGGGAGCCCTCGCGACGATCGTCGAGGAGCCCGACCACCAGACGTTCTGCGTGCTCTACGACGTGTCGCCGCGCGATGAGTCGCGGCTGGACCGGTGGGAGGGCGCGCTCGGGCTCTACAAGAAGATCCGGCTGCGGGTGCAGACCCTGGAGGGGTCTGTGGTGGCCTGGCTCTACGTGTTGGACGCGTATGAGGGTGGGTTGCCCTCTGCCCGGTACATCGGGGTGGTCGCCGATGCGGCTGAGGCTGCTGGGGCGCCTGATGACTACGTGAACGACCTGCGGACCCGGCCTTGTCAGGGGATCGGGCCCTGAGTCCTCGCCTTTGGCGTGTGGTTGGGTTTGGGTGCAAAGACAACTGCGGACGAGCCTTGGTCACGTCATCGCCGCTGCGCGACGATAGAGATTGGGGCTTGACTTCGGGGCCCTTGCGAGGCGCTGGTCGGCCGGAAAAGGCCGGGCTGAAAAGCGCCCGGCCGAGCTCGAGAAGCTAGCACCTCGCACCCAAAGTCAAGCCCCAATCTCTTTGCAGCGTGGGCGCGTTTGTGCAGGTACGTCACGTCATTACCGCTTGATGTGGTGCGCCCAGGAGGGACGCCTCGCCTTCGGCATTGCGTTGAGGCAGGGATGCTCGGCTGCGCCATCGCCGTACGCGCGCTCGGACGGGCTCGCCTTCGGCTTCGCGTGTCCTCAAGCCATTAGTGACCTGAGTCTTGGCCCCACCCCGTCTTGGCTCACCACCGACCCACACGCCCAGCCCCACGCCCCGACCACTGCGCACGGCAACCTCGCCCCGGCCATTCGCCCAGCCGGACTGTCAGACCTCGTCGGTACGTTGGGTCGCGGGGGAGCCTGAGCCCGAGGGGACCTCTGCGTGAGCCTGCCGTGCCGCTCAGCGGCCGGTGCCTGCTGCTTCTGCCAGCAGTTCGACCAGGTGGTGGTGCAGGCGGCGGTAGTCGACCGGCGTGATGGTCGACCACGGCGGCTGGCCCTCGGTCGAGCGCCTCATCTGGAGGTAGCGGCCCTTCGGGGTGTCGTAGAAGGCGACCACTCGGTCCGGGCGGACTCGTTTGCCCCACTTGTCGCGGGCCGCTGCGCCGAACTGGCCTCTGTTGGTGGCGTCGCGGACCATCTCGGCCAGGGTATGGGCGTCGTTGCCCCTGAGCAGGCCTTGGAGGCCCGTTTCGAGGTCTTCCGGGGTGGTTGCGGCGGAGGCTGCCGCGTCCAGGTCTGCGGACGGGAGGGTGATCGAGTGGCCCTCGCCTGCCGGGGCCGCCGGGAGGGCCGTCAGGGCCTCTCGGGGGAGGCCGTCGGCTTCGGCCGGGCGGAGGATCAGTTGGGTGCCGTCCAGGACGGCCAGGACGCCTGCCTGGCCCTTGCCGCAGGCGAGGAGGCGGAGGCTGCGGTCGTGCAGCCACATCCGGGCGTCGATCTCCTGTTGCGGGCGGTTCAGGACGTGCAGGAGGTCTTCCAGGGTCGGGTCCAGGGAGCGGGGGCCTCCCAGGCCCCGTGCTCCCAGCTGGCGCCAGACCTGGTCCTCGATGGTGCGGCGTTCGTCGGTGGTCTTGCCCGGTGAGGGGACCTTGAGGACGAGCGGCATCGTTTCGAGGCCCAGGTGGTCCCAGAGGACGTCGAACTCCAGCGTGGAGATGATCACCGGGTCGCGCGTGTCGCTCGACCCGGCGTCCAAGCCGAACAGAGTCATCAGTCGGTCGTGCTCTCCCCGATCACGGGCAGCGCGTAGCTGCCGACGCCGTAGATGTCATCGCGTTCGCGCAGGTAGTCGGCGGCCTTGTGCTCCAGGTCCTCCTCTTCCTCGCCCTTGCGCGGGCCCATGCCGCCGAACGGGTCGAAGGACTGGGGCATCGGCACGGCACGGGCTCGGACCTGGTCGTTGTTGTTCTGGCCGCCCACGGTGCCCAGCGGGCCCATGGTCCCGCCTGCGCCGTGGGAGACGCCTGCCGCGTGGCCCGCGTTCATGACGGTGCCCGCCGCGGCCGCGCTGGAGGTCGCGGTCGCGCCGTCCTCCATCTGCTTCACCTCGGCGCCGGAGCCGGAGCCCGAACGGGTCCCGGTGCGCTGGCCGGGGAGGCCCGCGCCGGCGACTCCGGTGCCGCCAGGGCCTCCGGTGCCGATCGACGTCGTGGTCGAGTGGGTGCCCTTCGCGGCCGGGGCCGTGGTGCCGGTGCCCGCGGTGCTGGTCGTGGAGCCCGGCGCGGTCGAGCCGGGGCGCGGGGGCGGGGCCGCCGCGGTGCCTCGGGTGCTCGGGGTGGTGGTGCGGCCACGGGTGCCGCCGGGGCCGGTGCCGTTCGGGCCGACGCCCCAGACGCCCGCCGTGCCGATCTGCGCGCCGCCGCCGTGGGCGACGCCGGTGCCGCTGATCTGGAGCTGCGGGGGCTGGCTGAACTGGCCGAGCGTCGAGGTGTTCGCCGTCGTGGACGACGCGTAGGTGGACATGACCTCACGGGCGCGGCGCTCGGCGGCGTCCTGGGCCGCCTCCTGCTTCTCGTGGTCGGTCTGGCCACCGAAGAGGTGGGTGATGCCGGTGACGAGCGCGCCGGGCTGCTCGGCGGTCACGGCGACCGGCTTCGGCATGTCGGCGCGGGCCTTCGCGACGTACCCGGCCTGGAGCTCGGCTGAGACGCGCATCACGTCGGCGCCGCTGCGGGCGCTGTCGGCCCAGGCGGCGACGGGGTTCAGGCCCGACTGCGCGATCTCGGCGGCCTTGCCCTGCCACTTCGCGCCGGAGAGCGTGATGCCCTTGTGCAGGTCGTCGTTGATCTCCGTCAACGCCGACGAGACGCCTTCCCAGCGCTGCATCGACGCGAAGGACGCGGAGGCACCCGGACCGGAGTGGATGCGTTCGTACAGCTCTTTGTGGCTGTAGCCCTGCCAGCGGTGGTCGGCCATGTCAGCACCCGCTCTTGTTCATCATGCCGGTGTTGTCACCCTCGACCACGTTGTACTGCCGCTCGATCTGGTTGAGGTTGTCCATCGCGGTCTTGAGCTGCCGCTGGTAGTTCAGCAACGCCTGGAGCGCCGAGTCGCCGTCCGAGATCGACCGGTCGTTGAACTTCTCGGCCGCCTCGGCGCTGACGGGGTCGCCCGCCCACGGCCGCACGCGGAACTCGGTGATCGCCATCTCGATCTGCTTGTCCAGCTTGATCAGGGCCGCCGAGAACGTGTTGCGCAGCGCGGGGATCGCCTCCGGCTCCACGTTCAGCTGGTGCGCGGCCGGCGGCGAGGCGTCGGCCCCGCTGCGTCCCCCTGGCGGCATGGTGAAACCTCCGGCGATTGTGCCTACAAGCGCTTCGACACTCTAACCACCGAAGGTAACGCTGGGGAGTGCGATCAGTGACATCCGCCCGTGTGGGTCAGCGCTTCTGGAGCAAACTGGCCATCGCGGCCTCTGCCACACGCTGGGCACCGAGGCAAAGATGATCTTGTTGCACCGCACTGGAATTGCCGCCGTCGCGGAACATCACGTCGAGGAACTGCCCATCGGCGACGTCTATCTCGACGTTGCAGACGTCGTTCACGTCGGGTGTGCGGACAGTAATCGCCGCGAACCCCTCGATCGCGCTGACGGTGTAGTCGACCTGGGCGTTCTCCGACAGCCACACGTCGGCGCCGGACACCGTCACGAGCGCGAGCCGGGCCACGTTGCCGCTCGTCGTGCTGCGGATCGTGCACGCCCGCGCGCCGCCGAAGCTCGGCTCGACGTACGCGCTGGGCGGGTTGTCGAGGCTCAGCGAGGTCAGCTGGTCGGGCGACAGGATCCCGCACGGCTCGACGGTGTCCAGCGGCACCGCGCGCGGCCGTTGCGGGAAGTCCATCTGCGCCGACGACGTCGTCGGTGAGGGCGGCGGAGGCGGCGCGGAGGTCAGCGAACTCTGCTCAGGCGGAGCCGTGCACCCGGCCAGCGCCAGCACGACGATGAGGAGCCCCGTGGTCCGCATGGCCGGTCACCGTAGCTGCTCTGGGAAGGGATCCGACGCCAGTCGTGACCACAGCAACTGGTCTTCGCGCTGATCATCGACCATCGCCTCCTCGCGAAGACGACCCTCAAGAGTGAATCCGCACTTCTCCGCGACCCGCTGCGACGCCGTGTTCGACACCGCGTGCCGGTAGGTCACGCGGTGGATGTCCATCGCGCCGTAGACCCAGCCGAGCACGGAGTTGAGCGCCTTCGGCAGCACGCCCTTCCCGCGGTGCGCGGGCTGGCTCCAGCACATCACCTCGGCGGACGCCAGGTGGTGGTCGACGTTGTGGATCACGATCCCGGCCCACACCTCGGCCGTCACCGCCTCGCACACCGCCCACGACCAGCGGTAGTCCTTCTCCCAGCCGTCGGCGAGCAGCATCACGAGCGTCTCGGCGGACGGCGCGTCCTGGCCGGTCAGCCGGGGCATGTAGCGGCGGGTCTCCTGGTCGGCGAACGCCTCGGCCAACGCCGGCACGTCGTCGATGCGGTCGTCGCTGCGGAAGGCGCGCAGGTAGTACTCACCCGCGTTGATCTCGACTGGCTCCACGGCGAGGAGGCTAATCGGAGCGGGTGAAGCCGGGGTGTTGCGCCACGAGGTGGACTACGCGTCGCCGGTGAAGCCTTCGCACCGTTCCGCGATCTCGTCGAGCTCCGGCCGGTGCGCCGACGCGGGCAGGCCGTCCGGCGCCGTCGTCAGCTCGATCACCCAGTCCACGGCCTCGGCGTCGTCCTCACCCGCCAGCATGTCCCGGTGCACGTGGCACGGGCCCCAGCCGTCCTCCAGCAGGTCCGCCGCCAGCTCCTCGGCCTCGTCGCGGTCCGGCAGGATCAGCAGCACCGTCGGTGGGATCAGCCCGCGCACGGCCAGCGCCGTTCGCAACGCCGCCGTGTCCGGCACGTGCACGCCGTCCAGCCCGGCCGCACGGGCCGCCTCCACGTTCGCCGCGGTGTCGTCGCAGAACACGCCGGACGAGTAACCGAGCTCGTCGAGCACGCGCCGGTAGACGGCGAGGTCCGGCTTGGCGAGGCCGAGCCGTGCGGAGTTGAAGACCGCGTCGACCTCGGCGTCGAGGCCGAGCGTCGCCAGGTCCGCCTCCAGCCGCGTGGTCGCGTTGGTCAGCAACGCCACGAAGCACTGCCGCCGTGCCACCCGCACCAACGCCAGCGCCTCGGCGATCACCTCGCCCACAGCGACCGGGAACCCGGCCTCGGCACGCCACTGCTCGTCGGTGATCTCGCCGGTGACGGCACGCAGCAGCAACGACGGCTCGAACGCGCGTGCGGCGACCTCGGGCGCGATCGGCGGGAACGACCGCAGGACGCCGTCGAGGTCCAGCAACAGCAGGGGTTTCAGCGCCGGCGTCCGTTCCACGTGCCCCACAGGATCGCCACGGCGGGCACCAGCAGGAAGATCAGCGGGTTCTTCACCAGCGCGAAGAAGAGGATCACCGTCGCGATGCCCACGACGGGCACGACCGCGCTCTCCCACCGGCGCGCGGGCGCCTTGGCGGGCTCGTTGAACATCGGCACGGGCGCGACGAACTGCGGCCGCGGGTCGGGCAGGTCGTAGAACAACGCCATCAGCTCGCCGCGGGTCTTCGCGGTGGTGATCTTCGCGGACCGCTCGCCGTACTCGGTGATGTCGATGCGGCCCGCGCTCATGTGCTCGCCGAGCACCTGCAACGCCTGCTGACGCTCGGTGTCACCGATGCGGATGTCCCTCGACGGGTCGCTCACGAGCTCAATCGTAGGTGAGCGACCCGGCGGGGAAAGCGAACACTCAGTCCTTCAGCTCGCAGATCACAGTGCCCTGGGTGATCGGGTCGCCGGGCGCCGCCGCGAGACCCGTCACGGTGCCGGCCTTGTGCGCCGTCACCGGGTTCTCCATCTTCATGGCCTCCAGCACCACGATCAGCTCGCCGGCCTTGACGGTCTGCCCGTCCTCGACGGCCACCTTCACGATCGTGCCCTGCATCGGCGCCGCCACCGCGTCACCCGACACCGCGGCCGCACTGCCACCGGCACGCTTCGCCTTGGGCTTCTTCGCCGCGGCCGCAGCAGGACGAGAACCCACCGCGAGGTCACCCGGCAGCGACACCTCCAGGCGACGCCCGCCCACCTCGACCACCACGGTCTGGCGGGGCGTCTCCTCGTCGGCGGCCTCGGCCGACCCGGCGAACGGCGCGATCTGGTTGTCGAACTCCGTCTCGATCCACCGCGTGTGCACGGTGAAGCCCTCGGGCTTCTCGGCCGTGAACGCCGCGTCCCGCACGATCACCCGGTGGAACGGCAGCACGGTCGCCATGCCCTCGACGACCATCTCGTCCAGCGCCCGCCGCGACCGCGCGAGCGCCTCCTCGCGGGTCTCGCCGGTGACGATCAGCTTGGCCAGCAACGAGTCGAACTGCCCGCCGATCACCGAACCGCTCTCGACACCGGCGTCGACGCGCACACCGGGACCGGACGGCGCCACGAACGACGTCACCGTGCCCGGCGCGGGCAGGAAGCCGCGACCGGCGTCCTCACCGTTGATCCGGAACTCGATGGAGTGCGCACGGGGCGTCGGGTCCTCGGTGAACCGCAGCTTCTCGCCGGCGGCGATGCGGAACTGCTCGCGCACCAGGTCGAGGCCCGTCGTCTCCTCCGACACCGGGTGTTCGACCTGCAGGCGCGTGTTGACCTCCAGGAACGAGATCGACCCGTCCAGCCCGACGAGGTACTCGACCGTGCCGGCGCCGTGGTACCCGGCCTCCAGGCAGATCGCCTTGGCCGAGGAGTGGATCGTGGCGCGCTGCTCGTCGGTCAGGAACGGCGCGGGCGCCTCCTCCACCAGCTTCTGGTGACGGCGCTGAAGAGAACAGTCGCGCGTGCCGACGACGATCACCGTGCCGTGCGTGTCGGCGAGGACCTGCGCCTCGACGTGGCGCGGCTTGTCCAGGTAGCGCTCGACGAAGCACTCGCCGCGGCCGAACGCCGAGACGGCCTCGCGGACCGCCGAGTCGAACAGCTCGGGGATCTCCTCCATCGTGCGGGCGACCTTGAGGCCACGACCGCCACCGCCGAACGCGGCCTTGATCGCGACCGGCAGCCCGTGCTCCTCCGCGAAGGCGATGATCTCGTCCGGCCCGTTGACCGGGTCCTTGGTGCCGGGCACCAGCGGCGCGCCCGCGCGCATCGCGATGTGCCGCGCGGTCACCTTGTCACCGAGGTCGCGGATCGCCTGCGGCGTCGGGCCGATCCACGTCAGCCCGGCGTCGATCACGGCCTGCGCGAAGTCGGCGTTCTCGGACAGGAAGCCGTAACCGGGGTGCACGGAGTCGGCGCCGGACTGCGCGGCGGCCTCCAGCACCTTCTCGAACGACAGGTAGCTCTCACCGGGGGTGTTGCCGCCCAGCGCGAACGCCTCGTCGGCGAGCCGCACGAACGGCGCGTCGCGGTCGGGATCGGCGTAGACGGCGACGCTCGTCAGTCCGGCGTCACGGCAGGCTCGGATGACCCGGACGGCGATCTCACCGCGGTTCGCGATGAGCACCTTGCGCAGCGACACGGCGTCGTACCTCCTGCTGGACCGGTTAATTACGGCTCTGGCTGGTGCCGCAGTCTACGGAAATCGAAGAACTCCGAGAGGGAGAGACGCCTCACTTCACATCAATCGTGAGCCCATCGAGCACAATCAGCGACGTGGGAGGAACCAGGTCCGTGCAGGTGATCGCCGTCGTAGCCGCCGTGGTCGTCATCGCAGGGGTGGTGTTCGCCTATTTCCAGAGACCCGACAACACCGATTCAGGTCAATCAGGATCGGACGCCGGAATGCGCTGCGGTACCTCCGTCTGCCAGGTGGTGATCGGCAAATCGGTCGGCAAGGACCTCGTGGAGCTGCTCGCCGGAACGGGCGGCGGGCGGATCAGGGTGTCCGGAGAGTCCGGTCCGTACGTCTTCGAGATGACCATCGCCGAGCTGGGGGCGGTGATCACCGACAAGTCGCTGCAGTGCGCGGACGCGCCGGTCAGCGTGTGCCTGGTGCGCGGTGAGGACGGCGGCAAGGTCCGGGGCGAGGTGCTGATCCGCAAGGACGGCACCTGGTCGCGCGCGCAGACTCCCTACCTGTCGAGCGCTGGGTACCTGGGGCTGCACGACGTCAACGAGGACGGGACGGCGGACGTCGTCTCGGCCCAGCGCGCGTGCGACGGCCAGTGCAACGACTCGTTCGTGCAGGTGTTCTCGGCCCTGGGCGCGAACGTCGGCTGTACGACACCGGCACCGGCGCGGGAGCAGCTTCCTGGCTGGCCCACACCGGTGCCGAAGTTGTCGCAGTTGCGTCCGTGCGCTGATTCCTAGGCGGTGACGAGCTCCGGCTTGTCCGCGGCGGCGGGCTCCTCGATCAGGTGCTCGGTGCGGGCCACGACGACCGGCACGGTGATCTGCCCGGCCACGTTGGTCGCGGTGCGCATCATGTCGAGGATCGGGTCGATCGCGTAGACCACGGCCACACCGGTCGCGATCACCTGCGGCGGCAGGCCGACGACGCTCAGGGTCAGCGTGAGCATCGTGTACCAGCCGGTGGTGCCGGCCGTGGCGAGCGCGCCGAACACCGCGACGAGCACGATCGCGACGTACTGCCACACCGAGAGCTGGATGCCGAAGAGGTTCGCGATGAAGATCGTCGCGACGGCCGGGTAGACCGCGGCGCAGCCGTCCATCTTGGTCGTGGTGCCGAGCGGCACGGCGAAGTTCGCGTACTCGGTCGGCACGCCGAGGTCAGTGGCTGCCTTGCGGGACAACGGAAGCGTGGCGCCCGACGACCGCGAGACGAACGCGAACTGCAGTGCGGTGCCCGCCTTGCGGAAGAACTCGACCGGCGAGGTCTTGCCGACGAACTTCAGCAGGAACGGGTAGACCACGAACAGCACCAGCGCCGAACCGAGGTACACGGCGAGGATCAACGAGAACAGCGGCTTCACGAAGGAGTTGCCGTACGACGCGACGGCGTTGCCGATGAGGCCGAAGATGCCGATCGGCGCCAGCAGGATGATCCAGCCGACGACCTTCTGGACGATCTCGAAGAAGGACTTCACCAGGTTCGTGAACGGCGCGGCCCTGTCGCCGAGCGCGTAGGCGGCGAACCCGACCAGCACGGCGATGAACACGACCTGCAGCACGTCGCCCTCGGTGAACGCGCTGAAGATGTTGGTGGGCACCAGGTTGTCGAGCAGCGCCTGCCACGAGCCGGACGCCCGCTTGGCGAGCTTGTCGACGGCACCGGCGGCGGGTTCGATCTGCAGCCCGGCGCCGGGCTTGAGGATCGAGGCGACCGCGATGCCGATCAGCACCGCGATGAACGACGTGATGGCGAACCACAGGAACGTCTTGCCGCCGAGCCGGGCGGCGGTGCGGCCGCCGCCGAGGTTCCGCAGCGACGCGATGCCGACCACGATCGCGGTGAACACCAGCGGGATGACGGTCAGCTGCAGCAGCGCGGTGAACGTGGAGCCGATCTTGGCGAGGACGGGCGCGAGCCACGTGCCCTTGCCGAGCCAGCCGGCCAGCGCGCCGAGGACGAGCGCGCCGAGCACGGTGAAGCCGAAGACCTTGGGTTTGCGGTACGTCTGGACGAACGACATCGGAGCATCTCCTGGGCAGGGATGAGCTGGGTGAGGGGTGGCGGAGGCGTTAGCTCCGACAACCCGTGCTCGTCCTGCGTGCCAGGTCGATGTGCCTGCGACGCGTCAAGTACTCGTTCACCGCTAGCCCCCAACGCCGGCGTTGAGGGCAAGTCTTCCCCGATCAGGTGAACTGTGACCAGCGTCTACCAGAGTGTGGACACGGAAACGCCCACCTGGCCGAGCAGCCTTCGGGTGAGCGGCAGGCTGATGCCGATCACCGACGTGTGGTCGCCCTCGATGCCGTCGATGAACCAGCCACCCAGGCCGTCGATGGTGAACCCGCCGGCGACGTGCAACGGCTCGCCCGTCGCGATGTACGCCTCCAGCTCCTCGTCCGACGGCGTGCCGAACCGCACCGTCGTCGACTCGGCGGCGCTCGCCCGGTCGACGACCTCGCCACCGGACACCTTCAGCACGGTGTGGCCGGTGATCAGCACACCGCTCTTGCCCGCGACCCGCCGCCACCGCTCGCGCGCGACCTCGGCCGTGCCGGGCTTGCCCACGAGCTCGCCCTCGAAGAGCAGCATCGAGTCGCAGCCGACGACTACACACTCGTCGTCGTGCTCGATCGCCTCGGCCTTGGCGGCGGACAGCGCGACGACCGTCTCCTCCGGCGTGGGGTCGGCGAGCGACGCGATCAGCGCGTCCTCGTCGACGCCGGAGACCCGGACGACGGGCTCGACGCCCGCCGACCGCAGGACGCTAAGACGGGCGGGTGACTGGGAGGCCAGGATCAGACGCACGCGGCGAGTCTGTCACGCCGGGAGCGGCGACCTGCCGGAAGGCGAGAGCCGCCACGATCCCGAGCGCGGTGACCCCCAGCAGCAGGTAGAACGCGGCCCGCACGGCCGAGGTGAAGTCCCCGGTCGCCGCCAGCACGATCTGCAGCACCGCCGCCGTGACCGCGCTGCCCAGCACGTTCCCGAACTGCCGTGACGTGTTGTAGATGCCCGACCCCGCGCCGAGCAACGACCGGTCGAGCGTGCGCGTGGAGATGTTCGTCAGCGGCGAGAACACCATGCCCATGCCGACGCCCAGCAACACCATCGACGGCAGCAGCACCCACTGCGACCCGTCGCTCAGCAGGAACGTCATCGCGAGGATCCCTGCCGCCATCAACGCGAACCCGATGATCGGCAGGTACTTGGCGTCCGCGCGGTTCGACCACCGCCCGGCGAAGATCGCCACCACCCCGGACATCAGCGACGCCGGTGCCGTGACCAGGCCCGTCATCAGCGGCGACAGCTTCGGCACGGTCTGCAGGAACAACGCCAGCGGCACGAACACGCCCGTCACGGTGATGCCGATGGCGATGTTGGCGACGTTGCCGAGCGAGAAGTTGCGGTTGCGGAAGATCCGCAGCGGCATCAACGGCTCGGGGTTGCGCGCCGACGCCTGCCACGCCACGAACAGGGCGAGGAACACCACCCCGGCCGCGATGATCTCGGCGACCGTGATCGGCCCGGCGACCCGGCCCCACTGGTAGTGCTCGCCGTTCTGGATGCCGAACACCAGCAGCCCGAGCCCCAGGCAGCACAGCACGACCCCGAGCACGTCGAACTTCGGCGCCCGCCCCGGCTGCAGGTCGGGCACCCACAGGAACAGCAGGACCAGCGCCAGCACGCCGATCGGCAGGTTCACGAAGAAGATCCACTCCCAGCCGAGGTGCGTGACCAGCACCCCGCCGAGCAACGGCCCGGAGATCGTCGCGAGCCCGGCCACCGACCCCCACATGCCGAGCGCCGCACCCCGCTTGGCCGGCGGGAACAGGTGCGTGATGAACGCCATCGTCTGCGGCGTCATGGCCGCCGCCCCGAGCCCCTGGAACACCCGGGCCGCGATCAACGCCTCCGCGCTCGTCGCCAGCCCGCACGCCAGCGAGGCGCCGAGGAACAGCACGAGCCCGATCCCGTAGAGCCGCTTCGGCCCGAACCGGTCACCCAGCCGCCCGGTCAGCAACAACGGCACCGCGAACGCCAGCAGGTACGCGCTCACCACCCAGATGACGTCGTTCAGCGAGGCGCCGAGGTCGGTGATCATCGACGGCAGCGCGACGTTGACGATGGTCGTGTCCAGCAGCGTCATGAAGAAGCCGACGCACAGCGCGTAGACGGTCCGCCAGTTCGCACGGTCCGATTGAGTAGTACTGCTGATGCGCGATCACCTCTTCGGTCGGCACTCTCGGCAGAGTGAAGCGCTGGGTGCTTGTCCTCACCGAACGCGGTTCCGATCGCGAGGGTAAGCGCAGACGGATCGCGGCACTTTTCGTCGTCATCGGCGGACTCATTGGATCGTGGGGCGTTGGAAGCGTGCTCGCGAGTGACCCGATCGGCTACGGGGTGCCCGTCTGGCCGTTCGCCGACACGGCCGACCGCGCGGAGAACGCCCTGCTGAGCCAGGTCGTGCCCGCCGTGCGGTCCGGAACAGCGCTCAACCACGCCGGCGTCGAGGTGCTGCGGCGGACTCAGGCGTACGGCAGCGCGTTCTGGACGTTGAAGCTCCAGGTGGACGGCGAGACGCGGTGCCGCGAGGTCGCCGTGGGGCTCACGGTGTCGAGCCGGCGGGTGGACTGCTGAGGAGGTCGGGTGGCCCCTGCGCCTGACAAAGCTGTGAGAAAGTCGTGGTGTCGAGGGGGCTGGGGACCGGGAGACACGATCTCGGCCGCCTGGGCACCAGCACGTGACAGGTGTTCCAGTGGTCTACCAAATTGGCCTCCCACGACGACATGCCAGAGGTCTACTCATACTGGCACCTGGCAGAGCACTCATCGGCCGTGCATCAGCTTGGTCGCAGCATCTGACTGGCCTACCTTTGCCCTCATGCAACGAGCTAAGACCTTCGACCCGTTCGAGGGCATTGACGATGTGCCAGAGCCGAGTCCGGCTGAGACGCGCACAGCCCTGCTGAAGAAGGCGAAGCGAGGCTTCGTTCCGTTCCGTAAGGAGTTCGTCCAGAAACGGCGAGGGGAGCGAGGTGCGGACCGGGAATCGGTGCTGTCCGACTTCGTCACCAGTCGACAGCGGCGCGCTCTCGACTCCCTTCTGCTCCTACATGCACTCTGGCCGATCGTCGAGAACGACCCTCTGGACATCCGGACCTGGGCCCGGCTCCTGTCGGTCTCGGAGCCGTGCACGCCGAACGCGGCGAGCAAGGCGTTCGCGGTCCTGGACGAGTTCGGGCTGGTGAAGCGTGAGCAGGAGGGGCGGCGCACAGTCGTCAGCCCTCTCATGGAGACCGGCAGCGGCGAGCCCTGGAACCGCGCTGGAGAGGACCCCGAGGAAGCCGGACCCGGCTTCTTCGTCCTGCCTCACGACTACTGGGCATCGAGCCTGAGTGACCGGCTCGCGTTGCCGGGCAAGGCGATGCTGCTCGTGCTCCTCCACGACACGCAGAGCCCTGACACCCCCACATTCACAGTTCCGTTGGAGCGGATGGCCCAGTACTACGGGTTCAGCGAACGGACCGCCGAACGCGGCTACCGGGAGCTTGAGCAGGCGGGGGTCCTGCTGAAACGGGTCCAGAAGATCGTTGATCACCGGCATCCGGCCGGCCGGAGAGAAGTCCACCACCGTGCGCTGGCGAGTCCGTTCGGCACGCATGACCGGATGGTCCTGCAGGGCAAGACCCGGAAAGCTGTCCGGATCAGGGCGGCGCAGGCGGCCGCTGCGCTCGGTGGTGCGCGGTGAGGCCGAGGGTGGACGGGGCCCCGGACGGGACCCCGCCCCATGACCAGGCCCGCGGCAACGGGCGGTCAGGTGGGCCGAACACCGACTCTCCCCAGGTCACCGAGGAAATGGAGCAGCAGCCCACCGGCACGATACCCATCGATTCGCGATCGCTGCAGGACGTGCAGGAACCCGCCGCGAGTTCGTTGGCCATGATCGTGGTGGCGGTGCTGGACTTCTTCCGCCCCACGATCTTCGGCAACTCCTGGACGCCGTGGCTGCGCGCGGCGTTCGCGGTCGTGGTGCTGACAGGTGCAGTCGTCGCGGTTGCCTGGGTCGTGCGACAGGCGTAGTCGTCGTTGGACCTGAGGGGATCAAGCCTTGGCGTTGAAAAGGCGTTTCAAAGCTTGATCCCCTCAGCCGGGGAACCCGGACGCCTTCCAGGCGCCCGGCCCGTGCTGCACCGGCCGGCGCACCCGGCGAGCCGGGTTCGCCCACTCCGAACGCCGCTGCGGCGCCTCCTCGACGGGCGCGGCCGCGGCCAGCCCGGCGACGACGGCGGTCAACGCGGCCAGCTGGTGGTCGTCGGGCGTGCCCTTGACCACCTTCAGCAGCGGCACGTTCTCCTCCGGCGCGGTCACAGCGGGATGTTCCCGTGCTTCTTGGGCGGCAGCGTCTCACGCTTGTCCCGCAGCATCGCCAACGCGCGCGCGACGTACCCACGCGTGAACGACGGCGGGATCACCGAGTCGACGTACCCGCGCTCGGCCGCCACGTACGGGTTGCAGAGCGTGTCCTCGTACTCCTGCTGGAGCTGGGCCCGCAACGCGTCGACGTCCTCACCGGCGGCACCGGCCGCGGCCAGCGTCTTGCGGTGCACGATGTTCGCCGCGCCCGAAGCGCCCATGACGGCGATCTGCGCGGTCGGCCACGCGAGGTTGATGTCGGCGCCGAGGTGCTTGGAGCCCATGACGTCGTACGCGCCGCCGTACGCCTTGCGCGTGATGACGGTGACCAGCGGCACGGTGGCCTCGGCGTAGGCGTAGATCAGCTTGGCGCCGCGCCGGATGATGCCGTTCCACTCCTGGTCCGTGCCGGGCAGGAAGCCGGGCACGTCCACGAACGTGAGCACGGGGATGTTGAACGCGTCGCAGGTGCGCACGAACCGCGCGGCCTTCTCGGAGGCGTCGATGTCGAGGCAGCCCGCGAACTGGGTGGGCTGGTTCGCGACGACGCCCACCGACTGCCCGTCCACGCGGCCGAAGCCGACCAGGATGTTCGGCGCGAACAGCGGCTGCACCTCGAGGAAGTCGCCGTCGTCGAGCACGCGGTTGATGACCTCGTGCATGTCGTACGGCTGGTTCGCGGAGTCCGGGATGAGCGTGTCGAGCTCGCGGTCCTCGTCGGTGATCGAGTCGGAGATCGCGCCCTGGGCGAGCGTGCCCTCGAACGCCGGGGTCTCGCTCAGGTTGTTCGACGGCAGGTACGACAGCAGTTCCTTGACGTACGCGATCGCGTCTTCCTCGTCGGAGCCGAGGTAGTGGGCGTTGCCGGACTTGGTGTTGTGCGTGCGACCGCCGCCCAGCTCCTCCATCGTCACGTCTTCACCGGTGACGGTCTTGATGACGTCCGGGCCGGTGATGAACATGTGCGAGGTCTGGTCGACCATCACCACGAAGTCGGTCAGCGCGGGGGAGTAGACGTGCCCGCCGGCGTTCGAGCCCATGATCAGCGAGATCTGCGGGATCACGCCGGACGCCTTGACGTTGCGGGAGAAGATCTCGCCGTAGAGGCCGAGCGAGACGACGCCCTCCTGGATGCGCGCGCCGCCACCCTCGTTGATGCCGACGATCGGGCGGCCCGTCTTGATCGCCAGATCCATGACCTTGACGATCTTCTCGCCGTAGACCTCGCCGAGCGAGCCGCCGAAGACCGTGACGTCCTGGGAGAACACGCACACCGGACGGCCGTCGACGGTGCCGTAGCCCGTCACGACGCCGTCGCCGTAGGGACGGTTCTTCTCCTGGCCGAAGTTGGTCGAGCGGTGCCGGGCGAGCTCGTCCAGCTCGACGAACGAGCCGGGGTCGAGCAGGAGGTCGATGCGCTCGCGGGCTGTCTTCTTGCCCTTCGCGTGCTGCTTCTCGACAGCGCGTTCCGAGCCGGCGTGAACCGCCTCGTCGTTGCGCCGGTAGAGGTCAACGAGCTTGCCCGCGGTGGTGTGGACGTCGGGCGCGTTCGCGGGGACGTTCCCGATCGGCTCGGTCGCACTGCTCATGGGCTCGCAGCCTAACGAGACCATTGCTGAACTGCCCCGTGCAGTTGTCCAGGTCACGGCAACCTGTTGGTCATCTCTGATCGCACGTACTCTCTTCGCTTCCAATAGCCTGGCCCGATGACCACACTCGACGCCGCAGAGCTGCGCTCCAGGCTCGTCGCACCCAACGGCCCGTTCGCCGCCCTCGACGTCGTCGAGAGCACGGCCTCCACCAACGCGGACCTCGCGGACTCCGGTGCCGCCGACCGCACCGTGCTGATCGCGCTGGAGCAGACCGCCGGGCAGGGCCGCCGCGGCCGCAGCTGGTCGTCGCCGCAGGGCGGCCTCTACGTCAGCGTGCTGTTCCGGCCGGACGTGGCTCCCGCGCGGCTGCCGTGGCTCAACCTGATCGCCGGGCTGGCGCTCGTGCGCGTCGCCCAGTCGGTCGGTGTCGAGGCGACCCTGAAGTGGCCCAACGACCTGCTGCTCGGCTCCACGCCCGGCAAGGGCGCGGGCATCCTCTCCGAGATCACCGCCGACGGCTCGGTCGTCGTGGGCATCGGCCTGAACGTGGCGAAGCTGCCGGCCGGCGTGGAGGCGGCGCCCGGCGGGCTCGCGCCCACGTCGTTCGAGGACCAGGGCGCGGACGAGCTGGACCGCACCGAGCTCGCGTTCCGGCTGCTGGTCGAGCTGGCCGGGCTGGAAGGCGTGTGGCGCAAGAACGAGGGCGACGCCGTGGAGTCCGGGGTGCTGGAGGAGTACGCCGAGCACTCGTCGACGCTCGGCCAGAACGTCCGCGTGGAACTTTCAGGTGGTGTTCAGCTTCAGGGAGTTGCGCAGCGCATCGAGCCGGACGGGACGCTGGTGGTGCGCGGCACCGATGGGGTGGACCACGGCGTGTCCGCTGGTGACGTGGTGCATTTGCGTCCGGCGTAGTTAGGGTTGGCGCCATGGCGTACCCCGACGACCTGCTGAGCTCCGGCGAGCACGTCGTGATCCACAAGCACCCCCACTGGAAGATGTTGATCTTCCCGGTGTTCTGGCTGCTGGTGGTGGTCGCGCTGGGCACCTATCTCGCGGGCCTCGTCGGCGGCCAGTCGTGGGGCTTCATCGCCCTGATCGCGCTGGCCGTCGTCGCGGTCGTGCTGGTGCTGTGGCTGACGGTCACGCCGTTGCTGCGCTGGCGGACGACGCACTTCATCATCACTTCGGACCGCGTGATGTACCGCGAGGGCGTGTTCAAGCGCACAGGCCTCGACATCCCTTTGGCCCGTGTCAACAGCGTGCGCTTCGAGCACTCTTTCGTGGACAGGCTGCTGGGCTGCGGCACGTTGATCATCGAGTCGGCCTCGGACGAGCCGCTCGAGTTCGACGACATCCCGTCCGTCGAGAAGGTGCACACCATGCTCTACCGCGAGGTCAACGACAACCCCGAGGACGACTTCCAGCCGAGGCGGCTCGATGGGCGCGCGTGAGGTCGGCCTGCCGGACGTCGTGCCCGGCGCGTCCCTCCCGTCCGCCGTCACGATCTGGGAGGTCGGGGCGCGCGACGGGCTGCAGAACGAGTCGGCGGTCGTGCCCGTCGCGGTGAAGCTGGAGTTCCTGGACCGGCTGGCCGCCTCCGGACTGTCCGTTCTGGAGGCCACGTCGTTCGTGCACCCGAAGTGGGTGCCGCAGCTGGCCGACGCCGCCGAGGTCCTGGCCGGGCTCAAGCCCGCTCCCGGCGTGATCTACCCCGTGCTGGTGCCGAACGAGCGCGGGCTGGACCGGGCTCTGGAAGCCGGCGTCACGCACATCGCTATCTTCGCGTCCGCCACGGAGACGTTCGCGTCGCGCAACCTCAACCGGACGCTGGACTCGCAGTTCGAGATGTTCGAACCGACCGTGGCGCGCGCACTCGAAGCCGGGATGTCCGTGCGCGGGTACGTGTCCATGTGCTTCGGCGACCCCTGGGAGGGGCCCGTCGCGCAGTCCCAGGTCGTGGCCGTCGGTGAACGGCTGCTCGGCATGGGGTGCTCGCAGGTGTCGCTGGGCGACACGATCGGCGTGGCCACGCCGGGACAGGTCGAGTCGGTGCTCGCCGGGTTCCGCGACGTGTCCTCGCTGGCCGTGCACTTCCACGACACGTACGGGCAGGCGCTGTCCAACACGCTCGCCGCTTTGCGTTGCGGCGTAACGACTGTGGACTCGTCCGCCGGCGGTCTGGGCGGGTGTCCCTACGCCGAGTCGGCCACCGGGAACCTCGCCACCGAGGACCTCGTGTGGATGCTCGACGGCCTCGGCGTCGAGACCGGGGTCGACCTCGACAAGCTCGTCGAGACGTCGGTGTGGATGGCCGAGCAGCTCGGCCGGCCGAGCCCGTCACGCGTGGTGCGGGCGCTCTCCAAGTAAGTCAGCCGCGGGCGGTGAACATGCCCGTCGCGATGAACCGGAAGACCGGCTGGTCGCCCTTCACCGCCGTTCCCGCGAACTCCACCAGGCCGAGGTCCGGGCGCTTCTTCGACAGGCGAGCGCTCAGGACCTCCGCCGCGAACGTCAGCGTGTCGCCGGGGTAGACGGGCGCGAGCCACGAGAGCTCGCGGCCGCCCGGCGAGCCCTGCGAGGTGGAGTCGGCGAGGACCACGTCCACCCAGCGGCGCATCCACAGCGACGCGGTGTACCAGCCGGATGCGGACAAACCGCCGAAAATCGAGTTCCTCCCGGCTTCCTCGTCGAGGTGGAAGGGCTGCGGGTCGAACTTCTTCGCGAAGTCCAGCATGTCGTCCCGGTCGACGGTCAGGTCGCCAAGCGGGATGATGCGGCCTGCGGGCAGATCCTCGAAGGCGATCATCTCGTTGATTCTACGTAACTGAATCCGCTGGGAACCGATCTACGGTCGACGGCGTCCTAAAGCCCGAGCCCAGGGCTATGCGTGTGAGGGGGACTCGGTGGACGACCACCGTGCGCAGGTCGAGGAGCTGCTGGCCGACTACCGGCGCAGCCGCGAACAGCTGGTGTCGGTGCAGCGCGACCTCGCTGCCGTGTCCGGGCGCGCCTCCAGTCCGGACGGGACGGTCGAGGCGACCGTCGGCACCGGCGGGAAGCTCGTGGCCCTCGAACTCTCCGAGATGGCGTACCGCAGGCATCGGCCGGAGCAGTTGGCCGAGCTGATCGTGCGGACGGTCGCCGCGGCCGCCGCGAGCGCGGCCGAGGAGACCTACCAGGCGTTGAGCGCCGTGCTGCCCACCGCCACGGACCCCGCCGCGCTGGTCGCCGGAACCGCCGACCTGCAGCCGTCCGAGTACGAGATCTCCGAGTACGAGACCGTCGACCTCGGGCAGCAGCCCGTGCGCCGCCGGGCCGACGACGACGAGGACAACGAACAGCGGGAGAGCTGGCTCGACTCCGAGCTCATCAACAGGAGGGTCCGATGACCGGGTACTCGGCCGATCTCGAACGGCTGGACGCGGGCGCGCGCGACATGAAGGGCTTCGCCGGGCAGGCGACCGAGATCGCCGGCGTGCTGGACCGCGCCCTCGCCGGGTTCGGCGCCTGCTGGGGAGACGACGCCATCGGCCGCAGCTTCGCCGCTTCGCACGAGCAGCCCGCCGGTGCCGCTTCCGGTGCGCTGTCGGGGCTTTCGGCGACGCTGGGGGACGTGGGCGACAAGCTCGCCTCCACCGCCGCCACGTATCGGCACGTCGAGGAGACCAACGCGTCCGGGATGAGAAGGTTGGACGGCTGACATGGGCATCGAGCTTCCCGCCGAACTCACCGCCATCGCCGCCAAGGCGGGCGTCACGTGGCCGAAGGCCGACGAGGACGCCATGCGTTCCAGCGCCACCGCGTGGCGCGAGGCGGGCGACAAGATCAAGAGTCTGGGCACCACGTCCGACGGCGCCGCGAGCCGCGCGCTCGGTGGCGTGACGGGCGCGACCGGCGACGCCGCGCGCGGCCGGTGGGCCAAGGTCGTGGCCCCCGACGGCGACTTCCAGCGCGCCGCCAAGGGCTGCCACGCCGCCGCCGACCGCCTCGAGCACGCCGCCGTGCAGGTGGGCGCCGCGAAGGTCCAGATCGTCCGCGAACTGGTCACGCTGGCCAAGAACAACGACGCCGCCACGGCCTCGGCCAGCGCCGGCAACCCCAACGCCCTCGCGGGCCTCGACACCCTGACCAAGGGCGCCGCCGCCAACGTCGCGAACCTCAACACCCTGCTGACCTCGGCCATCCGGCTGGACAGCGGCATCGACATGACCCAGGGCGGCGCCCCGCCCGTCAACACCGCGCCCGGAGCCCACGGCCCCGGCGGTGGTGGTGGCGGCGGTGGCTTGTTGTCGCCCGTCACGAACATCGTCGGCGGAGTGGTCGCGCCCGTCGCGGGCGTGGTCACCGACGTGGCCGCCCCGGTCACGAACGCCGCGGGCAACGTCCTCGCCCCCGTCGCGGGCGCGGTCGCACCTGTCGCGGGCGCAGTGGCACCCGTTGTCGCACCGGTCGCCGCGGTCGTCGCGCCGGTGACCGAAGCGGTCGCCCCGGTCGTCGGCGCCGTGACGGCTCCGGTCGCTCCCGTCGTCGCCCCGGTCGTGGGTGCGGTGGGTGAGGTCGCCGCGCCGATCGCGCACACCGTAGCTCCGGCCGCCGCTCCCGTCGCCCAGGCGCTGCACCCGATGGTGGACACGGTGCCCGGCGGCCGCGAAGCCGTCGGCCCGATCCTCGGCGACGGCAACGGTCCCGGCAACGGAGCCGACCAGGGCCGCGGCGAGGGCAGGGGCCCGGCCCCTCTTCCCGGCCTGGTGGCCAACGCGGCCCAGCCCGTCGTCGCCCCGGTCGCCCACGCGGTGGCGGACACGATCCCGAGCGTCCACGGCACCCTCGGCCCCGTCGCCGAGGGCACGACCCAGGCGTCCGGTGCCGCAGTCCTCGACTCGCCGCTGATCCGCGGCGGCGAACTCCCCGGCCAGGCCGCTGCCGCGGCCCCCGCCGCAGCCGCGGCGGCTCCGGCAGCCGCCGCTCCGGCCGCCCCGGCCGGTCCGGCGCTGGGCAGCCCGATGGGTGGCGCGCCGGTCGGCGGACCGATCGGCGGCCCCGTGGGTGGTGCCGTCAGCGGCGTTCCGGCGGCGGCGGCTCAGGCCGGCGCCGTGGTGGGTCAGCAGACGCCCGGCCAGCAGGCCCAGGCGAACCAGCAGGCCCAGGCCGCCCAGCAGAGCCAGCAGGCCGCGAAGCCGACCGACGCCAAGTCGAGCGACCCGAAGGCCGCCGCCGAGGCGAAGGCGGGCGAGCTCAAGTCCGGTTCCGGCGAGCTCAAGCAGGGCGCGCAGGGTGCCCAGGCCGTTGCGGCCAAGTCCGGCGCACCGCTGCTGCCCGGCACCCAGGCGACGACGGCCCAGTTCGGCGGCCAGTCCGGTGCCCAGCCGGGACCGCAGGGCCAGACCGCGGCCCAGGCGCAGACCGCGTCGGGCCCGGTGGCGGCCAAGGACGCCACCGCGAAGGACCTGTCGAAGGACACCGCCGACACCGTCCTCGACGGCGACCTCACCACCGTCGACGACCAGGGCGAACGCCGGCTCGGTGACACCATCGCCACCCCGGCCGCCCCCGGCGCGGACGTCGACCTCGGCGCCCGCCCGGCCGCGGGCCCCATGGCGACCACCGCGGACTTCGGCACGCACAGCGTTTCGCACGCCCTGAGCGACCGCCTGGAGAACCGCGAGAACCTGGCCCTGGCCGACCCGGGCCTGGCGGGCGAGATCGCCCGGCACACCTACACGGCGGCGGCCGCGGGCAGCTGGTTCATGGCCATCTTCCTCAGCGCGGGCAGGGCACCCCGCCTCGCCCCGAAGCCGGCCCGCCAGCTCCCACCGCCTCCGCAGGCCCCGGAGGAGCAGCCGGTCCCGAGGTTCGCGCCCGGCGACCACCCGCAGGCGGTCGATCTCTCCACCGCACAGCCGACCTCGCCGTCCGACGGGCTCGGCGTGGATCACCCGGCCGTCCAGGCGCTGCTCGAAGGCCACGACGGGCTCGCCGGCATGCACGAACGCGACTGGGAGGTCCTCTTCCAGCACGAGGACGGCACCCCGCGCTGGCCGGCCGAACGCGAGGGCGGCTACGAGGACAGCCAGGCCGAGGTCCTCACGGCGGGCACCGAGCTGGACAGGTTCGGCACGCCGGAAGGCCGTGTGCTGAGCGCCGCCGGCACCCCGTTCGCCCAGCGCTCGCTGCCTCCACAGGCCGCGGCCGAGGGCTACCGGGTGTACCGGGTCGAGAAGGACCTGCCGGTGCACCGCACGATCAGCGCACCCTGGTTCGGCCAGCCCGGCGGCGGCAGCCGGTACCGCACCACCTACCCCGTCGCGGACCTCGTCGCGCTCGGCTACCTCACGGAGATCACCGCATGAACGTCGAACAGCTGCCCGAGTGGCTGACGAAGATCGGCGTGCCGGACGACGTCGTCAGCCTCGGCGAGGAGACGGACCAGCGCTGGTGCCTGCTCGCCGACGAGACGGGCTTCGAGGTGTTCTGGCAGGAGCAGGGCAACCGCTACGACTGGGCCCGGTTCGACGACGAGAGCGTGGCGTGCCACTACCTCTTCGGCCGGCTGGCCTGGGCCCAGGTCGCGCGCGGAAGCCTTACCGTGCCAACAGCTTGAGCGCGGCCTCGTGCAGGTGGCCGTTCGACGTCAGCACGCTGCCGGCGTCGTAGCGCTCCTCGCCGTCGAGCGAGGTGAAACGGCCACCCGCCTCGGTCACCAGGACCTGGAACGGGGCGATGTCCCACGGGTTCGCGATGCACTCGGGTGCGAGGTCGATCGCGCCCTCGGCGACCAGGCAGTGCTGGTAGAAGTCGCCGAACGCGCGGCTCTCCCAGGTCGCGTCCACCAACCGCAGCCACGCCTCACGTGAGTGGTACGTCACCCACGACTTGATGTCGGTCGTCGACACGTACGCGTCCTCGAGCGCGCGCACCCCGGACACGGAGATCGCGCGCTCACCGGACGCGTCCGACGCGAACGCGCCCCCACCGGCAGCCGCCCACCAGCGACGGCCGAGCGCGGGCGCGGACACCGCACCGACCACCGGCACGCCGTCGACCACCAGGGCGATCAGCGTGGCCCAGATCGGCACGCCGCGCAGGAAGTTCTTGGTGCCGTCGATCGGGTCGAGCACCCAGACGCGGGACGCGTCCAGCGTGCCGCCCCGCTCCTCGCCCATGACGACGTCGTCGGGACGTTCGGCGGCGAGCAACGCGCGGACCGCGTCCTCGACCGCGACGTCGGCGTCGGTGACGGGCGTGCGGTCCGGCTTGCGCTCCACGGCGAGGTCGTGAGCGCGGAACCGGGTCGCGGTGATCGCGTCGGCGGCGTCGGCGAGGCGGAGGGCCAGTTCGAGATCAGCATCGTGGCGTGACACGCGGCGATCGTTCCACGAATACGCTGGGGCCCGTGAGCGTGGTGTTGCTGGCCGAGGACGACCCGGCCATCGCGGAACCGCTCTCTCGCGCCCTGACGCGGGAGGGCTATTCGGTGCAGGTCGTCGGAGACGGACCGCAGGCCTTCGAGGCCGCCATCGCCGGAGGCATCGACCTCCTGGTGCTGGACCTCGGCCTTCCCGGCATGGACGGCCTCGAGGTGTGCAGGAGGCTGAGGCAGAGCGGCAGGAGCGTCCCCGTCCTGATGCTCACCGCCCGTGCCGACGAGGTCGACTTCGTGGTGGGCCTCGACGCGGGCGCCGACGACTACGTCGCCAAACCGTTCCGCCTGGCCGAGCTGATGGCACGCATCCGAGCCCTGCTCCGCCGCCGGGCCCCCGGCACCCTGGAGGTCAACGGCGTCCGCGTCGACCTGGCCGCCCGCCGCGTCACCGTCGACGGCGGCGAGATCCAGCTGGCCAACAAGGAGTTCGAGCTCCTCAAGGTCCTGATCCAGCGAGCGGGCCAGGTCGTGAGCCGCGACGAGATCCTCTCCGAGGTCTGGAACGACCCGGACCTCAAGGGCAGCAAGACCCTCGACATGCACATGTCCTGGCTGCGCCGGAAGCTGGGCGACGGCACCCCGAACTCCGCGGAGAAGCGAATCGCGACCGTCCGCGGCCGCGGCTTCCGCTTCAACGCCGACTAGTGCGCCGCCGGATCCTGCGGGCGATCCTGCTCGCGGTCGCCGTCACCGGCATCGTCCTGGGCCTGCCCCTCGGCTACTCGGCGCTGACCCTGGTCGAGGACACCGCCCAGGGCACCCTCAACCAGCAGGCCCAGCAGATCGCCACGGCCCTCGACGACCAACTGGCCAAGCAGGAACCCCTGAGCATCGAGGGAGTCCGGGTCGCCATCCCGGCGGACGGCCGCCTGACCGTCACCTCCAGAGGCGACACCGAGGTAACCGGCCCATCGCCAGGCGACGACCCGCTGGCAGTGGAACTCCCCATCGCCCAGCAGGGCACGGTCCGCCTGGAGATCCCGTCGGGCCCGATGCACACCCAACAGGCCCAGGTAGCAGGCCTGGTCCTGCTCCTGCTCGCTGTCTCCGTGGGCACCGGCACCATCGTCGCGCTGGTAACGGCGCAAACGCTTGCCCGCCCCCTGGGCCACGTGGCAGCGAGAGCCTCCCGCCTGGGAGCAGGCGACTTCAGGGCAGACGGCCAGCGCTACAACATCCAGGAACTCGACGCGGTCTCCGAAGCCCTGGACACCTCAGCGACGGCCCTGGCCCGCCTGGTCCAACGCGAACGCGAACTGGTGGGCGACGTCTCCCACCAACTTCGCAGCCGCCTGACGGCCCTCCAACTACGCCTGGAAGCCCTCGCCGAACACCCGGAACCAGACACGGCAGCCGAAGCCAGAGCAGCCCTGGAACAGGCAGAACGCCTGGCCGCAGTCCTGGACGAACTCCTGGCAGCAGCGAGAGCAGCCCGAGCAGTAGGCGCAGAACCCCTGGAACTCCGCCCGGCCCTCACCCTGATCGCCGAGGAATGGCGCGAACAGGTGCGCAGCCAGGGCAGAGCCCTCCGAGTCCGAGTCCCGGACGGCCTCCTGGCCAGAGCCACTCCAGCCCGCCTGCGAGAAGCGATCGGCGTCCTCCTGGACAACGCCCTGCGCCACGGCGAAGGCTCAGTGGTCGTCTCAGCGAGAAGCGAAGAGGGCACCGTCGTGGTGGAGGTGAGCGACGGAGGCGCAGGAGTCCCCGACGACCTGGCAGCTCACATCTTCGAACGAGGAGTCTCCGGCGGAGGCTCGACAGGCGTGGGCCTGGCCCTGGCCAGAGCCCTGGTGGACGCAGACGGCGGCCGCCTGGAACTCTCCACGGCCCGCCCGGCGACGTTCGCGGTCTTCCTGCCCAAACCGAAGGCCCAGGACGTGGTCGGCATCTCCTGGAAGACCCCAAGCACCCCGCGCTAGCCCCAGCGCACGCTAACGCAGGCGTCCCCTCGCACTCAGGCTCCCCCGCGACCCAACGTACAGACGGGGTCTGACACTCCGACGAAACCGCAGTCGCGAACGCAAGGTGACCACCGTCTTGGCCTGGCGCGCGCTCTCAACCGGCTGCCGTCAACGCAAAGCCCACCACCTACGAGACCTGGCGTTGCGAAGCGAAGCGAGCCCGAACGGGCTGATGCAGGACTGGGAGCCGGTTCCACCGCTCAAGGCGATTGGGGCTTGACTTTGGGTGCGAGGTGCTAGCTTCTCGAGCTCGGCCGGGCGCTTTTCAGCCCGGCCTTTTCCGGCCGATGAGCGCCTCGCAAGGGCCCCGAAGTCAAGCCGCAATCGCACACCCAGGGTCTTTCGTCGAGACTCAACCCGACCACCCTCGCAACCGCAGCCGAACCAACAAACTCAGGAATGCCCCAAAGCTTCCTCATCCGAATCCGAACGCCCACCCCGCACGTTCTCCTCGGGAAACACCCAGTTCTTGTACCCATACCACCGAAACGCCATAGCGATCAACGTCCCGATGATCTGCGCACTCAAAAAGTCCGAAACCTCCTCAGCAAACCGCGAAACATGCGGCTCCTGAAGATGGAACAAATACCGCGAAACCCACAACGGCGCCGAGTTCAACACGATCCCGACACCGTTCACAAAGAAGAACAACAGAGCCTCGTGATGCCGCTCCCGCCCCCCACGGGTCCGGAACGACCACTCCCGATTCAGGATGTACGACACGATCGTCGCCACCAGCGTCGCGATGATCTTCGCCGTCACGGGGTTGTTCGGCAGCACCACGGTCTTGATCCCGAAGAACAGGACCGTGTCGATCACGAAGCAGGTGCCCCCGACCAGGGCGAACTTGACTAGCTCACGATGCTTCAGCGCGATCGACCGAATTGGCTCCGGGAACCGCGAGATCACTGTTTCGCCTAGGGACACGGGGCGAGTCTACGGAGATCGGGTGAACGCGGCGGTCCGGACGCGCGCCGGCGTCGGGGAAGACCCAGCGGCGCATGGCCCAGAACTTGAAGCCCGTGGCGAGCAGCATGCCGATGATGGAGCCGGAGACGAAGTCCGCGACCTCTTCGGTGAGCACCGAGACGAACGGCGCCTGGAAGCCGAACAGGTGCCGCGACAGCCACAGCGGCAGGATGTTGATGCCCACGCCCAGGCCGCTGACCAGGAAGAACAGGGCTGCCTCGTGGTGGCGTTCGCGGCCGCCGCGGGTGTGGAAGGACCACTCGCGGGACAGGACGTACGAGGCGATGATCGCCACCAGGACGCCGATGACCTTCGCCGTGACGACCTTGTCGGTCAGCACGGTGAGCTTGAGCGCGTACCAGACGCCGTTGTCGATCAGGAACGTCGTGCCGCCGACCAGGGCGAATCTGATCAACTCGCGGTGCTTGTGCAGCAGGAACTGGAGTGGTTCGGGCAGCCGGCTCATGGCCCGGCGGACGACTGGCAGCACCTCGCCAGCTTACGGATCAAGGTAACGGCGGCTGCCTCCGGGTGTTACTTTCCGCCACCCAGAGGCGCGCCACCTGCACGTTCAGTGACGAACGAAGATCAACATTTGATCAACTTCGCGGGGGTTCGCAGTCCGGCCAGCCGATGATGCCGCCGATCAGTCCGGGGAGCAGGCCGTGCGGCGGTTCGCACGGCTCCTCCGAACGCGGCGGCGTGGTCGTCGGAGGCAACGTCGGCGTCGGCAACGTCGGCACAGTGGGCACGGTCGGAACCGTCGGAACGGTCGGCGTCTCCACCGGCACCGTGGGCTTCGTCGGCTCGGTGGTCGACCCCGGCGTGGTCGTCGACGGCGTCGTCGGCTCGGTCGGACGGGTCGGCTTGGTCGGCTCCGTGGTCTGCGTCGGCGGCGTGGTCACCGTCGTCGTCGGCGGGTTCGGCGGCTCCTCGCCCGGCGGGTTGCCGGGCCACCCCTTCACCGGCACGGTCACGGACTTCGTGGCGTTGCCGAGCGTCGCCGTCACGGTGATCTCGCCGCCCTCGCGCCCGAACGCCCAGAACGACATCCGGAACCGCTCGTCCCGCGGCAGGTCCGCGACGCAGCGGATCGCGTTCTCACCCTGCTGCTGGCACTGCCGGAACGGCGCGAACACCACGAGGTTCTTCGTGGACGTCACGTCGAGCTTCAACGTGCCTGCGCGAGGCCCCTTGTTCCGCACCTCGACGTCCGTGCGCGGGTGGTACCAGAACACGTCCTGCCAGGTCTGCACCGTCAGGTCGATGTCGTCGTTCACCGGCGGCACGTTGACCTGCACGCTCACGTTGACCGAGATCGCCGAGCCCGCGCTGATCACACCGGTGATCGTCCCCGGCACGGCCGTGTCGGTCGCCCGCAGCCGGAACTGGAACGTCGCCTGCCCGCCCGGCGCGATCCCGGCGGGCGTGACGCAGGTGATCGTGCCGGTCCCGGCGGGGCACTGGACGGTCTGGTCAGCGGAACCGTCCGGCTGCACGAGGCGCATGCCGCCGAATCCGGCGGGCCCACCCGTCGACACGACGCCGGGCGGCAGGTTCAGCACCATGCTCGCGGGCGGCGCGGCCGTGCCACCGGTGTTGCGCACGGTGATCGGGAAGTCCTTGGGCTCCTCGCCAGGAGTCAGCGTGTACCCGCTCGGAACTGTCGGCGTGAGCGACGGCGGCGCCGGAGCGGGCGGCTCCGGTGCGGGAGGTTCGGGGGCGGGCGGCGGCGCGGGCGGAGCCACCGGGGGAGGCTCCTCGGTCGTCGGCGCCGGCGGTTCGGTCGTGGGACTGGGCGCGGGAGGCGTGGGAGCAGGGGGCTGCGGCGGAACGGGCGGCCGGGGCGTCTGCACCTGCGTCTGAGCGGGCGGCGGCTGCACGGCCTGCACGGCGGGCACCTGCTGCTCCCCGCCACCGGCGGCGGCCAGCGCGATCGCCACGGCGGCGGCCACCGCGGCCGCCGACCCACCGACCGTCGCGAGCTGACGAGGAATCGCGGCACCCACGGCACCGGCCCCACCCGCGGCGGCACCGGCGCCGACGACGGCGGTGGTCGTCCCGGCCGTGACCAGGTACGCGGTCGCGCCGATGCCCAGCACGAGCGGCGCGACGAAGATCCGCAGCGCCCCGTTGACGTCCGCGAGCTCGGCGGCCAGCGCCCGGCACCGCCCGCACTCGTCGAGGTGCGCCTCGACCTGCGTCGCCTCGCGCTTGGACAACCCTCCGCGGGTCCACGCGCCCAGCCGGTCGACGGTCGCCTTGCACCGCTCCGTGGCGGTCTCGGCCAGGTGCATCTGGAGGTACTGCTGCTTCAGACCCTCACGCGCGCGGTAGGCGAGCGCGGACACGCCGTTGGCCGTCAGCCCGAGCAGGGGCGCGACCTCGGCGGGCGACTGGCCCTCGATCTCGGTGTGCCACAGCACCATCTGCCAGCGCTCGGGCAGGGCCGCGAACGCCCGCGCGGCCATCGACTTCTCGAGCCCGGCCACCGCCGTGTCGCTGAACGCGACGGGCGGCGCGACCTCGGTCATGTCCTCGGTGAGGTCGACCTTCTTGTCGCGGCGGGTCTTGTCGTACGCGGTGTGGCGCAACGCCGTGAGCAGGTACGCGCGGAACGCCGAGTCGGGCCCGCGACCGGCCCGGAGCGTGTCCAGGACCTTGGCGAACGCCTCGGAGACGAGGTCGTCGGCCTCCGCCTGCGAGCGGGCGAGCTGGCGGGCGAGGTTGTAAGCAGCCGAGACGTGGCGCTCGTACAACTGGCCGTAGGCGTCAATGGTCCCACCACGCACGGACTCGATGAGTTCAGCGTCGCTGGGTCCCTGGACGTCAGCAGGAACGATAGCCACGGTCTTCGATTCCCTCCCTCGCGGCGCTCAGTGTGACTTACGGCGGCTGGCGGAGTCATCTGAATCCCCCGCGCGGGTTGCGTCACGATCCGGCGACGGGTGCGTCTCCCACCTGGAATCGGGAGAGCTGAAGGGAGACCGGGTGGGTGTCGCACAAGCGGAACGCCTGCTGAAGTCCAGGTGGCGCACCGCCACCATGGCCGCCGGCTGGGCGTTCCCCGCAGACTGGCCGCTCGCCGAGGTCGACGACGTGTGCGCGGCGATGCTCGACGACGCGGACCCCGGCGACGCGCTGGTCCGGCTCGGCAGAGCACGGGCGGAAGCGGGCGCGGGCCTGAGCGAGACGCTGATGGACCTCGCCGCGCTGCACGCCGTGCTGACCGACGGGTCGCACATCGTGTCGCCGAACGTCGACGCACTCCCTTCGCGGATGCTGCGCATGACAGCGCTGGGATGGGCGGACGTGGTGACGAAGCAGGCAGGCGAATGCGCTGCCGAAGATCCTCTGACCGGGCTGGCGACCGCCGCCTACCTGCGAACACGACTGGGAGAGGTGTACCGGGAGACACCTGTCGCACCGCTCGACTACGCGCTCGTGCTGCTGCGTCTCGACGTGCACCGCGCCACCGGCTGGTCCCGGGTCGTCGCGATGACGCTCGTGTCGGACGCGCTGCGCACCGTCTTCGACGGCGGCGAGACCCTGGCGACCCTCGGTCCGTGCGTCGCCGCGGTGCTCGTCCGCAGAGACGAACTGCTGGCGCGAAGAGTCTCCAACCTGCGGGTTCTCGCGGCGGACAGACTCGCCGACGACCCCAACGTCCGGCCGGTCGGGCCAGCGAAGGTCTGGATCGAACGACTGCCGGACACGCACGCCGAGGCGCGTGCCCTCCTCACCTCGCTAGGGCGCTGAACCCCCTGTCCCGCGCCTGGCGGCCCTCCCCGCGTCCCCACCGGGGTCGCTTCCCAACGCGCTCAGAAGTGTTCTATTGTCCTAGTTAACTAGAACAACCTGGGGAGCGTGCGTGGTCGAGTTCCACGTTGACCGCGGCAGTGGCTTTCCCGCGTACCTGCAGCTGGGTCAGCAGGTCAGGGAGGCTCTGAGGCTCGGCTGGCTTCAGCCGGGCGATCGGCTGCCGACGGTGCGCGAAGTCGTCGCCACGAGCGGCGTGAACGCGAACACCGTGCTCAAGGCCTACCGCGAGCTCGAGCTCGCCGGCCTCGTCGAAGCCCGACAGGGCTCCGGCACCTTCGTCAAGGCCTCCTTGGGGTCCGCCGCCCCCGAGGACCTGGACCCGTTGCGCGAGGGACTCGCGAAGTGGGTCGCGGAGGCACGCTCCGCCGGGTTGGAGGACGAGGACATCTACGCGCTGCTGCGCGAAGTGCTGAGTGGGGGAGCGCAATGAGCGTGGTTGCGGCCGAAGTCTCGAAGTGGGCCGTGCGGAACGTCTCCTTCGAACTGCCGCCGGGCAGCGTCACGGCGATGGTCGGGGCCAACGGCTCCGGCAAGTCGACGCTGCTCAACGTGCTGGCCGGGCATCTCCCGGCCGAATCGGGGCACACGTCCGTCGCGGGACGCGTGGCGTACGTGCCCCAGCACAAGCCGATGTACAAGTCGTTCAAGGTCGCGGACGTCCTGAACTTCGGCCGGCGCATGAACGACGTCTGGGACGAGGAGCGGGCAGACGGGTGGCTCACCCGGTTCAAGGTCCCGCGCAGGCTCCAGATCGGCGACCTCTCCGGCGGTCAGCGCACGCACGTGACGCTGGCGCTCGCCCTCGGGTCGCGCCCGGACGTGCTGCTGCTCGACGAACCGCTGGCCGAGCTGGACCCCCTGGCCCGGCAGCGGGTCATGCGGGAGCTGCTGACCGAGGTGAACGACAAGGGCCTGACCCTGGTCTTCTCCACGCACGTCGTGGCGGAGATCGGCGGCGTCGCGGACCGCTTGCTATTGCTGTCCAACGGGCGGTTGCTCGTCAACGGCGACACGGACGAGTTGCTGGAGCAGCACGTTCTCTACACAGGTCCGCACGCCTCGAAATCACCCGTGGAAGGACCCGTGGTGCTCGCGAAGCACGGCAAGTCGCAGTCGTCGTTCCTGGTGCGCTCCGGCGGCCGGCGGATCGACGAACCGTGGACCGCCCGGTACGTGACGCTGGAGGAGCTCGTCGTGGCGCACCTGGAGCGTGCGGCATGAGCCTCGACACGACCATCTGGCTGACCTGGCGTCAGCACCGCTGGCAGATCCTCGGCGTCGCGGCCATCGCCCTGCTCGCCGCCTGGTCGCTGATCTTCACCGAGTTCGCGCCGAGCGGGGTGGGCTCCATGCCGCTCGCCGGCTTCTACGGGCTGATGGTGCAGTTCGGGTTCGGGGCGATCGTCGGCATGTTCCTGGGCGCCCCGCTGCTCGCCCGCGAACTCGAGGAACGCACCTACTTCGTGGCCTGGGGCCAGGACGTCACCCCCGCGGAGTGGTTGCGCGGCAAGGTGCTCGTCCTCGGCGCGCTCGTCGTGCTGCTGGCCGCGCTGGTCGGCGCCGGTGACGGCTACGTGGGCGTGCGCCGGTCGTGGGCGGGCTTCGAGGCGAACCCGTTCGTGCAGGCCGCCTACGCGCTGCTCGGCCTGGCGATCGGCGTGCTCGTCGGCCTGCTGACCAGGCACGTCCTGACGGCGATCGCGGGGACGCTCGTGTTCTTCTCGCTCGCGCGGTTCGTCCTCAGCGCCGCGCGCGACTACTACCTGCCGCCCGAACGCATCATCGTGCGCTGGGAGAACACCCCGGTCCTGCCGCCCGGCGCGCTGGAGCTCGGCGGCGGGTTCGCAGGCCCCGACTTCGACCCGGTGTCGGTGCCGGACAACTGCGCGCTGATCAACGAGAACACCTGCATGCGCAACTCCAGGGCCGCGATCGGCACGTACGTCGACTACCAGCCCGTCGACCGCTTGGCGTACTTCCAGATCGTCGAGATCTTCCTGTGCGCCGTGCTGGTGGCCGGGTGCCTCTTCCTGACGTTGTGGCTGTTGCGCCGGGGTGGTGGCTGGAAGCCGTCGCGGTCGCACCGGCAGCTGGGCGACGCTCCGGTGGCGGGACCGGCGCCGGTCGTGGTCGCCGGAGGTGCGGCGGTGGTGGTCGGCGGGGTGGCGGCTGCCGAGGCCGAGCCCGAGGCAGGAGCGGTGGCGGTGCTGGTCGCCGAGTCGGACTCCGACCCGGACTCCGACATCGACTGGATGCCTGAACCCGAGCCGGAAGCCCTACCCGAACAGCATGTCGAGCCCGAGCCCGAGCCCGAGCCCGAGCCCGAGCCCGAAGCCGTCGCCGAAGCCGAGCCCGAGGCCTCCGAACCCGATCAGAGCACCCCGGCCACCGACGCGGACAAGGCGGACGGGTAGCGCGGCCGGAACCCGAGCTCCCGCTGGGCGTGCTCGGTCGAGACGATCCCGTTCCACGGGTCGAACTCCTGCTGAACGGCCTTCCCTGGGGGTAGGCCGTTCAGCAGGTGCAGTTCCAGCGCCGTCACAGGGCTGTCGTCGGCGATGTTGAAGATCCCCTCGGCCCCGGCGCCGAGCACCTTCAGCACTCCCTGGGCCACGTCCTCGTGGTGCACCATGTGCAACCGCTGGTGCGAGGGCCAGGTCGACGCCCACCGCAACGACTCCTCGAGGTGCGGATCGCCCTCGCCGTAGACGAACGCCAGCCGCAGCACCGCGGCCGCCCTCGTGTCGAGCACGGCCTGCTCGCCGAGGGCCTTCGTGCGCGGGTAGTCGCCGAACGCCGGGTCCGGCCCGGTCGGGTCGGTCTCCGCGGCGGGTCGCCCCAAGCCGTTGGGGTACACCAGGTTCGTGCTGATGCTGACGAACTGGGGCACCTTCGCGCTCAGCTCCGCGAGGGTGCGCGTGCCGTGCACGTTCACGCCCTCGAAGTCGGTGCTCGTGCGCAGTGCGGCGGCCACGTGCACCACGGCGTCCACGCCGTCGACCAGGTCGGCCACCGCCTCGGTGTCGGCGAGCCGCGCGGTCAGCGTGCGCACGTCGTGGCCCTGGTCCCGGAGCCGGGGGAGGAGCCTGCTGCCGACCCGTCCGGTCGACCCCGTCATCGCGATCTTCATGTGCTCCAGCGTCTTTCCGAGCGGCACGACCAGCCAGGCACAGTCGATCCCTGGCTACCTTGGAGGACATGCAAGAGCTGGCGGGCTTTCTGCGCAGCCGTCGCGAGCGGTTGGCGCCGGTGCGGGACGGACGGCGGCGCACGCCCGGACGTCGCCGCGAGGAGGTGGCGGAGGCCGCGGGCATGTCCGTCGACTACTACTCACGACTGGAACAGGCCCGTGGGCCGCATCCGTCCGTGCCGGTGCTCAACGGGCTCGCACGCGCGTTGGAGCTTGACGACGACGAGCGCGCGCACCTGTTCCGGCTGGCAGGCGAGGCCGTGCCCGAGGAGCCGGCGACGACGTCGATCCGGCCCGGCGTCCGGCTGCTGCTCGACCGGCTGCGCGACGACCTCGCCGTGGTGATGTCCGACCTCGGCGACGTGCTGGCCGCGACCCCGCGTGCCGAGGTCGTGTTCGGGGACGTCGTCGGGCGCAACCTGCTCAGGGAGTTCTTCCTGGGCGACCGGAGCTGGGTGCCGGAGGAGGATCGCGAGGACATCGCGCGTGGGCACGTCGCCGATCTTCGCGCCACCCTCGCGCGCAGGCCCGCCGCACGGCCGTTGGTCGACGAGCTGATGGCCAGCCCGACGTTCGCGCGGTTGTGGGCAGGGCACGACGTGGCGGTGCGCCGGATGGCGCGCAAACGCCTGCGGCACCCGGAGGTCGGGCTGCTGGAGTTCGACTGCGAGGTGCTCGGCGCGCCTGAGCACGACCAGCGGCTCGTGATCCACGTCGCACCGGAGGGCAGCGTCACCCAGGCGAGGCTGGCTCTGCTGGTGAGCGCGGGAGAAGCCGCAGGTAGGATGCCTGAACCGTGGACTCTCGTACCCGTCTCCCCGTCGTCGGAATGATCGGCGGCGGGCAGCTCGCCCGCATGACGCACCAGGCCGCGATCCCGCTCGGGCAGTCGCTTCGCGTGCTCGCAGTCTCCGAGAACGACCCCGCCGCGCTCGTCGCGCGGGACGTGGTGCTCGGCACGCACACCGACCTCGACGCGTTGCGCGCGTTCGCGAAGGGCTGCGAGGTCGTCACGTTCGACCACGAGCACGTGCCCGGCGACCACCTGCGCGCGCTCGTCGCCGAGGGCGTGAAGGTGCACCCCGGTCCGGACGCCCTGCAGTTCGCGCAGGACAAGCTGAAGATGCGCGTCCGGCTGGCCGAGCTGGGGCTGCCGGTGCCGCCGTTCGCGGAGGTGCACGAGGTCCGCGACGTGCAGAAGTTCGGCGCCGCGCACGGCTGGCCGTGCGTGCTGAAGTCGATCCGCGGCGGCTACGACGGCCGTGGCGTGTGGATGCTGAACACCCCGCAGAGCGCCGAGCGGGTCGTGCCCGAGCTGCTCGAGGCCGGGACGCCGTTGATGGTCGAGCAGTGCGTGCCGATGCGCCGCGAGCTGGCTGCCGTCGTGGCGCGCTCGCCGTTCGGGCAGGGCGCCGCCTGGCCGGTCGTCGAGACCGTGCAGTCCGACGGCATCTGCGTCGAGGTGCTCGCCCCCGCTCCCGCTCTGGACGGTGCCGCGGCCCAGGAGCTGGCGCTGAAGGTCGCCGACGCGCTGGGCGTCGTGGGCGTGCTGGCCGTCGAGCTGTTCGAGACCGCGGACGGCGTCGTCGTGAACGAGCTCGCGATGCGCCCGCACAACTCCGGCCACTGGTCGATCGAGGGAGCACGCACCTCCCAGTTCGAACAGCACCTGCGCGCCGTCCTCGACTACCCGCTGGGCCGCACGGACCTGATGGCGCCGGCCGTCGTCATGGCGAACGTCCTCGGCGCGGCCGAGACGCCCGCGATGGGCCCGGACGAGCGCGTGCACCACCTGTTCGCGCGGTTCCCGGACGCGCACGTGCACCTGTACGGCAAGGAGGAACGGCCGGGCCGCAAGGTCGGCCACGTGACGTTCCTCGGCAACGACATGACCGAGGTCCGCTCGCGCGCACGGCTCGCGGCGGACTGGCTCTCCACGGGCGTCTGGTCAGACGGATACGACATTCACGGCGAAGAGCGGAGCGCGGAGTGACTCAGGTTGGCGTGATCATGGGCAGTGACTCGGACTGGCCGGTGATGAAGGCGGCCACCGAGGCGCTCGCCGAGTTCGACGTGCCGTTCGAGGTGAGCGTCGTCTCCGCCCACCGCACCCCACAGCGCATGCTCGACTACGCCGCCACCGCCGCCTCCCGCGGCCTGCGCGTGATCATCGCGGGTGCCGGCGGCGCCGCCCACCTGCCCGGCATGGTCGCCTCGGCCACCGTGCTCCCGGTGATCGGCGTGCCCGTCCCGTTGAAGTACCTCGACGGCATGGACTCGCTGCTCTCGATCGTGCAGATGCCCGCAGGCGTCCCGGTCGCCACGGTGTCCGTCGGTGGGGCGCGCAACGCAGGCCTGCTGGCCGTCCGAATGCTGGCGTCGTCGGACGTGGCGTTGCAGGAGCGGATGGCCCGCTTCCAGGCAGAACTCGAGCAGCTCGTACTAGACAAGGACGCGGCTCTGCAGAAGTCCCTCTGAGTGCTCAACGGCACAGGAGCGCTCGACGTGAACGGGCGCTAACATCGTGCCGAGGACTCGCTACTGGGAGGTAACAAGGTGAACCCGAGCTTCGGCACCTATCAGCTCGCCGAGGAGCACGAGGCGCTGCGTGAGGCCGTCCGCTCGCTCGCCGAGAAGGAGATCAAGCCGCACGCGGCCGAGGTCGACGAGAACGAGCGCTTCCCGGTAGAGGCACACAACGCCCTGGTCAAGGCAGGTTTCGCGGCCGTCCACGTCCCCGAGGACTACGACGGCCAGGGCGCGGACTCCGTCGCCACCTGCATCGTGATCGAGGAGGTGGCCCGCGTCTGCGCGTCCTCCTCCCTGATCCCGGCCGTGAACAAGCTCGGCACCATGCCGATCCTCTTGTCCGCGTCCGACGAACTCAAGCAGCTCGTCATGCCGTCCATCGCCTCGGGCGAGGCCATGGCCTCCTACGCCCTGTCCGAGCGCGAGGCGGGCTCCGACACGGCCTCGATGCGCACCCGAGCCGTCCTGGACGGCTCGGACTGGGTGCTCAACGGCACCAAGTGCTGGATCACCAACGCCGGCGAGTCCACCTGGTACACCGTCATGGCCGTGACGGACCCCAAGGCGGCCAAGAAGTCCGCGGGCATCTCGGCGTTCGTCGTGCACAAGGACGACCCGGGCTTCTCCGTGGGCCCCAAGGAGCGCAAGCTCGGCATCAAGGGCTCGCCGACCCGCGAGATCTACTTCGAGAACTGCACGATCCCGGCCAACCGCATCATCGGCGAGCCGGGCACGGGCCTGAAGACGGCTTTGAAGACGCTGGACCACACGCGCCCGACCATCGGCGCCCAGGCTGTCGGCATCGCGCAGGGCGCTCTCGAGGCAGCGGTCGCGTACGTCAAGGACCGCAAGCAGTTCGGCAAGTCCATTTCGGACTTCCAGGGCGTCCAGTTCATGCTGGCCGACATGGCGATGAAGATCGAGGCGGCCCGCCACATGGTCTACGTCGCCGCCGCCAAGGCAGAACGAGGCGAGCCCAACATCGGCTTCATCACCGCAGCCGCCAAGTGCTTCGCCTCCGACGTCGCCATGGAGGTCACCACCGACGCCGTCCAGCTGTTCGGCGGCGCCGGCTACACCCGCGACTTCCCGGTGGAGCGCATGATGCGCGACGCCAAGATCACCCAGATCTACGAGGGCACCAACCAGATCCAGCGCGTCGTGATGTCGCGCGCCGTCCTCAACGGCTGAGTGCTCGCCTGAACGGCCTGGAGGGCACGCCCTCCAGGCCGTTCAGCTTTCGTCGAGCGAACCGGCGATCATCGCGCCCAGCCAGTTGGTGTAACCCAGGTCGAGGCTCTCCCACACGGGCAGCCCCGGACTCAGCTGGTGCACCGCCGGCCTCCCGCTGGTAGACGCCAACGCGTACCGGTCCCCGCGAACGTGCTCGGCCACGACGATCCGTCCGTCCTCGACGTGCACCGCGGCCACCTCGGCCGACCCGCTCCCGAACACCCGGAGTCGCCCGTCCACCACCAGCCCACCGGTGTGCAGCACCACCGCACCCAGCCACGAGTCGGCGGCGATGCCCAACGACTCCACGCGCGAGGCCGCGTCGGGACTGGGCTCCAGCACGGTCACCGGGTACGGCGACTCGGCGATGGACCGGCTCACCGCTTCCCACGCGGACTTTTTCACGCCGCGCAGTGTGGCATCACCGGTGCGAAGGGGCGTAGACCACGACGGTCGCGTCCAACGGCCCGAGCTTCGCCGCGATCAACGGCTCCACGTCGCTCCACGCCAGCCCGCCGAGTCCGCATCCCAGCGCCGGCACCGCCACCGACCGCAACCCCGACGAGCCGATCACGCGTGCCAGGTCATCCAACCCGGCAGCCACGTCGGACAACCGAGACCGCGACCGGAAGTGCTTCTTCGTGGGAAAGCTGATGAAACACCGGTCCAGCGAGACCACGTGCACGCGGCCCAGCTGAACCTCGCCGGCCGCACAAGCCGCGGCGTACGAAGCGAAATAGGCGGGGTGGCGTTGCTTGAACTGCAGCGCCAGCCCCTTGCCCATCACGCCGACGCAGTTCACCGCGTTGACCAAAGCTTCCACGTCGGCGTCCAACAGGTCGCCGGAACCCTCCACGATCACAAGCCGCATCATGCAGGGCACCACCGACAAAAATGTCAGGCCACAAAGGACCTCAGAGCGTGGCGAGGACCTCGCCCAGGCGCTCGTACGAACGACCCGCGCCGTCCGACATGCCGGTGGCCAGCACCGCGTCACGGGCCTCCTGCGACACCAGCGTCATCGTCGTGGTCATGACGGTCTGACCGCCCTCCTCGACGAACGTGACGGTGGTCAGCGCCGGCGGGTTGTCCTCGAAGACCTCGGTGTTCACGAGCCGCGAGTACGGCGTGACCTCCGTGTACTCGCCGTGCATCTCGAAGCTGGAAGACCCGTCCGGCAAAGCCCAGCCGTAGCGCCACTTGCCGCCCACGCGCAGGTCGACCTCGCAGATCGGCATCTCCCAGCCGTCGGGGCCGAGCAGCCAGCGGCGCAGCAGCTCAGGTGTCGTGAAAGCCTTCCACACCAACGAAGCCGGCGCGTCGAACGTGCGCGACATCGCGATCTCGGTGTCGGACGGGAGGGTCACGGTCGTGCCGAACTTGACGGTGGTCATTCCTCGTTCTCCTTCATCTCGGTCAAGAGCTCGTCCAGGCGTGCGTAGCTCGCATCCCAGAAGCGGCGGTAGTTATCGGCCCACACGGAAACCTCCCGCAGAGGTGTCGCGTCGAGTTGGCAGGGACGCCACTGGGCCTCCCTGCCTCGGGTGATCAGGCCTGCCTTCTCCAGCACGCGCAGGTGTTTGGAGATCGCCGGGCCGCTGATGTCGAACGGCTCGGAGAGCTCCTTCACCGTTGCCGGGCCGTCCGTGAGCCGCGCGAGGATCGCGCGGCGGGTCGGGTCCGCCAGTGCGGCGAAGGTGGCGCTCAGCTGGTCCATCTCGTACCTAACCACTTGGTTATCTAACCTCTGGGTTAAGTAGACCCACGGGCGCCTCGCCTGTCAACCCCCAACTTCAAGATCAGCGAAGCGGATAGCGCTTTCCGATCTGGCCGATCAAAAGCAAAAATGGACCAGAAGGACCGCGTTCCAGGACGCACGGAATCGAAGCGGGGCTGAACGGGGCAATGTCCAAATTGCCGCTGGACACCAGGTCAGAGGCCTCGCTACGTTCGCTGAGCCGCAATTCAAACCTCGTTTAGTGAGGTATTTCGAATGAGAGCGAAAAGAACTGTTTCGTTAGTGTTTGGATTTGTGCTGGCAGCTTCCGTGCTCGTGCCGACCGCGCAGGCGGCACCGAACGGCAGCTCCAGCAGCCTGGCCAGAACCTCCGACAACAAGATCCAGACGACCGCCGCGGTCGAGCAGTACTGGACCGAGGAGCGCATGGCCAAGGCGATCCCGGCGCAGGCTCCTGCCACGGTCCAGGCCGCTACCCCACACCAGCCCTCGGGTCGTGCGGGCAGCATCGACGGCGTCGCACCGTCGGTGAAGGTCCAGAACCAGCAGGCGCAAGGCATCGGGACGATGCTCAACGAGTCGCAGACGGTCGGGAAGGTGTTCTTCACCAACCCGCTGAACGGCCTGAACTACGTCTGCTCCGGCGCGACCGTCAGCAGTGGCAAGAGGAAGCTCGTCCAGACGGCGGGCCACTGCGTGCACGGCGGTGCCGGCGGTACCTGGATGTCCAACTGGGCGTTCGTGCCCCGCTACCGCAACGGCGTGCGGCCGTTCGGCACGTGGAGCGCGTACACGTTGACCACGCGCACGGCGTGGATCAACTCCAGCAGCTCCGACGAGGACATGGGCATCGTCGTCATGAACACCCTCGGCGGCAACTCGATCGCCAACGTCGTGGGTGGCAACGGGTTGCGCTGGAACTGGGGCTACTCGGTGTTCGTCACGATCCTCGGCTACCCCGCGGGTCCGCCGTTCACCGGTGAGCTGCAGTACTTCTGCCAGGGCACGACCTGGAACGGCCACGGCCAGCAGGTGCGGGCCTGGTGCAACATGACCGGCGGTTCGTCCGGCGGTCCGTGGTTGCAGGAGTACAACGACCAGAACGGGCTGGGCTACATCAACAGCGTGGTCAGCCACCGCCACGCCGACCCGAGCCAGATGGACGGGCCGTACTTCGACAACGACATCAAGAGCCTCTACGACTTCGCGGAGTCACTGTCCCCGTGACGTCGAATTCCGTTGGCCGGGCGCGGAAACCCCGCTCCCGGCCTTCGGGCAACCAAACGCCTGCGACCCGACGTCCTACCCACATGAGCACCCGAGCCGCCCTCGCCGTCCTGCTCCTCACCGCCACCGCCGCGTGCGGTGGCGCCCCGGACAGCGGCCAGGGCCCGAACCTGCGCGGCCAGGTCTACGTCTCGTCGTCCGTGCAGGAGCGGGGCGAGCCGCGCCCCCTGGTCGAGGGCACGAGCATCGAGCTCAGATTCACCGACGACAACAGGCTCCTGGCCAGCGCGGGCTGCAACCAGATGCAGGGCCCCGTGACGCTCGACGACGGCAAGATCTCGGTCGGAGAGCTCAGCATGACCGCGATGGGCTGCCCCAACGTCGCGCTGAACGAACAGGACACGTGGCTGTTGCAACTCCTCACCACCAAGCCGGAGTGGAAGCTCGACGGCACCGACCTGGTCGTCACCGGCGGCACCGCGGAGGTCGTCCTGGCGAACGAGAAGCCCGCCACGCTGGAGGGCACCTGGACCGTCGACGGCATCGTCGCGAAGGACTCCACCTCGTCCATCCCGGCCGGCGTCAAGGCGACCATCACCTTCAAGGACGGCACCATCGCCGTCGACACCGGCTGCAACCTGAACGGCACCCCGTACCCCTACGAGCTGGACGGCAAGAAGATCAAGGCGCAGCTCGGGGCCGTCACCGAGAAGGGGTGCACTCCGGAGGGCGAGGTCGAGCAGGCCGTGCTCGACGCGCTCCTGAGCACCGAGACCACCTACTCGATCGACCGTTCCACGCTCACCCTGACCGGCGCGTCGGGTGCTGGCGTGACGCTGAAGAAGTAGGGGGCAGGCCATGGGAATCCGGGCAACGGTCGCGCTCCTGGTCCTGCTGGTCGCCGGCTGCGGCGCCCAGCAGGCCGGAGGAGAGAGCAGCCTGCGGGGCAAGGTGTTCACGTCCACCTCCGTCACCGATCAGGGCAAGCCGCGCACCCTCGTCGAGGGCACGAAGATCGAGCTGCAGTTCACCGACGACGGCAGGCTGCTCGCCGACGCCGGCTGCAACCACATGGGCGGCCAGGTGAGCACGGACGGGGCGAAGCTCGCCGTCGCCGACCTCAGCATCACCGACATGGCCTGCCCGGCCCCCGGCGCGGGCGAGCAGGACACGTGGCTGTCGAAGCTGCTCACCGCGCAGCCGTCCTGGCGGCTCGACGGCGCGAACCTCGTGGTCACCGGCTCGGACGCGGAGATCGTGCTGACACCCGAACAGCCCGCCACGCTGGAGGGCACCTGGACCGTCAACGGCCTCCTGCGGCCGGACGTCGTCGCGTCCGTGCCCGACGGCGCGAAGGTGACCATCACGTTCAAGAACGGCACCGTCGCCGTGGACAGCGGCTGCAACCGCAACGGCAACGAGGTGCCGTACGTGCTGGAGGGTGCGACGATCAAGGCGCAGCTGGGGCCCCAGACCCTCAAGTCGTGCGGTGCGGTGGACGAGGTCGAGGCCGCGGTGAACGCAACGTTCGAGACCGGTGCGGTCACCTACGAGATAGAACGCTCCACGCTCACCCTCACGAACGCGTCGGATGCGGGGGTGCAGCTCACGAAGTAGGGGGACAGGGCATGGGTTTCCGCGCAGTAGCAGCAGCCGTCGCCGCCGTACTGCTGATCGGTGGGTGCACCGGTGAGAGCCCGTCCACAGGTGCGGCACCGGGCATCGAGCGGAACAAGATCTACCTGTCGACTTCGGTCGTCGACCAGGGTGAGCAGCGCACGCTGCTTTACTCGACGCGGATCGGGCTGACGTTCACCGACGACGGCAAGCTGAGGGCCAGCGCCGGCTGCAACGACCTGTCCGGCCAGGTCAGCATGGACGGCGGCAAGCTCGCCTTCCTCGACTCCAGCGCCACCGACATGAGCTGCGGTGCTGGCGGCATGCCCGGTCTGGCCGAGCAGGAGCAGTGGCTGTGGAAGGTGCTGAAGGGGGAGCCGTCGTGGCGGCTCGACGGCAAGAACCTCGTGCTCACCACGGCGAACGTGGAGATCGTGCTGGCGCAGGAGATGATCGCCAGGCTCGAGGGCACGCGGAAGGTCGCGTACGTCATCTCCGCGAACTCCTCGTTGCCGGTGCCGGAAGGTGTGGACGCCGAGGTGACGTTCAAGGAGGGCGTGATCACCGTCACCAGCGGCTGCTTCGACGGCACCAGCAGGCGCGCCGACGGCAAGCAGTACGAAGTGGACGATCAGACGATCAGGTTCGGCGGTCTGGTCCTGAGCCTCGAGAACTGCAGCGCCGCCGAGATGGAGGTCGACAACACCCTCCTCCGCATCCTCAAGCCGGAGGGGTTCAAGTTCCTCATCGAGGACAGCGATGTCGTGATCATGAACGCCGCCGGTGACGGTCTGCGACTGCGGAAGTGACCTGCGAACCTAAGGACTCGCTGTTGGCTTCCTGTCGAAATCATGAGGTTGTTCAAACCTGCACTACTTTTGGTTCGAGGTTGAACGACCTACAGCTGAACGACAGGATCGGGGAGCAAGCATCATGGTCAAGGACGTCGCCGCACTCATCGGGCGCATCGCCGTCGGCATCGTTTTCGTCGCGCACGGCTGGCAGAAGTTCACCGAGTGGGGCATGGCCGGCACCGCCGGGTCTTTCGACAAGATGGGTGTGCCGCTGCCGACGCTGTCCGCCTGGTTCGCCGCGGTCGTCGAGCTCGCCGGTGGCCTCGCGCTGATCGCCGGCGTGGCGTTGCCCGCCGTCGGCATCCTGCTCGCGGCCGACATGCTCGGCGCGTGGCTGCTCGTGCACCTGCCGAACGGCCTGACCGGCGAGGGCGGCGCGGAGCTCGTGATCGTGCTCGGCGCGGCCGCCCTGGCGCTCGGCTTCAACGGTGGTGCCTACTCGCTGGACCGCGTGCTGTTCAAGAACAACAAGATGCTCAACCCAGCTGCTGCGTGATCTTCTCGCTGTCCCGGCGCGCGGCCGTCCGGCCCGCGTCGGGACTGCTCACCTGCACCAGCGAACCACCGGCCGCGAGCACGGCCAGAAACCCTTCCAGCACAGCCGAAGCCGAGTCCCACTCCAGAGTGGACAGCACGCGCGGCTCGGTGCCGAGCTTCTCGCCTGCCGCACGAGCGGCCGCGACCACCTCATCCACAGTGGACTCGCCGAGCGCCAGTCCGGTACCCGGAACCGGTTCCCACGGCAGGAAGTCGTCGCCGTGCACGCGCACGTCGTCGTTGTAGTCGACCGGCGCGCCCGAACCCAGGCCCAGCGGGTGCAACGACGCCACGGCCACCACGTCCGCGTCCGCCGTGCCGCCGGGCGGCACGATCGCCACCTTCGCGGCCTCGCCGGGACCGACCACGCGGGCGCCGGCCCACCAGGCGCCGAGCAGCACGCCGACGGTCGCCCAGTGCGCGGGCAGCAGCACCGCCACCGCGTCACCTGGCTCGACGTCGTGCTCGTCGCGCAGCCAGTTCGCCGTCTTCGCGGCCCAGTTCTTCACCGTCGCCCGCGACAGCTCGATCCGGGTGTCCGCCGCGTCGTCGTAGTGCGTGATCAGCGGACGGCCGGGATCGGCCTTGAGCAACGGCGTGAAGAGGATCTCGGTGACGCTCACGCGGTGACTCCTAGTCGACGCAGGGCACATCCTGACGGGCCTCGACGGCGTGCGCGCCGTCCAGCGAGAGCAGCTTTTCAGGACCGAACCGCGAAGGAGTACTCGGGGTCGAGGGCGCCGACGGCGTGGGCGTCGGGGTCGCGCCGATCTGCTGCGCCACCCACGCCTTCACCGCCTCGCGGTCCACCGTCACGATGCTCTGCCCGCGCTCGTTGCGGGCGTCGATGCTCGTCACCGGGATCGTGGCGAACTCCACGTTGCCCGACGCGAGCCCCTGCGCCTGCGCCGCCAGCGTCGCGAGATCGAGCTTCTGGTCCACCACAACGGACTTCGACACGGCGTCGAGCAGGCCGCTCATCTTGCCGGGGTCGGTGAACGTGCCCGCGGACAGCAGCTGCTTCATCGCCTGCGACATGAACACCTGCTGCCGCGTGATGCGACCCAGGTCACCACCGGGCATGTTCCGCTGCCGCACGAACGACAGCGCGTCACCGCCTGAGATCGTCTGCGGCCCCGCCCGGAAGTTCGCGCCGGAGTTCGGGTCCGACGTGCCCGCCTTCAGGCACACCTGCACGCCGCCGATGACCTCGGTCAGCAGGTAGAAGCCGTAGAGGTTGATCTCCGCGTAGTGGTCGACGCGCATGCCCGTCAGGTCCTGCACCGCCTGGACGAGTGCCTTGCGGCCTGCCTCGTCGGACCTCCGCTCACGTTCGGCCTGGTCGCTCACGCCCTCGGCCTGAAGCCGTTCCGCGGTCAGGTACTTCACCGCGCCGTAGGCAGAGTTGATCTTGTCTTCGCGGTATCCCTCGATCGGCACGTACGTGTCGCGGGGAATCGAGATCGCGCTCGCCTTGCCGCCGTTGCGGGGCACGCGCATCACGATGATCGTGTCCGTGTTCACCGTGTCGGTGCCCTCGGTGCGCAGCTTGCGCAACACGTCCGCGGGAAGTGGCCGCCCCTGTGCGTCCGTCCGGCTGTCGCTGCCGACCAGCAGGATGTCGGTCGCGCCGTCGTCCGCCGGCGGCGAGTTCGGGATGTCCTCCAGCACCTGGAGGATCTGCGTGGTGTTCGTGTTCTCCTTCACCAGCCGCAGCGCCGTCCAGAAGTAGCCGGAGAACGCCAACGTTGTCACAGCCACCAGCGCGACGACCACACGGCCTGTGACCCGTGCGGTCTTCTTCGCGCGCGCAGCAGTGCTCAACGTCGGTCCCCCGTTCCTGAACTCTCAGCGTAACTATCGTCAGTGCGTTACGCCGGGTTTCAGTTGACGCAGACGAGCCCGCCGGCCGTGATCGGCGGGGTGCTCGAACTCGGGGCCGTCGAGGTGCCGGGAACGTTCTGGACGTCGACGTCGCTGTCGTCCTGCGCCTGGTAGTCGCCGCCGACGAAGACCTGCACCTGTCCCTTTCGGACGGACGCGTCCTCCTCGACCTGCACGTTCTGGCCGAGCTCCGCCGCGACCTTGCGCGCGGAGCCCTCCTCGCCGGTGGCGTACCTCACGACGGTGGTGTCGCTGTTCTGCGGGGCCGAGGCGACCGGGCCGCGCTGGAAACCCTTGGCGGCCAACGTGTTCAACACCTGCGACGCGAGCCCCTGGACCCCGGCCGCGTTGTAGACCGCGACGGAGATCTGGGCGTTCGGCGGCGCGGGCAGGGTGGTCGTGGTCACCGGGGCGGAGTTGCTCGTCGACGGCTTGTCCGCTGCCAGCGACGTGATGAACTTCCGCACCTCGGCGGGGTTCACCGGCAGCACGTTGCCGTCGCTGTAGGTGTCCGTCGGGTCGCCCACCGGGATCGTCTTGAACTCGAAGTTGCCGCCCACCAGGCCCTGCATCTGCTCGGCGAACGTCGTGATGTCCCAGCCCGAGCTGAGGATCACCGACTTCTGCACCGCCTCGACCAGGCCGTTGAGCTTCGTCGGGTCGGTCAGCGTGCCGGTCGACAGCACCTTCTTCGCGAGCGCGCCGATGAACACCTGCTGGCGGACGATCCGGTCGAGGTCGCCGCCGGGGAGGTTCTTGCGCTGCCGCACGAACGACAACGCGCCCGCGCCCTCGATCGTCTGCGGGCCCGCCTGGAAGTTCGCGCCGGAGTCGCGGTCCGAGGTCGGCTCCTTGAGGCACACCTCGACGCCGCCGATGGCCTTCGTGACCTCGTAGAAGCTCGCCAGGTTGACCTCGGCGTACCGGTCGATGCGCACGGTGCCGCCGGACATGTTCTCGACGGTCTTGATCAACGTCTTGCGGCCGGCGGCCATCGATTCGTCACGGATCCGCTTCTCGTCCGTGACGCCCTCGTTCCGCAGCTTCTGGTCGACGGTGTTGCGCTGGCGGGCGAACGCCGAGTTGAGCTTGTGCTTGCCGAACCCGTCCGCCATCTCGACGTAGGAGTCGCGGGGGAACGAGATCGCGACCGCGCGGGTCCCGTCGACCGGGATGTGCACGAGGATCATGGTGTCGGTGTTCTGCTCGCCGTCGGCGATGCCGCCGTTGAGCATGGCGAGCACCTCCTGCGACAGCGGGTTGCCCTGCGCGTCGGTGCGGCTGTCCATGCCGACCAGCAGGATGTCCACCGCGCCGTCGAGCGGCTTGGGGCCCTGGACCGTGACCTCGTCGGAGATGACGTCGGTCTTGACGATGCCGTCGTTCGCGTTGCGCAGCTTCGTCCAGCCGTACGACGTGACGAGAAGCACAGCGACCGAGACGACCGCCACGATCGTTTTCCCGGCCATCAGGAAAACGCGAGCAGCCGGAGATGGCCGGGTCCCGACCACCCTGACCGGCAGACTCCTGCCTTCCACAGCCGTTTCCTCCCCCACCACACCGAGTTTAGACGTTTATAAGTCACACGACGTGACATTGCTGTGGGTTGCAGCGATTAGGGAAGTGACAGACTGCTGTTCGGGGAACACCACGGGAGGAATTGGCATGCGCGTACTGGTGACAGGCGGGGCCGGGTTCATCGGCTCGCACTACGTGCGGGAGTTGGTGAGCGGGTCCTACCCGGGGTTCGCCGGTGCCGAAGTGGTGGTGCTCGACAAGCTCACCTACGCGGGCAGCGAGACCAACCTCGCGCCGGTCGCGGGCAAGTTCGAGTTCGTCCAGGGCGACATCTGCGACGCCGCGCTGGTCGCGGAGCAGATGCGCGGCGTGGACGTGGTCGTGCACTTCGCGGCCGAGTCGCACGTGGACAGGTCGATCACCGGATCCGCGGAGTTCGTCCTCACGAACGTCCTCGGCACGCAGACGCTGCTCCAGGGCGCGCTGAACGCGGGCGTGGGCCGGTTCGTGCACGTGTCGACGGACGAGGTCTACGGCTCGATCGAGACCGGTTCCTGGACCGAGACGCACATCCTCGAACCGAACTCGCCGTACTCGGCCTCGAAGGCCTCCTCGGATCTGCTCGCGCGCGCGTTCCACCGCACGCACGGTCTGCACGTGAGCATCACACGGTGTTCGAACAATTACGGGCCGTATCAGTTCCCCGAAAAGGTGATTCCGCTCTTCGTCACCAATTTGATCGACGGCGGGAACGTGCCTCTCTACGGTGACGGCCTCAACGTGCGCGACTGGCTGCACGTCGCGGACCACTGCCGGGGCATCCAGCTCGTCGCCGAGGGCGGCCGGCCGGGCGAGATCTACAACATCGGCGGCGGCACCGAGCTCACCAACCGCGAGCTGACCGAGAAGCTGCTGGTCGCGACGGGTCGCGACTGGTCGGCCGTCGAGCCGGTGCAGGACCGCAAGGGCCATGACCGCCGCTACTCGGTCGACATCTCCAAGATCGCCTCCGAGCTGGGCTACGCACCGCAGGTCGACTTCACCGTCGGCCTGTCGGACACGGTCGAGTGGTACCGCGAGAACCGCGCGTGGTGGGAGCCGCTCAAGGAGCGCGCCGCCCTGGCGAAGGGCTGATCCTCCGTGCTCCTCGTTCCCGGTGGTCGCGGCCAGCTCGGCCACGACCTCGCAGAGCTGTCCTCCGACGTGCGCGCGCTGTCGTCCGCCGACCTGGACGTGACGAAGGTGACGGCCGCGGACCTGGCCGGCGCCACCGCGGTGATCAACTGCGCCGCCTACACCGCCGTCGACGCGGCCGAGACCGACGAGGACCGCGCGTTCGCGGTCAACGCCGTCGGACCCGGCCTGCTCGCGGAGGCGTGCGCCTCACGTGGAATCCCGCTGATCCAGGTCTCGACGGACTACGTGTTCGCCGGCGACGGCACGCGGCCCTACGAGCCGTCCGACCCGGTGGGCCCGAAGTCCGCGTACGGGCGCACGAAGCTCGAAGGCGAACGTCGCGTGCTGGCGGCGGGCGGATACGTCGTGCGCACGTCGTGGGTCTACGGCGTGAACGGCTCGAACTTCGTGAAGACCATGGCGGCACTGGAGTCCACGCGGCCGACGCTGTCCGTTGTGGACGATCAACGCGGCGCCCCCACGTGGTCGCACGACCTCGCCGCCGGACTGCTCGAACTGGTCTCGGTGCTGCCGTCCCAGCGCCTGCTGCACGCCACCGGCGGCGGCGAGACGACGTGGTTCGGCCTCGCGCGGGCCGTCTTCGAGGAGCTGGGCGCCGACCCGTCCCGGGTCCAGCCCTGCACCACCGCCGACTTCCCGCGACCGGCTCCGCGACCCGCCTACTCGGTGCTGTCGGGTGCGGCGTGGGCAGCAGCGGGACTACGCCCTTTGCCGCACTGGCGAAGCGCCCTTTCGGAGGCGTTCACGGCGGGCGTGGTAGCTCCCCGTGCTGGTGCTGCGCCATTGGGGTGACCGGTCTGGCCCCGTAGTTCCGAGTGCGGGACCCTTTTCGGCATGTTCGATTCCGGGCGCACACATCCGCGCCCCGCGACAGAAGAAACCGATCGGCGGCGCTTCTTGACCTGCGTCGCCGTTGTCACGGGCTCGCGGCAGGTTTCGATGAGCCAGCTCGACAAGCGCTCGCCGAGGCCGCACTCTCGGTGAAGTCGTTGGGGCGTCAGGTCTTCCTGACGCCCACCAACGTCAGGCCCTGCTCTTCTGGTAAGCCTCGACCGTCAGCTCCGCGCACCGCCGCCAGGTGAACCCGGACGCGTGCGCCCGCCGTTCGCTCTGCGCTTCCGGAGTGGCCGGCGCCGCGACGGCCTGGGCCAGCCCGTCGGCCAGCGCCTCCACGTCGCCGACCGGCACGTGCAGTGCGTGCCCGCCCGCCACCTCGCGCAACGCGGGTACGTCCGAACAGACCACGGGAACGTTGCACGCCAACGCTTCCAGCACCGGCAGCCCGAAGCCCTCGTCCCGCGACGGCAGCACCAGCGCCGTGGCGCCGGCGACGACCGACCGCAGGTGCACGTCCGGCAGGTAGCCGGTCCGCAGCACTCGACCGTCCACACCGGACCGACCGGGTCCGACGATCACCAGCGGCGGCAGCGACGGGTCCGAGGCGTGGGCCTTGACCAGGTACTCCAGCCCCTTGCGGGGCCCGTCCGCGCCGACGAACAGCAGGTACTCCGACGGCAGCCCGAGCCGTCCGCGCACCGTGGCCGAGGGCGGCCGGGAGGCGAACCAGGCGGGGTCGACGCCCAGCGGCGTCACGACGATCTTCTCCAGCGGCACCGAGAACCGGTCCGCCACCACGGAGGCGACGGCGGCGGTCGGCGTGCAGATCACGTTCGCCCGCTGGGCCGACAGCCGCACCAGCTCGGGCAACCGGCGGTCGGACGGCGGCAGGTCGCCGGGCGCGTCCAGGAACGCGAGGTCGTGGATCGTGACGACGCGACCGGCCCGCACGGTCGGCGGCAGCACGAAGTTCGTGCCGTGCATGACGTCGGAGAACCCGGCCAGCATCTCCACCGGCGGGAACGGGGCGCGCAGCCACATCTGCCGCAACGCCCGCGCCGCCACGGGCAGACCGCGGGCCGTCACGTCGTGCGGCAACACCGTCCGCAACGCGCGCCAGCCGCGCAACGTGAACGCCACCGCGCGCACGTCGGCCTCCTCCGGCATGGAGGCCAGTTCTTCCGCCAGAGCCGCCGTGTAGCGGCCGATGCCGGTGCGATGTCCGAGCAGGGGTGTGCCGTCGAGCAGCACGGAGAGGGGTTTCTTGGGGGATCTAGCCATGCTTGCCACCACGCGCGATCTTGCGCAGACGCCCCGTCGCCCGCTTGGCCAACTCGGTCGGGCCGCCCGCGTCCAGGTACTCGCGCACCAGTTGCAGGTCCCGCTTCACCTTGTCCGACCTGGTCAGCCCTGGTGTGCGCACCATGGGGGCCGAGCCGGGCAGACGGTCCGCGGCGGGCCTGGGGTTGCGGCAGAACTCGGCCAGCGGCGCGAGTGCCGTCTCCCAGGTGAACCGTTCGCGTACGACGGCGATGCGCTCACGGCACTCGGCCGCGAACTCCTCGTCGTAGAGCACCTTCTCCAACGCGTCGGCGAGCGCCTCCGGGTCCTCCGGCGGCACGACGACGCCCAAACCTTCCCGCAGCACCAGGTCCGCGAACGAGTCGCCGGATGTGGTGACGATCGGCAGCCCCGCCCACAGGTAGTCGAGCACCCGCGTGCGGAACGCGAACGTGGTCTCCACGTGTTCGTAGTGCGTGGTGACACCGCAGTTCGCGTCGAGCAGCCAGTTCTGCCGCTCGGTGTAGGGCACCCACCCGTCGTTGAAGAACACGTGCTCGCCGGTCAGCCCCAACTGTGCGGACAACGCCCGCGTCTGGCCGGCGATGTCCATGTCCGGGACCTCGGGGTTCGGGTGCTTCATGCCGAGGAAGTACAGCTTCGCGGACGGCTGCCGCTTGCGCAGGTGGTCCATCGCCTCGATCAGCGACAGCGGGTCGAACCAGCTGTAGACGCCACCCGCCCAGATCACGACCTTGTCCGCGTCCGTCACGCCCGGCACCACGCCCTTGATCGCGGGGGCGGTGCGCTGCGGCGGCTTGCCGGACAGTCCGAAGGGGACGATCCCGAGCAACGACTGGGTCGTGGGGTCGTTGTCGTACAACGCCGGCGTCAACCGGCCCAGCGCGGCCAGGTGGCCAAGCCAGAAGTGGCGCTGCCGTTCCGACGCGCACAGGAAGAAGTCGCCGCGTTCGAGCTGCGTGTTCAGGACCTTGGTGACGGTCTCCAGGTCCAGCGCGCGCTTGTCGTCCGTGTCGTCCTTGCCCTGCTCCAGCAGCTCCAGGTGCATCGGGTCGTACATGTCGCAGACCACGATCTTGGTGGAGGACGCCTTCTTCAGCTCGGCGATCATCTCCAGCGCGTGGCCCTGCAACACCACCACGTCCGCCCACGCGACGTGCGGCGGCAGCTCCTTCGGCCGGGCGCGCTCGACGGCGAACGGGGCGTCGGGCGGCGCGCACAGCGGGTTCGTCGTGACGAGGCGGACCTGGTGCTCGCCGGACAGCACGTCGGCCATGTGCCAGGCGCGGATCGCCGGACCGGCCATCCGGTCGGAGATCGCGTCGCCGGTGATGACGAGGATCTTGCGCGGCTTGCCGAACACGTCGTCCAGGCCCAGCACGTCGACGAGGATGTCGTGCGCGGCGAGGTAGCGCGGCAGGGGATAGGCCGGTTCCAACGCCTTGCGCATCAACGGAACGATGTCCGTGTCCGACATCCGGCGCGCGGCCTGCTCGATCTTGCGCGACTTCTGCAGGGACGGCATCGCCTCGACGAACTGGTCGATCGCGAGGAACCCGGCCAGCGCCTGGCGCGGCACCCCGACCGGCGCCTGGTCGTCGGCCGGATCGGCCGGCCGGCGGGTGATCTCCAGCTGCGTGGGATCGATCTCACCGCGGGCCGTCGCGCGGCGCACGCACAGCGCCAGCGCGGCCGGCAGCACCTTCGCCAGCGTCTCGTCGGAGAAGTTCTTGTACAACGACATGAGCGCGTTGCGTTCCAACAGGTACAGCTCGCGGCTGTGGTCGATCGAGCTCATCGACGCGTGGTGCCGGTGGTAAGTGAGCGACGCCGGTTCGTAGCGGACCCGCCAGCCGCGCAGGTTGAGCCGCCAGCCGAGGTCGACGTCCTCGTAGAACATGAAGAACCGCTCGTCGAACCCGCCGAGCTGCTTGTAGAGCTCAGTGCGGACGAACAGCGCGGACCCGGTGCCGAACAGCACGTCCTTCGGGCCGTCGTGGCTGCCGTCGTCGTCCTGGCCCGCGTGCCGCTTGTAGCCCATGCCGAACCAGGTCAGCCCGCCGTCGACGAAGTCGATCTTCTCGCCGTCCCAGTCGAGGACCTTGCTCGCGACCGCGCCCACCGCCGGTTCGGCGTGGAAGACCCTGATCGCGGCCTTGATCCAGTTCCGGTCGGCGCGCGCGTCGTTGTTGAGGAACGCGAGCACACCGCCCGTGGCGTGGTCGACGCCGAGGTTGCAGCCGCCGGCGAACCCGAGGTTCTGCTCCGAGGTGACGACCTTCACGCCCGGCAGTTCGGCCTTCAGACGTGCGGTGTCGTGCGCCTCGTTGTCGACGACGATGACTTCGAGCAGGTCGGCGGGGTGGTCGACCTCCGCCAGCCCGCGCACGCAGGTGATCGTGTCCTCCGCGCCGCGATAGTTGACGACGATGACGGACACGAGGGGCAGTGAGGCTCGATCCACGCGCTAAGCCTGCCTCATCACTCTGCGCGCCCGCAGTGTGGTTGCACAGATCAGGAGCAAGGCGACAGCTACGGGCACCCCGAAGACCCACTCGGCCGACCAGTCGTTGCGGTCGGCGAGCAGCGGCCGCATCACCGGGTGCCGCAGCACGGTGGCCGGACCGGGCGCCACCTTCTTGTCCACCTCGCCCCGCACGACGATGCGCGACTCGGCGCCGTCGGGGCAGGTGACGTGGTGCGCGTAGGCGGGGTTGTCCGGCCCCGGCACGTCCTCGACGCTGGTGATCACGCACGTCTGGGGCGTGCCGAGCGCGTCCATCAACGCCCGGTGACCGTCGCCGAGCAGGACCGCCGTGCCGGGGATCACGACCATGAACGCGGGCAGCACGAGCCAGGTCGGCCCGAGCTTGCCGACGCCCCACGCGAACGCGAGCGACAGCAGTCCGCACGGCACGAGCACCAGCAGGTCGTACCGCTCCGGCACGATCGCGCCGAGCACGACGGCGGCCGCCACGGCGGCGAGGCCGATCACGATGAGTGCTGCTGGCCGCCTCACGGCTGCTTCCTGAGCAGCCGGGCGACCGGAACGAGAAGAATCATCGCTCCGGGGACGCTTGTGACCGGCAGGAGGTTCCACCGGCCCTCGTCGGCCCAGTCCGGCCGCAGCGGAGGACCGACGAGGACCTCGGCCTCCCCGGTCTTCAGCCGGTCGCTCCAGTCGCGTTCCAGCTCGATCTCGCCGCTCGGGCAGGCGAGCACGTAGTCGACGCGCGGGTACTTGACGAACGGGTGCTCGTCCTTCGACGTCACCGTGCAGCTCTCGACCTGCGCGGTGTGCTGGAGGAGCACGCTGTGCACGCCGAACGTCAGCACGAACGGGGCGACGAGCCCGAGCGCGAACGCGGGCAGCGCGACCCACTTGCGCTGGGACAGGCCGCTCACGCCGAGCGCGTAGGCGAGGCCGCCGAGCAGGCAGAGGAACACGAACCCCTGGGTGAGGGTGACGCTCAGCGCGACTCCGGCCGCGATCGCCACGAGTCCGCCGATGGTCAGCGGCCAGACCGGGTACCGCAGCTCATCGGTTTCCGGGCGTGACATTCAGCGGCCCGCCCAGTCCTGCCACACCCGCTGTCTCGGCACCGCCACCTTCACCCGCAGTCGCTGCACCAGCGTCACGGGCAGCCGGAGCAGCACCTCGCCCACCACTCGCGCCCGCAGACCGAACCGGAAGTTGGCGGCGTCCGGCACGTCCTTGCGCAGCGGCAGCATCGCCGTGATCGCCACGAACCTCGCCACCTGCGTGACCGCCACCGCGAACGGCGCGCACCGCAGCAGCATCAGCAGGCGGTTGCGTTCGTTCCAGCGGTGGAAGAGCGCCGAACCCGGCCGCGTGCTGGCGCCGTGCTTGTGCCGCACCCGCGCCGGCCCGACCGAGATCACCCGGTGCCCGGCAAGCCGCAGCCGCCAGGCCGTGTCGGTGTCCTCGTAGTAGCAGAAGAAGCTCGCCGGGACGCCCCCGACGGCCTTCAGCACGTCGGTCCGGAGCAGGGCCGCGCCGCCGCAGAACCCGAACACCTCGCGGCCCGCGAGCACGACGTCCCTGCCGTGGCCGTCCGCGGTCAGCGCGACGCCGACGGACTGCGTCGACCCGTCGGTGAGCAGGATCGACGAGGTGGCGGCGGCTGCGTCCGGTTCGCCTTCGAGAGCGCTCTCAAGCTCGGCGAGCCAGGACGGGTCCGGGGCCGCGTCGTCGTTGAGCCACGCGACGTACGGCGTCTCGACCAGGTCCAGCACGGCGGCGAGCCCGCCCGCGTAGCCGACGTTGCGGGGGAGCCGGACGACCTCGTGGCCGCTGATCAGCTCGGCCGTGCCGTCGTCGGACGCGTTGTCCACGATGATCGTCCTGTGTGGACTCTTCTGGGCTTTCAGGGCGTCCAGGCACGCCGTGACGTGGTCACGACCGCGCCACGTCACGACCACCACGGTGCTGACTGCCGACACGGCGTGAGACGGTACGCGACGTGCCCGAGCTAGTAGTGCTGACCGAGCAACTCAACGCGCCGGTCCCCGGCGGAACCGGCCGCTACACCGCCGAGCTGCTGGGCGCGTTGCGGGAGAACACCCCGGCGGGCTGGTCCGTGACGACCGCCGCCACCGCGAACGCCGACCGCGTGCTGCGGGTGCCGCGCCGGGCGCTGGTGGCGTTGTGGGAGCGCGGTCTCCCGCCACGGCTCGGCCCGCACGTGCACGCCCCGACGCCGCTCGCGCCGTTGCCCGGAGCCGTCGTCACCGTGCACGACGTGGTGCCGTGGACGCACCCGGAGACGTTGACGCCGCGCGGAGTCGCCTGGCACCGCAAGGTGATCGGGCGGGCGGCGCGGGAGGCCCGTGCGCTCGTCGTGCCGACGGAAGCCGTTGCGTCTCAACTGGATTCGTGCGTGCGCGTCGAGGTGCCGGTCGTGGTCGTGCCCAATGGTGTGACGCGGTTGGTCGGTTCGCCCGCGGACGACCTTCCCGCCGGATATGTGCTCGCCGTCGGAACCGTGGAGCCGCGCAAAGGTTTCGAAATGTTGGTGCGCGCGTGCGAAAGGCTGCGCGTGCCGCTGGTCGTGGTCGGTCCGCAGGGGTGGGGTGGCGTGGACCTCCGCGCGCCGCACGTGACGTTGCTGGGCAGGGTCTCGGACGCCAGACTCGCGTCGGTGCTGGCCGGGGCCACCTGCCTCGCCGCACCCAGTCTCGCGGAGGGTTTCGGCCTGCCGGTGCTGGAGGCGATGGCCGCCGGCGTTCCCGTTGTGCACTCGGACGATCCGGCACTGGTCGAGGTGGCGGGCGGCGCGGGCACGGTCGTGCGACGGGGAGACCTCGCGTCGTTGACGGAAGGGCTGCGGGCGGTGTTGGCTGATCCTCGTCACACGATCGAGGCCGGGATCACCCGCGCGAGTGAGTTCACCTGGGAAAAGACCGCGCTGAGTGTTTGGAGAGCACACGCTTGACTACCGGATTAGCGCATTCCCGTCAGACGCATTCGCAAATGACATTACGCTAGCTGACCGTGCCCACCGTCGAACTCAGCGTGCTGATCGACGCCACCGCGATCCCCGCAGACCGTGGTGGCGTAGGCCGTTACGTGGATTCGCTCGTCGCGGCTTTGGACGCCGACGGGGCCAAGCTCTCCGTCGTGTGTCAGCCGCGCGACGAAGACCTGTTCACCAAGATCGCGCCGAACGCCCGCGTGATCCGCGCCGCCGACGCCGTGGCCACCAGGACGGCCCGCCTGGCCTGGGAGCAGACCACGTTGCCGCGCCTGGTCCGCACGCTCGGCGTCGACGTCGTGCACTCCCCGCACTACACCCTGCCGCTGGCCGCCAAGGCCGCGTCCGTCGTCACGTTGCACGACGCCACCTTCTTCACCGACCCGGTGCTGCACTCGTCGGTGAAGGCCCGCTTCTTCCGCGCCTGGACGCGAGCCTCGTTGCGCCGCGCCGACCTCTGCGTCGTCCCGTCGCAGGCGACCGCCGACGAACTGGCCCGCGTGGCCGGCGCCGACCGCGGCGCCCTGCACATCGCCCAGCACGGCGTGGACACCGAACGCTTCCACCCGCCGTCACCGGACGAGGTCCTGGCGGTCCGCCGCGTGTTGTCCTTGGGCGACACCCCTTACGTCGCGTTCCTGGGCGCCCTCGAACCCCGCAAGAACGTCCCGGCCCTGATCCGCGGCTTCGCGCAGGCGATGGTGGGCCGCGCCGAACCACCGGCGCTGGTGCTGGCGGGCCAGCCGGGCTGGGACAGCCAGGTCGAGCGCGCCCTCGACTCCGTGCCGCACCGCATCCGCGTGATCCGCGCCGGCTACCTGCCGTTCGAACAGCTCGCGGGCTTCCTCGGCGGCGCCGAGCTCGTCGCCTACCCGTCCCTCGGTGAGGGCTTCGGCCTGCCGGTGCTGGAGGCGATGGCCTGCGGTGCCTGCGTGCTGACGACGCGCCGCCTGTCGCTGCCCGAGGTGGGCGGCGAGGCCGTGGCGTACTGCGGTGTGGGCGCCGGCGACATCGCGGCCGCGATCGCCGACCTCCTGGACGACCCGGCCCGCCGCGCGTCGCTCGCGAACTCCGGCCAGCAACGCGCCAAGGACTTCTCCTGGGCCGTCAGCGCGGATCGGCACCGCGAGGCCTACGAGCGGGCCGTGATGGTGCGTCGCCGGCGCTGACCGCGGCGGCGCTAGGGTGGCGCGCGTGAACTACGGCGATGGACTTGGTGTCGTGACGGTCACGTACTCGCCGGGCGAGACGCTGGCCCCCTTCGTGGACACCCTGGAGAAGGCCACCTCCCGTCCGGTGCAGGTGATCCTCGCCGACAACGGCTCCACCGACGGCGTGCCGGAGGCCCTGGCCGCGGAGCGGTCGAACGTGACCTTCCTGCCGACCGGCGGCAACCTGGGCTACGGCGGCGGCGCCAACCGCGGCGTCGAGGCCCTCGGCCAGGACGTCGGCTGGGTGCTGATCTCCAACCCCGACATCGAGTTCGCCCCCGGTTCCGTCGACGCGTTGATCGCCGCGGCCGCGCGGTGGCCCCGCGGCGGGATGTTCGGTCCGCTGATCCGCGAACCTTCCGGCGAGGTCTACCCGTCCGCGCGGCTGTTGCCGTCCCTCGGACGCGGGGTGGGGCACGCCCTGTTCGGTTCCGTGTGGAAGTCGAACCCCTGGACGCGGGCGTACCGGCAGGAGAAGGAACCCGTCGAGCGGACCGCCGGCTGGTTGTCCGGGTCCTGCTTCCTGATGCGGCGCGAGGCTTTCGACTCGGTGCGCGGGTTCGACGAGAAGTACTTCATGTACTTCGAGGACGTCGACCTCGGCGAACGCGTCAGCGCGGCCGGGTGGTTGAACGTCTACGTGCCGGACGCCGAGGTCATGCACATCGGCGGGCACTCGACGGCGAGCTCGTCCGACCGGATGCTGCGGGAGCACCACCGCAGCGCCTACCGGTACCTGGCCGACCGGCACGCCGGGGTGCTGTGGGCGCCGTTCCGCCTCGTGCTCAAGGCGGGGTTGACGTTGCGGGTGAAGATTCTCACGCGCAAGAAGTGATGTGAGCGGGCCCGCCGGGCCTGCTCACATGTCGCCGCTCAGCCTCTGCGAGAGCGTGTTCCGCTTCTGCTGGTGGTTCGACACGGTCGGAATCAGTCCTGGTTGCACGACCTGAGTGATCTCCGCGTCATCGGACGGCCCGTGCGGCCCCTGCTGCATCGGCGGCGCGGCCTGCGCGGGCATCGGCTGGGTCGGCATCGGCGGCGAGCCAGGACGCTGCTGCATGCCCATCTGGGCCGGCGCGAGGATCATGGTCGAGTCGGGGTCGCGGCGCGGGTCCACCGCGTTGACCAGCGCTCTGGGGATCTGCTGCGTGTCAGAGGAGTCCATCGGAGACGTCATGTTGTCCGGCGTCACGATGTTCCGCCCACGTGCACGGGCGCGGGCGAGCATGGCGTCGGCCCGGTCGCGTGGGTCCATGTCGGATTTAGCTCCTTGCCGGGACCAGATCCCATCTGACGATCTGCTTCGTGTCAGAGTATTCCGTCGAACGGCTCGCTGTAACGCGGAGGAGGAAAAAGGTGCACGGCGTCGAAGCTGTGGTGCTGGTCGGGGGCAAGGGCACCCGTCTTCGCCCGCTGACCCTGTCCGCTCCCAAGCCCATGCTCCCGACCGCGGGGGTGCCATTTCTGACGCACCTGCTCTCGCGGATCAAGGAGGCCGGCATCACCCACGTGGTGCTGGGTACCAGTTACAAGGCCGAGGTGTTCGAGGAGTACTTCGGGGACGGATCGAGGCTCGGGCTCGAGCTCGAGTACGTGGTGGAAGAGGTACCGCTGGACACGGCGGGCGCGATTCGCAACGTGGCGGACAAGCTGCGTGAGCCCGACGTGATGGTGTTCAACGGCGACATCCTGTCGGGCGTCGACCTCACGGGCATCGTGGACACGCACCGCAAGCACGAGGCGGACGTGACGCTGCACCTGGTGAAGGTGGCGGACCCGCGTGCGTTCGGCTGCGTGCCGACGGACGACGAGGGCCGCGTCCAGGCGTTTCTGGAGAAGACGGAGAACCCGCCGACGGACCAGATCAACGCCGGCTGCTACGTGTTCCGCCGCGAGGTGATCGACGCGATTCCCGCCGGCCGTCCGGTGTCGGTGGAGCGCGAGACGTTCCCCGGGCTGCTTGAGGCGGGCCGGCGGTTGCAGGGCCACGTGGACGCCACCTACTGGCTGGACCTCGGCAAGCCGGAGGCGTTCGTGCAGGGGTCCGCGGACCTCGTGCGCGGCGTCGCACCGTCGGCCGCGGTTGCACAGCCCGGCGACTACCTGGTGCTGGACGGTTCGTCCGTCCACGAAGGAGCAACGGTCAAGGGCGGCTCCGCGGTCGGTGCGAACTGCACGGTCGCGGACGGCGCGGTGCTCGACGGCGCGATCCTGTTCGACGGCGCTGTCGTGGGCGAGAACGCCGTCGTGGAACGTTCGATCGTGGGCGCCGGTGCGCTCGTGCAGGCCGGTGCGGTCCTGCGGGACGCCGTAGTGGGCGACTCCGCGGTGATCGGCGCGCGCTGCGAGCTGATCGGCGGAGCGCGGGTGTGGCCGGGTGTCGTGCTGCCCGAGGCCGGCGTGCGCTTCTCCACGGATGCCTAGTGGCGTGACACAAGACGTTGGCGGCGTATCCGCGCCCAGCAGGCCGTGTCGTGGCACCGCCCCCACGCCCCCGTACAACCAGTACGAGGGCGTGGGGGCGGCACCACGACACGCCCGTCTGAACACGAATACACCGGCAACGTCTTGAGCCACGCCACTAGCAGAACCTGGACTCCACCGTTCCCACTCGACTTGGGAGCGGTGCTCGGCACGTTGCGCCGCGGACCCGGCGATCCCTCCTTCAGTGCTGAAGGCGGCGTCTGGTTCGCGGCCAACACGCCGGGCGGCCCGGGAACCCTGCACATCACCAGGACGAACGGTGAGGTGCAGGCGGAAGCGTGGGGTGAGGGCGGGCCGTGGCTGCTCGACGGCCTGCCCGCCCTGCTCGGCGCGAACGACCCGGTGGACGAGTTCGTCGCCCACCACCCGATCATCGCGGAGGCCCGCCGGCAACGACCGGGCCTGCGGCTCGGTTCCGCCGGCCGCGTCTGGGACCTGCTGTTCGCCTCGATCCTGGAACAGAAGGTCACCGGCATGGAGGCCTTCCGGACGTGGCGCGAACTCGGCCGCAGGTTCGGTGAGAGCGCTCCCGGCCCGAGGCCGCTGAAGGTCCCGCCGACACCGCAACGGGTGCTGGCCCTCCAGGACTGGGAGTGGCACCAGTGCGGCCTCGACGGCGCGCGCAGAAGAACGCTGATCAACGTCGCGCAGGTCGCGCACCGCCTGGAAAAGGCAGCCGAGACGCGCAGCCGTGAGCTGCTCGAAAAGATCCCCGGCGTCGGCGTGTGGACGTCCGCCGAGGTCGCGCAACGGTCGTGGGGCGACCCGGACGCGGTGAGCGTCGGCGACTACCACGTCGCCAAGAACGTCACCTGGGCGCTGACCGGCACGCCCGGCGACGACGCCGCGATGATGGAGCTGCTGGCGCCGTACCAGCCGCAACGCCACCGCGCCGTCATGTACCTGGAGTCGGCGGGCATGCGGCGGCCGCGGCGAGCCCCGAGGTTCTCGCCGCGCGACTACCGCAGGTTCTAGCCCAGGCGCTGAAGCGCGCTCTCGATCAACGGGTGCAGGTCGTCCACGTTGTCCGGCAACGAGTCCAGCGGCCACCACTGCAGGTCGACGGACTCCGCCGACCGCACCGGCTGCGCGCCGACGGGCGCCCGCACCAGGAACCGCACGTCGAAGTGCCGCGTCGGCTTGCCCAGCGAGCACGTGATCGGGTGCACGTCGAGGTGGATCGGCGTCGGCTCGATCCGCAGCCCGCGCATGCCGGACTCCTCGGTGGCCTCGCGCAGCGCGGCGCCGGCCAGCGTCGAGTCCTCTGGCTCGCAGTGGCCGCCGAGCTGCAACCACCGGCCCACGCGCGGGTGCAGCGTCAGCAGCGCGTGCTCCGCGGTGGCGTCCAGCACCAGCGCGGACGCGGTGATGTGGCCGGGTTCGCAGGAGCGCATGCAGGCGTCCTCACGGGCCGCCAGGAAGCCCAGGTAGGCCTCCTTCAACGCGTCCTGGCCCGAGAACCGGCTCAGCGTCGAGACGGCGTCGGCGTGCAGTGTCACAAATGCCTCCGCTGGAAGGCCCAGCGCTCAGACTGGGAATGATCAAGCCCGTTTGGTCCGATTCGCGAAGAACGCGACTTTCGCGCTGGATTCTTCACGATACGTTCATTCGCATGCGAACGGCGTACAAGTGTCGGGCCTACCCGACTCCCGAGCAGGCGGCGGCGTTGAACCGCACGTTCGGCTGTGTGCGTCTGGTGTGGAACAAAACCTTGGGAGCGCGCAACCTTCGTCACCAACTTGAAGGCGTTCGCACGTCCTACCAGGAGACCGACGCTGCGCTGACTCAGTGGAAGCGGACAGAGGAACTGGCGTTTCTTTCCGAGGTTTCGTGCGTGCCGCTGCAGCAGACGCTGCGCCATCAGCACAGGGCGTTCCAGAACTTCTTCGGCAGGCGCGCTCGCTACCCGAGGTTCAAGTCCCGTACCGGCCGGCAGAGTGCGCACTACACACGTTCGGCGTTCCGTGTTCGCGATGGTGTCTTGACGCTGGCCAAGACCACTGCACCGCTGCGCTTCGTCTGGTCCTTTCGAGATGTCGACCTCTCCGGGCTCGATCCCACGATGGTCGTGATCTCCCGTGATCCGGATGGTCGTTGGTACGTGACGTTCGCCGTGGACGCTGCCCTGCCAACGCCGTCCGTGGGCGGCGTCGACGGTGTGGGAGTGGACCTCGGACTGATCGAGTTCATGGTCACCAGCGATGGTGAACGGGTTGCCAATCCCCGGCACTTGGCGCGCAAGGCTCGCAACCTCGTCCGCTACCAACGTCGGATGGCGCGGTGCCGACGAGACAGCAACAACCGTCGCAAGGCCAGGGCCAAGGTTGCTCGTGCCCACCGCAAGGTTCGTAACGCCCGTTCGAACTTTCTGCACCGTGTCACGACCCAGTTGGTGCGTTCCGCTCAGCTGATCGCGATTGAAGACCTCAACGTCGCGGGCATGCTCCGCAATCGCCGTTTGGCAGGCGCGATCTCCGACGTCGGCTGGGGTGAGTTTCGCAGGCAGCTCGAGTACAAGTGCGCACGTGCCGGTCGCGAGTTCGTGGTGATCGACCGCTGGTACCCGTCCACCAAGACCTGCTCTGACTGTGGCCATGTGCTTGCGGAGCTGCCCCTCTCCACCCGGCACTGGTCGTGCCCGGAGTGCCGTGCTCGGCATGATCGAGATTTCAACGCGGCGAAGAACATTCTTGCGGCTGGTCGAGCCGTAGCCCGAGGCGACTCGGGCGATGCCTGCGGAGCTGATGTCAGACGGCAAGGGTCCTCCTTTCCGCGATCGGCGATAAAACAGGAAACCCGTACCGCGAGGTGCAGCGCGTAAGTGCTACCTGCCACAAGCAGGTGGGAAGTCCCGTCAGTTGCGACGGGACGAAGTCAAAGCTCGATCAGCCCTTCCAGCGGTTCACGCGGCGTCAGCGGTTCGACCGGGTGCCCGACCGCGACGGCGCCGAGCGGCTCCCAGTCGTCCGGTACTCCCAGCACCGACCGCACCAGGTCCGCGCAGAAGATCGTCGACGACACCCAGCACGAGCCGAGCCCTTCGGCGGCGAGTGCCACCAGCAGGCCCTGCACGGCGGCGCCACCGGCGACCGTGAACATCGTCTTCTCGGCGTCCGCGCGCCGGTCGTCCGGGTAGCTGTGCGCGCCGTCGCGGACCAGGAACGGCACGACGATCTCCGGCGCCTCCACCAGCAGGTCGCCCCGGCGCACCCGGCGCGCGATCTGGTCGGGGGTGAACCCGTCGGCCCGCAGGTCGGTCTCCCACTGCGCACGCATGGCCGTCAGCAGCTCGTCCCGCTTCTCCCGCACCAGCACGAACCGCAACGGCTTCGTGTGGTGCGGCGCGGGCGCGGTCAGCGCCGCACCGACGGCGCGACGGACAGCAACGAGATCAACTGGCTCGTCCGAGTAGAACCGCACGGACTTGCGCATCAGCACGGCCTGCGAGCGGCCGAGCGCGAGCGCCTCCTCCGTGCCGAGGCTGAACAGGTCCTCCTCGACGGGCCGGTTCAGGTCGCGTGCCGTGGACCCGTCGTCCACCACGTCGAACCCGCGCAGCACCGCGACCGGCACCGCGCCGAGCTTGCCCTTCACCAGGTCCGCGGCCGCCGCGATCTCGTCCGCGACGGCGACCATCGTCACCGCGAGCTCGTTGCCGTGCTCGTCCACCGCGCCCGCGTAGTCGTGCAGCACGCGGATGCCGGACGCGCCGATCGCGGCGTCGGTCTGACCCATCCGCCAGGCACGGCCCATCGTGTCGGTGATCACCACGGCGACCTCGACGCCCAGCGACGCCTTCAACGCCGCGCGCAACGACGCCGCCGACCCGTCCGGGTCGACCGGCAGCAGCGCGATCTCGTCGCCCGCCACGTTCGACGCGTCGACCCCGGAGGCGGCCTGGACGATGCCGAGCTTGTTCTCGGTGATCAGCGTGCGCATCTTGCGGGCGAGCACCCGCACCGACTCCGCGTCGACGTGCTCGCGCCGGATCCGGTCCCGCTCCTCGGGGTCGGCCGGCACGCGGACCAGCCGTCCCTCTACTTTGGACAGCACCTTGGAGGTGACGACCAGCACGTCGCCGTCACGAAGCCAGGGTGCGGCCTGCGCGACAGAGCCGGCCAGGTCGTCGCCGGGGCGAAATTCCGGCAGACCCGTGACGGGCAGCAGCTCCAACGCCGCCGCGGCGTGGTCAGCCAACGTCGACTCCGGCGAGCTCCAGCGCGTCGCGGGCCATCTGCGCCGTGGTGTCCACATCGGACATCAGCAGCGGAACCGCGCGCACCGCGACACCGGGCACGTCCGCGCGGTCGCCGGTGTGCACCAGCCACGCGTCCAGGATGCCGTCCTCCGAGCACTTGCGGGAGCCGTAGAGCCGCCCGACCGCCTCGGCCGAGGTCTCCACGCCGATCGCGTCCAGGCAGGCGTCCGCCATGCCCCGCAACGGTTTCCCGCCGATGATCGGCGACAGGCCGACGACGCCGGCCTCGGTCTTGCGCAACGCGTCGCGCACGCCGGGGACGTTCAGGATCGTGCCGACGCTCACGACCGGGTTGGACGGCGCCAGGACCACGGCGTCGGCCTCGGCGATCGCGTCCAGCACGCCGGGACCGGCGGTGGCGGTCTCGGCGCCGACGAACGCGAACGACTGCGCGGGGATGCCGGCCCGGTGCTTCACCCACCACTCCTGGAAGTGGATGGCCTTCGTCTCACCGTCGAGGTCGACGACGACGTGCGTCTCGACCCGGTCGTCCGACATCGGCAGCAGCCGCACGCCGGGCTTCCAGCGGTCGCACAGCGCCTCCGTCACGGCGGAGAGCGGGTACCCGGCGCGCAGCATCTGGGTGCGGACGAGGTGGGTCGCGAGGTCCCGGTCGCCCAGGCCGAACCACGACGGTTCGGCCCCGTACGCGGCGAGCTCCTCCTTGACGGTCCACGACTCGTCCGCGCGGCCCCAGCCGCGTTCGGTGTCGATGCCCTCGCCCAGGGTGTACATGCAGGTGTCGAGGTCAGGGGTGATGCGCAGCCCGTGCATCCACACGTCGTCGCCGGTGTTGACCACCGCCGTGACGTCCGCTCCGAGTGCTTTGAGGCCCTGCAGGAACCTCGCGCCGCCGACCCCGCCGACCAGTGCTACGACCTTCACGCCCGCCCATGCTTCCACAGCGCCGGTTCGCCCTTACAGGTAGCGCCAGAACATGAAGGTCTCGTTGCCGGTGAACGCGTAGAACGGGTCGCCGCCGATGAGCTGGAAGACGTTCATCGACAGGCTGAAGAACACCGCACTGACCTCGGAGAAGGCGATCAGGACGGCGAACAGGACCAGGGCGCCCCACGGCCGGGCCTTCGCGCCGAACCGCTGCGCGCTGTAGGGCAGGAACGGCTCCAGCGCGCCCCAGCCGTCCAGGCCGGGCACCGGCAGGATGTTGAGGACGAACGCGAACACCTGCAACAAAGCCAGGTACGAAATCGCGGCGGCGAGCGCGGCGGGCGGCGAGAAGATCGCCACGACCAACGCCAGCAGCACGCCGATCACGAGGTTCGAAACCGGTCCCGCGAGTGAGACCAACGACTCGATCCGCTTGTTCCGCAGCGCGTGGTGGTTGATCCAGACAGCACCACCCGGAAGCGGGATTCCACCCATGACCAGCAGCACCAGCGGCAGCACGATGCTGAGCACGGGGTCCGTGTAACGGCGGATGTCGAGGGTCAGATAACCCTTGTCACGTACGGAAAAATCGCCGCCCTTGTACGCGACGGCGGCATGCCCGAACTCGTGCAGGCACAGCGTCACCGCCCACCCGGCGAGTACGAAGAGGATGGTGCCCGACTTGATCGCGACATTGCTCTCGAGCAGGGTGAGGGCCGCTCCGGCGACGACCGCCGCGAGCAGGCCGAGGAAGATGGGGCTGGGGCGAACCGCTGATCGCTTCACCCCTCCAGTGTGGCGTGTCCGATGACCCTGTGGGCCGTTCGGGAACGGGTTGCGACCCCTGAATCACCGTCTGTGCAGTCAGTCAAGGTTTTTGCGGCCATCTGCGCGAATATCCCCCGACGTGTGGACTCCGCTTGACCGCTCGCTGTGACGCAGGTGTAATCACATCGGTGTCATTCGTCGTTGTGGGAACGGCGTCTGGCGTCCGCCAACCGGGGAGAGCGGAAGGCGAGGAGGCGGACGAAATGCAGGAATTCGAAGAGCTCGAAGAAGATCACGTCACGCAGCCGGTCGTGCAGGGCGAGCTGTCGTACCTGTTCGACCCTGCCGACGAGCAGGACTGGCAGGAGCGCGCGCTCTGCGCACAGACGGATCCTGAGGCGTTCTTCCCTGAAAAGGGCGGTTCGACTCGGGAGGCCAAGCGCATCTGCCTGGGCTGCGAGGTTCGTTCGGAGTGCCTGGAGTACGCGCTCCAGCACGACGAACGCTTCGGCATCTGGGGCGGTCTCAGCGAACGAGAACGCCGCAAACTGAAGAAGAGAGCTGTCTAGAAGCGTGATCTTCTTGCCTTAACTTGGGGACGTGACAAGTCCTCACCCGAGGCTCCGGACAGCGCCGGTGCTGTGCGTCCTGGTCTGCCACGACGGCGACCAGTGGCTCAGCACGGCGCTGTCTGCCTTGCGGCGCCAGCGAATCCGTCCGCGGCACGTGATCGCGGTCGACACCGGATCGACCGACCGGACGGCGAAGGTGCTGGCCGAGGCGGAAGATCTGCTGGACGGGGTGCTCACCGCGCCGCGCGGCACGGGCTTCGGCACCGCCGTGCGCATCGCCGTCGAACACGCTGTTCAGCGGTGGGGTGATCCCGGCAAGTGGCTGTGGCTGCTGCACGACGACAGCGCGCCCGAACCCGACTGCCTCGTGTCGTTGCTGACCGCCGCCGAGGTGTCCCCGTCGGCCGCGGTGCTCGGTCCGCTGTGCCTCGATTGGGTGGATTCTCGGCTCGTCGTCGAGGCGGGTCTCTCGACGGATTCTTCAGGACATCGACAGACGGGTCTGTCCTCGGCGGAACATTCCGCATCGTTTCAGCAGAGCACCGAGGTTCTCGCCGTCTCGTCCGCCGGATCGTTGATCAAACGTGAGGTGTGGCACTCCCTCGGCGGTTACGACGAAGCGATGCCGTTGCTGCGCGACGATCTCGACTTCGGCTGGCGCGCTAATCGCTCAGGTCATTTGGTCCTGTGCGTACCTGTCGCACGCATGCGACATGCGCGCGCCGCAACTAAAGGCGCACGCCGTTTGGACGCGGCCATGGCACGGCCGGGTCCGTCATTTCGTGGCGTCGACCGGGCGCACGGCATGCGCACTTTCTTGGTCAATTGTTCAGCTTTCTCGTTCCTGGTGGGACTTCCGCGCCTGCTGATCTTGTCGCTGCTGCGCGCCCTGGGCTTCCTGTTCCTCCGGCGTTTCGCCGACGCACACGCCGAAGTCGGAGCGGCCCGCTACCTCCTGACGCGAGGCCGTCTGCTGGAGGGCCGGCGCGCCCGGCGCGGCTCTTCCGTGGTGCGCGGCCTCTTCACCAGCAGACTCACCCGCCTGCGCAACGCGGTGCGGGCCGGCGCGGCCTTCCTGATCCGCCGCCGGGTCGAAGCCGACGCGGCTCTGGGTCGTTTGCCCGCAACCGATTCCGGATCGACCTGGCTGGAACCGTCCGAAGTGGACTCTCGCCCGGTCGGCCCGTCCGCGCTGCCGGCCGGCGCGTCCCGCGGCCGCCCCCGCGTGGCGGGCCTGCGCCGCCCGCCCGTCGTCGTCTCCGTCGACGCCGCCCTGCCGGGTGCTCTGCGTCCATCGCCGCGCCCTCGCCCGTCGCCCGGCCCGCGCGGCGCTCCCGGCATGGTCTTCGTCGAGGTGGACCAGTCCCGCGTCCTGCGCTCGCTGCTGCTCGCGCCGCCGGTGCTGCTCCTCCTGGGGCTCTCGCTCGTCGCCGTGATCGCCAATTGGTCGCGGCTGGGGCTCGATCTGGCCGGTGGCCGTCTGCTGCCCGTCGGTTCGGCGGGAGAGGTCTGGTCGACCTACTTGGCGTCGTGGCACCCGGTGGCCGGCGGCACCGCGGCACCCGCGCCGGCGGCCCTGGCCATCCTCGGGCTGATCCCCGGTGGGCCGTCGTTCGCCGTCGCACTGTTGTTGCTCGGCGATATCCCCCTCGCCGCGTTGTCGGCCTACATCGCGTCACGCGGCTTGCGCGTACGACGTTCCGTGCGCGCGGTGGTGGCCGCCTTCTACGGCCTGCTCCCCGTCGCCACGACCGCCGTGTCCGAAGGTCGCCTGGACGTCGTCGTCGTGCACATCGTCACGCCGGTGGTGTTCGCCGGCGTCTTCGCCGTCCTGCGCGCGTCGTCGACCCACGCCTGGCTGCCGATGGCGTCCGGCACCGCCATCGGCGTCGCCGTGCTCGGCGCGTTCTCGCCGTTGACGCATGTCGTGATCATCGTGGGCGCCCTGGCCGGCTTCCTGGCCGTGACGGGCGGGGCTCGGCGGATCGCTGCCTTGTTCGCCATCGTGCTGCTGCCGATGGCGTTGCTCCTGCCGTGGCCCGCCGTGCTGCTGCAACACCCCGACATGGTGCTGAACGGCCTCGGCGCGGCCTACTCCTCGCCGCCACCCAACCTGATCGTGTGCTCCGTGTTCGTAGCGGCGGCGTTCGCTGCCGCTGTGCTGCGACCCAACGCGCTGATGCTGCCCGGCCTGATGGTGATCGTGCTGTCCATCGGCGCCCTCGCCGCCGTGGCCGCCGTCGGTGCCTGGCCCGGCACGCCCTTGGTCATCCTGGCATGGGGCCTCGTGTGCGTGGTGCTCGCCGGATGTCAGCGCGGCGTGCCACCCGGCATCGCTGCGCAGGCTCGGGTTCGTCGCGCCGTGTACGTCGTCGGCGTGGTGACGTTGGTCAGCCTCGGCGTGGCCGGGTTGCTCGACCTCCGGTCCGGGCCGTTGAAGGCGGACGGCGGGGTGGCGCTGAACCCGGCGTTGACCTCGGAGCTGGAGCGGACCGGTCGATCGGTGCTGATCCTCGGGTCGCCGGTGCGTCAGGTCGCCGGGCGGATGCCGGCATTCGGGGACGACGACCTGGTGCCGACCGTGTCCTCGCCCGCCCGGTTGCGGCGGTGGAACTCGGCGCTGCTGGACGGTGGGGCCGGCGCGAAGCTGGCCCTGGCGCAGGCCGCGTCGTCCGGGGTCTCGTTCGTGGTGCTGCCCTCGGACGACGCCGCGGCCAAGGTGCGCGGCGCGGTGGGGGAGCTGGTGTCCGAGGCGCCCCGGACCTCCGACGGACGGCCGGTGCTGCGGCTGAGGCTGGCCGCGGACACCGGGGTGTTGCTGGCGCCGGATCTGGCGCGGCGGGCGCGGACCGGTGGGGAGCCGCCGGACGCCCTGGGCGCCGACGGGGTGGCGCCGGTCAACGTGACGTTGCCGGACGTGGCGGTGAAGGTGTCACCCGGTGGTGAAGGACGGGTGCTCGTGCTCGCCGCCGAGGACGAACCCGGCTGGCGGGTGTACGTGGACGGGGTCGAGGTGCCGGTCGTGCGGGCCTGGGGTCACCTGGTCGGGGTGCCGCTGCCCGGCGACGGGGCGGAGGTGCGGGCGTCCCTGAGCACGACCCTGCGGGACTTCCTGCTGCTCGGCCAGGCGGCGGCCGCGTTGTTCACGCTGCTGACCGCGGTGCCCACCCGGAGGCGGGTGTGAGGGGCGTCTCAGCCCTCGTCGACGACGTCCGGGTCCAGGCCCAGGTAGTTCGCCACCTGCTCGATCAGCACGTCGTGCACCAGGTCGGCCAGGTCCGCGCCGTCCTTCGCCCGCGCCTCCAGCGGCCGCCGGTAGAGAACGATCCGGGCACGGTTGTCCGAGCCAGGAGGCAGCAACCGGGCCAGCGGGACGTTGCCGTCCTCGACGACGCCGTCCTCGCCCTCGACCTGGACCTCGGGCACGTCGTCCACGGCCACGTCGAGCTGGGTGAGTTCGGTGCGCCAGCGGGCCTCGATGGGCTCCAGGGCCTCGATGACCAGGGCGTCGAAGCGTTCCGCTCGCGACCGGGCCGCCGGCAGGGTGGCCGGGTAGAGCGGGCCGCGCAGGCCTCGGCCGTGCCGGTCGCGGTTGCGTCGGCGCGGCGAATTCTGCCGCTGGGAACCCCGTGCCATCACCACAACCCAGCAGCCTAGTTGTTCGCCCTGACGACTAAACACAGCGTGCCTCACACACAGCATCCCGTGGACGCGCTATCGTCCCCGATCGTGCGGAGCGTGAGACGGTGCTCGCGAACCGGGTGTGCTAACCCGGCTGTCGCCACGCTCACCTACGCCTATGCGGACTCCACCGCGGTCGTCGGGCCGCTAGCCACGTACTCCGAACCGCACAGTTACGACCTGTGCGAGGAGCACGCGCTGCGGCTCACCGCGCCACGCGGTTGGGAGGTCGTGAGGCACCAGGGTGAGTTCGCGGCGCCCGAGCCGAGCGTGGACGACCTGACGGCCCTGGCCGAGGCGGTGCGCGAGGCCGGGCGCGCTGACGTGTCCCCGAAACTTCCCGACGTGCCCGCGGGCAGCGCGGGCAGTCATCGGCGTGGTCACCTGCGGGTATTGCCCGATCCGCACGAGGACTGAGCGACCACACGCATCACTGATCTGCTCGCCGGTAGGCTGCCGACCAGAGGCCGTCAAGAGCGAGTTTCCTGGGAGTGTGCGGCGTGCGTGACCTGTCCGGCATCGTCAAGGCGTACGACATCCGTGGGGTGGTCGGCGAGCAGCTGGACGCCGGCCTGGTTCGTGACTTCGGCGCGGCCTTCGCCCGCCTCGTCGGCGGACCGACCATCGTCATCGGCCACGACATGCGCGACTCCTCGCCGGAGCTGTCCCGGGCGTTCGCCGCGGGCGCGCAGGCGCAGGGCGTGAACGTCATCAGCATCGGCCTGGCCAGCACGGACATGCTCTACTTCGCGTCCGGCAAGCTCGACCTGCCCGGCGCCATGTTCACCGCGAGCCACAACCCGGCGCAGTACAACGGCATCAAGCTGTGCCGCGCGGGCGCGTCGCCGGTGGGCCAGGACACCGGTCTCGGGCAGATCCGCAGCGACGCCGAGAACCAGGTCGCCGACGCCGAGGGCGTCACCGAGGGCACCTTCGAAGAGCGGAACATGCTCGCGGAGTACGCCGAGTACCTGAACCAACTGGTCAACCTCAAGGACATCCGCCCGCTCAAGATCGTGGTGGACGCGGGCAACGGCATGGGCGGCTACACCGTGCCGCAGGTCTTCGAGGGCCTGCCCATCGAAGTGATCCCCATGTACTTCGAGCTGGACGGCAGCTTCCCGAACCACGAGGCCAACCCGCTCGACCCCAAGAACATCGTCGACCTCCAGGCCCGCACCAAGGCCGAGGGTGCCGACGCCGGTGTCGCGTTCGACGGCGACGCGGACCGCTGCTTCGTCGTGGACGAGAACGGCGACCCGGTCAGCCCGTCCGCGATCACCGCGCTGGTGGCCGTGCGCGAGCTCGCCAAGGACCCCGGCGGCACGATCATCCACAACCTGATCACGTCGCACGCGGTGCCGGAGATCGTCAAGGAGCACGGCGGCAACCCCGTGCGCACGCGCGTGGGCCACTCGTTCATCAAGGAGGAGATGGCCAAGACCGGCGCCATCTTCGGCGGTGAGCACTCCGCGCACTACTACTTCCGCGACTTCTGGCGCGCCGACACCGGCATGCTGGCCGCGCTGCACGTGCTGGCCGCGCTGGGCGAGCAGGACGGCCCGCTGTCGAAGCTCACCGAGGTCTACAACCGCTACGCCGCCTCCGGCGAGATCAACTCGACCGTGGCCGACCAGGCCGGTCGCATCTCCGCCATCAAGGACGCGTACGGCTCCAAGGACGGCGTCACGATCGACGAGCTCGACGGTCTCACCGTGCAGCTGGCGGACGGGTCGTGGTTCAACCTGCGGGCCTCGAACACCGAGCCGCTGCTGCGCCTGAACGTCGAAGCCGCCACCCCCGAGGCCGTCGCCGCGCTCAGCGACGAGGTCCTCGCGATCGTGCGGGCCTGAGGAGAGAACCGTGGCCGTCAAGCTCGAAGAGCAGTTGCTGGAGATCCTCGCCTGCCCGTGCCCCGAGCACGCGCCGTTGCAGGTCGGGACGCCGAACGACCCCGAGGCGGACTTCCTGACGTGCACGTCGTGCGGCAGGTCGTTCCCGGTGCGCGACGGCATCCCGGTGCTGCTGCTGGACGAGGCGGTCGAGCCGCCGTCGGCTGGGTGACGTAGGTGCTCGACGACACGCTGCTCGACGACTCGAGCCGCCTCGCCGACGCCGACACGGGTGGCTGGCTGCGTGCCGCCGCACGGGCCGGTGCGCAGGTCCGTTCCACCGCCGAGGCCGCGGCCGAGGCGGGGGTGGAGCGGATCTTCGCCGAACGCCCGCGCGCGGTCGTGCTGGTCACCCGGCCCGGCCACGCGGTGGCGGTCGCCCAGGTCGTCCTGGCGTTGCTCGGTCCCGGTTGCTCGGTGCCGGTCGTGCTGGCCGACGAGGTGCCGCCGTGGGTCGGTGCCCTCGACGTGGTGCTCGCGCACACCGAGGACCCCGGTGACCGGGTCCTCGCCGAGTCGATCGACCGGGCCGTCCGCCGGGGCGCCCGCACGTTGCTGACGGCGCCGGACGCGGGTCCGGTCGCCGCCGCTGCCGCCGGTCGGGGTGTGCTGCTGCCGCCGCGCATCGACGTCCCGCCGGGCTTCAGCTTCCCGCGCGCGCTCGCCGCGTGGCTGCTGGTGCTGCACGCGCTCGGGCTGCTCAAGGTCGACGTCGACCTCATCGCCGACGAGCTCGACCGCGAGGCCGAGCGCGACCACCCGATGCACGAGTCGTTCGTGAACCCGGCGAAGTCGCTCGCGTTGCGCGTCGCCGACCGCACGCCGTTGCTGTGGGGCCTCGACGAGGTCGCCACGGCCGTGGGCGTGCACGGCGCGGGCGCGCTGGCGGCGTTCGCGGGTGTGGCCAGTGACGTCTGCGGGTACCCGCAGGCGCTGACCCGCCCGGTGTTGCACCGCCGCGCGGTGCAGGGAACCTCTGGTGCAGATCTCTTCGCGGACCCGGACGACGAACCGGGCAGCGGACTCGTGCGCGTGCTGTTGCTGGCCGTGCGCCAAGGCCCCGTGGCCGATGCTCTCCGGCACGCCGCCGAGGACACCCTGCCGGGAGCGGACGTGCTGGAGCCGGCCGTCGAGGTGGCGGGAGGCGACGCGGTCAGTGCCGCGCTGCTCGCCCTCCGGTTCGAACTGGCCGCGCTGTACCTCGGGCTCGCCGCCGGGACTCTCGGCGGCAACCCGTACTGATTTGGGAGCTGACTCAGAAGTGGACCTGCTGCACAACGCGGTCAGGCCGTACGCGTGGGGATCACGCACGGCCATCGCCGAGCTGCTCGGGAAGGAGGTGCCCGCACCCCATCCCGAGGCAGAGCTGTGGATGGGCGCCCATCCCGGCGACCCGTCCCGCGTCGTCGGCGCGGACGGCGCCGAGCGCTCGTTGCTCGAACTGCTGACGGCGGACCCCGACGGCCAGCTCGGCGCGCGTGTGGCCGAGAGGTGGGGCAGCAGGCTCCCGTTCCTGCTCAAGGTGCTCGCCGCCGAGGAGGCGCTGAGCCTGCAGGCGCACCCGTCGGCAGCCCAGGCGGCGGAGGGCTTCGCCGCCGAGGAAGCACGGCTCGTGCCGCACGACTCGCCGGTCCGCAACTACAAGGACCCGGCCGCCAAGCCGGAACTGATCTGCGCGCTGACCGAGTTCCACGCACTCGCAGGCTTCCGGGAGCCGGCCCGCACGGTGTCGTTGTTGCGCACCCTGGACGCGCCCGCGCTCGCCCCGTACACCGAGATGCTGGTCGCGCAGCCGGACTCGTCGGGCCTGCGCGCGTTGTTCACGATGCTGATCACGCTGCCGCAGACGTCGCTGTCGTCGTTGCTGCCGCAGGTGCTCGACGCGTGCGTGCTGCACGTGAAGGAGCACGGCGAGTTCGACATGGAGTGCCGCACGATCCTGGAGCTCGGCGAGTCGTACCCCGGCGACGCGGGCGTGCTCGCGGCGTTGCTGCTGAACCGGATCGTGCTCCAGCCGGGCGAGGCGATCCACCTGCCCGCCGGCAACCTCCACGCGTACCTGCGGGGAACGGGCATCGAAATCCTGGCGAACTCGGACAACGTCCTGCGCTGCGGCCTCACCCCGAAGCACGTCGACGTGCCCGAGCTCCTGCGCGTGCTCGACTTCACGTGCGGCGACATGGAGGTCATGCTGGGCGAGGAGGTCCAGCCGGGCGTCCGCGTCTACCGCACGCCCGCGCCGGAGTTCGAACTGTCCAGGTTGGACCTCGTGGGCGAGACCCGCCTGAACCACCACGGCCCGCAGATCATGATTTGCACCGCCGGAGCCGTGGTACTCACGAACGCGCGCGGTGAGGAACTGCGACTGTCCCGCGGCGAGTCCGTGTGGCTGCCCGCCTCGGACCCCGCCGTCCTGGTGAAACCGGATGGTGTCGAATCCGCTGAACTTTTCCGCGCGACGGCCGGAACAGACTAAGGTTCGGCCGGACAAACCGGACTGGTTGCAAGGAGACAGGCGTGTCAGCAGGGGGCGGGACCAAGGCGATCGTCGCGGCATTGGTGGCGAACGCCGGTATCGCGGTGGCCAAGTTCGTCGGATTCTTGATCACCGGCTCGTCGTCGATGCTGGCCGAGTCGGTGCACTCGGTGGCGGACACGTCGAACCAGGGCCTGCTGCTGCTGGGCCAGAAGACGGCACAGCGCCGGGCGACCAAGCTGCACCCGTTCGGCTACGGCCGCGACAGGTACTTCTGGTCGTTCGTCGTGGCCCTGATGCTCTTCAGCCTCGGCTCGGTCTTCGCGCTGTACGAGGGCATCCACAAGCTCCAGGCCCCCGAGGCCCTCTCCAACCCGCTCGTCGCGGTCGGCATCCTCGTCGTCGCGATCGGACTGGAGAGCTACAGCTTCGTCACCGCGATCAACGAGTCGAAGAAGATCAAGGGCGACGCCAGCTGGTGGGGCTTCATCCGCAACTCCCGCACGCCGGAACTGCCCGTCGTGCTGCTGGAGGACCTCGGCGCGCTCGTCGGCCTGGTGCTGGCCCTGCTCGGCGTCGGCCTGACGGTTGTCACCGGCGACCCGGTCTTCGACGCACTGGGCACCATCTCGATCGGTGTGCTGCTCGGGATCATCGCGGTGATCCTGATCATCGAGATGAAGTCGCTGCTGATCGGTGAGGGTGCTTCGGACGCCGATCTTGATGTGATCATCGATGAGTTGGCCGCTGGGAAGGTGCAGCGGGTCATCCACATCAAGACCCAGTACATCGGGCCGGAGGAGCTGCTGGTCGCGGCGAAGATCGCGTTGGAGCCTCGGTTGGCTTTGGACGAGGTGGCTCAGGCGATCAACGATGCTGAGCAGCGGGTGCGGAATCGGGTGCCGCACGCTCGGTTGATCTACTTGGAGCCGGATCTGGACCGGTCGACGGTCGTCAGTTCCTGACTTTGGCTTTTCTGGCCGCCTCGGAGCTTGCGCTCCGGGGCGGTTTTGTTTGGTCGCGTTTGGTGGGTGGTTGCGTTGGGGGCAAAGACAACCGCGGACGAGCTTGGGTTTCGTCATCGCCGCTGCGCGACGATAGAGATTGGGGCTTGACTTCGGGGCCCTTGCGAGGCGCTGATCGGCCGGAAAAGGCCGGGCTGAAAAGCGCCC
>NZ_JBHXLO010000025.1:0-95934 GCF_042721395.1 Lentzea sp. NPDC058450
TGGAACAGCTGAAGCCGGCGTCGTCGAAGTACAAGTACCGCACCCACCCGCCCGGCCACGGGGCCGCCGAACGCCAGCAGGCTTTCGGCGGCCCTTTGCTTTGGTGAGAAGAGGCCCGTAGGCCAGGGCGACGTGGCAAGGGAGCGAGGGGAAGCAGCGGAGGAGTGGAGAGGTAAGGGTGGGGAGGCGGGGCAAGAGGAGTGAGGTAGACGGCGGTGCGGACTTGGCGTCCAGGCTGACGCAGGCGTCCCCTCGCACGCAGGATCCCCCGCGACCCAACATACTCAGAGGGTCTGACACTCCGGCTGGGCGAATAGCCGGGACGAGGTGGCCAAGCGGTGGTAGCCGGGACGAGGTGGCCAAGCGGCGGTAGTCGGGGCGTGGGGGCTGGGCGTGTGGGTCGGTGGTGAGCCATGACGGCGACGAGCCAAGAGTCAGGTCACCAATGGCTTGAGGACACGCGAAGCCGAAGGCGAGCCCGTCAGAGCGCGCGAACGCAATGGCGTAGCCGAGCTACCTGACCTCAACGCAATGCCGAAGGCGAGGCGTCCTTCTTGGGCGCACCACGGCAACCGGTAATGACGTGACTTACCTGCACAAACTCAGCCACGCACGCTTGAGATTGGGGCTTGACTTTGGGTGCGAGGTGCTAGCTTCTCGAGCTCGGCCGGGCGCTTTTCAGCCCGGCCTTTTCCGGCCGATCAGCGCCTCGCAAGGGCCCCGAAGTCAAGCCCCAATCTCTATCGACGCGCCAGCGGCGATGACGCAACCAAAACTCGTCAAGGTCTCTGCACCCAACGCAACCACCGCACTGGCGACGTGACTCAGGCTCAAAACCCCACCAACCACACCAGCCCCAGTAAACCTTTCACGATCAAGCGACTGACCAGCACGAACACCAACACAGGCAATGGTCCAAAGTCCGTTACCAACCAACAACACGACCCGGACACGAAGAGTGACCAGCAGTGGGCCTAATCACCTGAACCCCCAGTTAGCTTGCTCAGCGCGGTGACGCGAGGTTACGTTCCCTGCCGCATGTCACGGTTCGATAACCGCAAGGACACGGACCCGCCCCCGAAGCGGTCCAGTCCACCACCGGGCCCCCGAAGCCCGCAGCCAGGCCCCCCGACGCCAGGCGAAGCGCGGTTAGCCGAACTCCCCCGAGTGCATGGAGGCAGGTTTGGCACGGCATCGTCGTGCGAAGGGTCCGCTGGTGGACGTTCTCGCCAGAGTGGACCTGGACCGCAAGAAGGCCGTTGCGGCGGTCGTCGCCGCCGGCGCCCTCGCCGGCGCCGGGTTCGCCCAGGCGACCACCAGCGTCACCCCGATGGACCGGATCGTCCCCGTCGCGGCCACGAAGAACCTCGCCGCGGCGATGACCGGGCAGCAGGAACCCCAGGGCCCGCAGACGATTCACTCCGTCGACACCGGCGCTGAGGCCCGGAAGCTGTTGCAGGCCGAGCAGATCCAGGCGCAGTACCACGTCAAGGAGGCGCTGAAGAGCGCTGAGGCCTCGTACGTGAAGCGCGTCGAGGCCGAGAAGGCGGAAGCGGCGCGCAAGGCGGCCGAAGAGGAAGCCAAGCGCCCCAAGTGCGTCCGGCCCGCCCAAGGCGAGTTCACGTCCGGGTTCGGCGCGCGGTGGGGTACCAGCCACAACGGCATCGACATCGCGAACGCCATCGGCACGCCGATCGTCTCCGTCATGGATGGCACCGTCGTCGAGGCCGGGCCCGCGTCCGGGTTCGGGCTGTGGGTGCGGATTCAGCACGCCGACGGCACGATCACGGTCTACGGCCACATGAACACCATCGACGTGCCGCAGGGCGCGCAGGTGAAGGCCGGGCAGCAGATCGCGACGATCGGCAACCGCGGCCAGTCGACCGGGCCGCACGTGCACTTCGAGGTGTGGGCGCAGGGCGGGCAGAAGATCAACCCCCTGGGCTGGCTGGCCGAGCGCGGCGTGAGTCTCTAAGAACGCCGACACGATCACGAAAAGTGCGAATACTCTCCGAAGACGCCGCCGGGCATGAGGCTCGGCGGCGTCGAGACCGGAGTCGCGCCAGTGATCTACCGCAGCCCCCTGCCGGCGGTGGCAATTCCTGACCGCACTGTTCCCGAGCACGTGTTGGAACACGCACGGCACAACGACAAACTCGCGCTCGTCGACGTCGTCACGGGCGAGTCGCTCACCTACGCCCAGTTGGCCCATCAGGTCCGCAGGACGGCCAAAGGCCTTGTCCGCCAAGGGATCAGGCCCGGTGACACGGTCGCGCTCGTCAGCCTGAACCGGCCGCGGTTCGCCGTCGGGCTGCACGCGATCATGGCCGCGGGCGCGACGGCCGCGCTCATCAACCCGATGCTGACGCCGCCGGAAGTCCTGCGCCTCAAGGAACTCGCCGGGGTCACCTGCACGCTCGACCTCGACGACCTGCCCGAGGGCGACGTCGATTCGCTCCCACCGGGAAACCCCGACGCCACGGCCGTCGTGCTTTTCTCCAGCGGCACAACGGGTCTGACGAAGGCCGTCAAGCTCAGCCACCGGGCGCTCGTCGCGAACCTGGAGCAGCACCGGCCGGGCTGGCGCATCGACGCCACCGACGTGCTCGCCGCGAACCTGCCGTTCTTCCACGTCTACGGCTTCGCGATCATCCTCAACTCCGGGCTGCTCGGCGGCGCCACGCTCGTCACCATGCCCCGCAGCGACCCCGGCACGTACCTCCAGCGGCTCGCGGATCATCGCGTCACACGGGCGTTTCTGGTGCCGCCGCTCGCCGCCGCCATCGCCGATCACGACGAACCGGTGCCCGAGCTCAACCTCAAGCTCGTCCTCTGCGGCGCCGCCCCGCTCGACGACGCCATCCGCGAGCAGGCCGAGCGCAGGCTTCGCGCGCCGGTCCGGCAGGGCTACGGACTCACGGAAGCCGGTGGCACGCACCAGACATTCGACGGTGACGTGGAATCCGACCCTGCGAGTGTCGGCGTGCTGTGTCCCGGCACCGAGGCGCGGATCGTCGAGCCCGGCACCACGACGGACGCCGCCGAGGGCGAGATGTTGATCCGCGGCCCGCAGGTCATGGACGGCTACCTGAACGACGAGCAGGCGACGGCCGAGGCGTTCGTGGACGGCTGGTTGCGCACCGGCGACCTGGTGCGAGTCCACAACGGCCGGTTCCACGTCGTGGACCGGATCAAAGAAATGATCAAGTACAAGGGTTACCAGGTCGCGCCTGCGGAGCTGGAGGCCGTGCTGCGGCGGCATCCCGAGGTGCGGGACGCGGCCGTGATCGGTGCGCCCGATCGGGTTAACGGCGAGATCCCGAAGGCCTTCGTGGTCACGGAAGGCGACGTCACGGCGGAAGAGTTAATGATCTACGTCGCGGCGGAGGTGGCGTCCTACAAGAAGATCCGCCAGGTTGAGTTCGTGCGAGAGATACCGAGGTCCGTGTCCGGCAAGATCCTTCGTCGCCTGCTCAAGAACTCCGACCGGTGAGGGTTCCCGTCCCGGGTGGTTCCGGGGAGCCGGGCAGGGCGTTCGGCGACCTCCTTGTTGCACAAGGACATCAGCTCGTCATCAGGCGGCCGTGATCAAGCCGACTCCGTCGACCCGCGCCGGCAACGGATTTCCAGGTGGGCTAGATCTCAGTGCCCTGCGGGCAGGTTCACTCCGGTGGAGCAGCGCGCCGATCTTTTGGCCCGAATCGTGAGCGGAGAGTTCGATCACCTCTCCGGTGGCTTGATCACGCCGTCTGACGGCTGAGAGATTTTTCCTCACTCACTGCGTACGTAAGGCCCTTCCTCTCCGACCGGTCAACGGGGATCGTCGCGAGTGGCTCCCCCAAAACCTTCAGGAGGCGTCGTGCCTGTCGGAACTTCCTCTGCTGCCTTGACTCTGGCGGTACACCTCGAACCCTCCCACCTCGAACTGGCCCGCGATCCGCTGCACGTCGAACTTCCGGCACAGGTGCGCGAGCGGGTCGCGCGCTGCCACGAGTTCGTGCTCGACGTGAGCACGTCCGGACGCTCCATCTACGGTGTCACAACGGGTTTCGGCCCGATGGTCGAGTTCGAGGGCCGTGCGGACGGCGCCGGGCAGAGCGACAACACCATCCTGCACCACATCGTCGGCCACGGTGAACTGCTGCCGCCCGCCGTCGCCCGGGCCGCTGTCCTCGCGCGGCTGTTCTCGTTGGGACAAGGGCGATCCGGAGTGTCCGAGCAGGTCATGGACTCGCTGACTGCCATGCTGGACACCGCGTTCGCCCCAGCAGTACCACGTTTGGGGTCAGTCGGTGCGAGCGGTGATCTACAACCACTGGCCTATGTGGCCCATGCGTTGCGCGGCAACGGAAATGCTTTCTACCGAAACCAACTCATGCCGGCCGGGGAAGCGCTCACACGGGCAGGGCTCGCAAAGCTCGTTCTGGACGGCCGCGACGCGCTCGCGTTGGTCAACGGCGTCTCGGTCACGGCGGCCGTTCTGGGACTCGCTGTGGCGCAGGCGGTTCGCGCGCGCCGGACCGCGGAGTTGTTGTCCGCCTTGATGACCGACGTCCTCGGCTGCGGCACCGAGTTCACGTCGGTTGGACTACTGGCCGCGTTCGGGCATCCGGACGTCGCTGAAACGGGTGCGTCCATCAGGTCATGGCTTGCGGGGAGCACGCCGTCGGGAAACCGTCCGCTGCAAGAGCCTTACAGCATCCGCTGCACCCCTCAGCTGATCGGCGCGGCCGGCACCAGCGTGCGGCATGCGGGTGACGTCGTGCGCCGCGATCTCAACGGCGTGAGCGACAACCCGTTGTTCTTCCCGGAGACCGGCGAGGTCGTGCACGGCGGCAACTTCTTCGGCCAGCCCGCCGCCTTCGCCGCCGACCAGCTCAACGTCGCCCTCGTGCAGCTGGGCAACCTGGCCGAACGTCAGCTCGACCTGTTGGTGGATCCCCACCGCACCAACGGGTTGCCGCCGATGCTGAGTCCGGAACCCGGCCGGCACCACGCGATCCAGGGCGTCCAGCTGAGCACCACCGCCACCGTCGCGGCGATGCGCAGGGCGGCCACGCCGGCGTCGGTGCAGAGCCTGCCGACCAACCTGCACAACCAGGACGTCGTCCCGTTCGGCACGCAGGCCGCGCTCACCGCTCTCGATCAGTCCAAGTTGTTGCGTTACCTCCACGCGGGACTCGCCGTCGGACTGCGCCAGGCCGTCCACGTCGGCGCGCGGCCCCCGCAGGCCCCCGGGCTCGCCGCGGTTTTCGAAACGTTGGCCGAAGTGGTGCCTCCGATCGTGGAGGACCGGCCCCTCGACACGACGCTGGCCGCGGTCGCGGACGTCCTGGACGACCTCGTGTCCGAAGTGGAGGGTGAGCGATGAGCGCTCCCGCTTGTGCAGACACCTGGGGTCACACCTGGGTGGATCTCCCCGTGCTGCGGCTGCCGATGCCGGACGTGGAGCTGATCAGGTGCGAGAACGAGTGCTTCCGCACCCCGATCGCCATCTCCGCGCCGGAAGATCCGGTCGAACGGGCCGTGCACCGGTGGTTTCTGGGCCACCAGGGCGCGTTCTTGGTCTGGAAGTTCCTGTCGGATTCACTCGATCGGTTGATACGTGAGCCGGATTCGCGGTCAGTGGGCCTCGCTGCGCTTGGATACGACGCGTACTCGGTGATGCTCGCCTATTCGGGCAGTTGTTCCCGTGAGGTTTACGAGGACGTCATCCGGCCGATGATGGTGACGTTCGACCCGGCGTTCAGCGGGCGGTGGGCGCGTGACTACGAGCCACTGCCCGGGAAGTTGCGCCGGGCGCGTACCGCACTGGGGCCCGCGGCGGCCGAACCGCTCTTCTCCGCGAGCAAGGCGAACCAGATGGCGCACATGGAGGTCATGCGCAGACTCGTGCCCGACGGCCCGTCGCTGCTGCGGGAGGCGGGGCGGGCGCGCATGTCCACCACCGACGCCGAGCGCGCGAGGTTCGACGAGTTCTTCCTGGTCAGTCGCGAGAACGTGTGCGACAGCCGCTATCGCGCACAGCAGGCCGCGATTTTGTCCGCGATCGGCCAGGACCTGGTGAAACACCCGATGAGCCCCGAGTGCGGAGAGACACTCAGGACGTTCACCACCCGACTATGAGAGAAGGCCGCGCGTGAACGACTTCAAGACCGTGGTCATGACCCCGCAGATCTACCGCTACGTGCGTGAACAGGCAGGTCAGCCGACCGCCGTGCAGGAGAAGCTGATCGCCCGCACGGCCGAGCTCGGCGCCTCGGCGGAGATGCAGATCCCGCACGAGCAGGCGGTGCTGTTGTCCCTGCTGGTCAAGCTCACCGGAGCGCAGACCGTGGTCGAGGTCGGCACCTACACCGGGTACTCCACGCTCGCGTTCGCGCAGGCGCTTCCCGCGTCCGGCAAGGTCATCACCTGCGACCTCTCGGACGAGTGGACGGCCATCGCCGAGGAGGCGTGGCAGGCGGCGGGCGTGCGCGACAAGATCGACCTGCGGATCGGCGCGGCCGCCCAGACCCTGGCCGAGCTGCCCGAGGAACCGGTCGTCGACCTGGTGTTCATCGACGCGGACAAGGTCGGGTACGTGCACTACTGGGAACTGCTGGTGCCCCGCGTGCGGCAGGGCGGACTGCTGCTCGCCGACAACACGCTCTACTACGGCGAGGCGGCCGGCGAACGGCCGGAGGGCAACGCCGCCGCGATCGACGCCTTCAACAGGTTCGTGCGCACCGACCCGCGCGTGGAGTCGGTGCTGGTGCCGATCGCGGACGGCCTGACCATGGCCCGCAAGAAGTGAGGTTGCCAGGCGTGAGGTTGTGAGCATACCGACCGGTCGGTAGGGTGCCCTCAAGTCGATTGGGAGGCGCTCATGGCTCGTTGGGGTATCACGCTGCCGTTGATCGGTGTGCCGGTGCTGGAGCACCGCGCGCTGGTGTCCGAGCTCGCCGGGCTCGGCTACACGGACGTGTGGTCGGCCGAGACGACCGGCACCGACGCGTTCACGCCGCTCGCCCTGGCCGCGCAGTGGTCGGACGACCTGCGGTTCGGTCCGGCGATCGCCCCCGTCTACACGCGCGGGCCCGCCACCCTGGCGATGACCGCCGCGACGCTCGCCGAGGTGACCGGCGGGCGGTTCGTGCTGGGCATCGGCTCGTCCTCGCCCGCGATCGTGCAGCGCTGGAACGCGATCCCGTTCGAAGAGCCGTTCAAGCGCACCCGCGACACGCTGCGGTTCCTCCAGGCCGCGCTGGCGGGGGAGAAGGTCAGCGCCGACTACGACACGTTCTCCGTGAAGGGCTTCAAGCTGGAGCGCCCGCCGGCCGAGCGTGTGCCGATCATGCTCGCCGCGCTGCGCCCGAACATGCTGCGCCTGGCCGGTCGCGAGGCCGACGGCGCGATCACGAACTGGCTCGCCGCCGAAGACGTGGCCCAGGTGCGCGCCGAACTCGGTGACGCCGAGCTCGCGGCCCGGATCTTCGTCTGCCCGACCGAGGACGCCGACGCCGCTCGCGCGCTCGGCCGCATGCTGATCAGCACCTACCTGACCGTGCCCGCGTACGCGGCGTTCCACGACTGGCTGGGCCGCGGCGACGTGTTGCGCCCGATGCACGAGGCGTGGGCCGCGGGCGACCGCAAGGCCGCGTCGAAGGCCATCCCGGACGAGGTCGTGGACGCTCTCGTCGTGCACGGCTCGCTCGACCGGTGCCGCGACCGCGTGGCCGAGTACCAGGCGGCCGGCGTCGACACCCCGATCATCGCGCTCCTCCCGACCGGCGGCGACCAGGTCGACCAGGTGCGCGCACTGGCACCCCAGAGGTAACCCGTGCCCAGCGCGACCGAGCAGAAGATCATCGCCACGGCCGTGCGGCTGTTCGCGTCGCAGGGCTACGACGCGACCTCGGTGCAGGAGATCGTGACGGCCGCCGGCATCACCAAAGGCGCGCTGTACCACTACTTCCGCGCCAAGGACGACCTGCTGCTGGAGATCTACCGGCTGCTGATCACGTCCCAGGCCGCGGACATGGACCGGATCATCGCCCTCGGCCTTCCCGCAGGCGAGACGGTCCGCGAGATCCTGGCGTCCCTCGTCGTCTCGACGGCCGAACGGGTTGACGAGACGGCGGTGTTCGTCCGCGAGCTGCACCGGCTCGGCGAGGACCGGATGGCGGAGTTCCGCGCCGAGCGCCGCCGCTACCACGAGACGTTCCAGGCGGTCGTGGAGAAGGGACAGGCGGACGGCGAGTTCAGCTCGAGGGTGCCGGCGGACACGGTCGTGCGGATCGCGCTGGGCGTGGTGAACCAGCTGCCCATGTGGTTCCGGCCGGACGGCCAGAAGACCCCTGCCCGGCTCGCGGCCGAGATCGCCGACTTCGTGCTGGCCGGCCTGCGGTGACGACAGCGGGCGTTTAGCCCGCTCTGGTGGAATGCGCCGATGTCCCCGCTGAACCTGTTGTTCGCGACCATGCCCGTACCGGGCCACGTCGCGCCGTTGCTGCCCATCGCCCGTGCGCTGACCGAACGCGGTCATCACGTGCGGTGGTGCACGGGCCGCGTGTTCGAGGACCGGATCGCCGCGACCGGCGCTCGGTTCGTCGCGATGGACCCGTCGATCGACCACCGGGGACGCAACGTCGACGAGCTGTTCCCTGAACGCACGCGGCTCAAGGGCGTGGCGAAGCTGCGCTACGACATCCGCGCGGTGTTCCTCGACCCGATCCCCACCCAGCTGGACGACCTGCGCCGGGCGGCGAACGAGCCCGTCGACCTGGTGCTGCACGACACCGCGTACGTCGGGGCGGTGGTGCTGGAGCAGCTCGGCGGGCCGCGCGCGGTGAGCGTCGGGGTGACGCCGATGATGCTGCCCGCGCCGGACGTGCCGCCGTTCGGGCCGGGGCTGCGGTACCGGACCGGGCCGCTCGCGCGCCTGGGCTACGCGGCGGTGCGCGCGTTGCTGGACAACGTGGTGTTCAAGCCCGCCTTCGAGCACCGGGACCGGATTCTCGCCGGCCTCGGGCTGCCCGCCGGCGAGCGCGGGCTGGCGAGCGTGTCGCCGCACCTGCACCTGCAGAACGGCGTGGCCGGGCTGGAGCACCCGCGGTCGTTCCTGCCGGAGCAGGTGAAGTTCGTCGGCGCGCTGGTGGACCCGGCACCCTCGGTGGACCTGCCGGACTGGTGGGAGCGCGCGATGGCCTCGGGACGGCCGATCGTGCACGTCACCCAGGGCACGGTCGCCGACACGGACCTGACCCGGCTCGTGCTGCCCACGATCCGCGCGCTGGCGGGCGAACCGGTGACCGTCGTGGCGAGCGTCGGTGCACATGATGTCGGCTCGTTGCCGCCTAACGCGTTCGCGGCGCCGTTCCTGCCCTACGACCAGCTGTTGCCGCGTGTCTCCGCGATGGTCACCAACGGCGGTTTCGGGGGCGTGCAGCTGGCGTTGGCCGAAGGCGTTCCGTTGGTGGTGGCCGGAACCACGGAGGACAAGCCGGAGGTGGCGTCGCGGGTCGAACGGTCGGGAGCGGGCCTGAACCTGCGCACGTCCAGCCCGTCCGAGAAGGCGATCAGGACCGCGGTCGGGGCCGTGCTGCGGGGACCGTTCCGCGACCGTGCCGGCGTGCTGGCGGGGGAGTACCGGCGGCACGACGCGGCGGAGCTGAGCGCCGACCACGTCGAACGGCTCGCCCGGAGCGGCGCCGTCGTCACCGGCTGATCCGGTAACGGCGGACCAGGTGCGATCGACGTCCTGAACAAGGGGGTCACCATGTCGCACCAGCCGCAGGAGTACGGGCTCGCGCCGCCGTTGCACGACGACGTCCGCAAGTCGCCGAAGGGCCCGTGGATCGCGTTCCTGCTCGTCGCGCTGGTCGCCGTCGTGGCGGCGCTCTACGGCGGCCGGGTGGTCGACGCGGTGCGCAAGGCCGCCGAACCGGAGGCGACGCCGGTGTCGCTGATCCCGGTGTCGTCCTCGTCGGCGCCGGTCGAACGGGTCGTGGTGTTCGAGGTGACCGGCACCGGCAAGGCGTTCTCCATCACTGCCACCGTCGGCTCGACCGTGCGCACCAAGACGAACGTGACGCTGCCGTGGACCGAGACCCTTGACGTGCCGCCCGGCACTACGCCGGTGCCCGTCACGCTGATCGTGGTGGCCGGCGCGGACGGGGCCGAGGTGTACGGCAAGTACACGATCGACGGCACGACCGTCCGCGACGGCAAGGCGTCCGGGCCCTACGGCGTCCTGACGATCACCGACTCCTGAGCGCCTCCAGCGCCTTGTCGGCGTGGGCGTTCATGGAGAACTCGCTCTTGATCACCTCGATGATCTCGAGGCCGGTCCCGATGACGAACGTGTGCCGCTTGACCGGCGTGATGCCGAACCGGCGCTTCACGCCGAACTGCGCGGCCACCTCGCCGTCGGTGTCGGAGAGCAGCGGGTAGTCGAAGCCGTTCAGGTCGGCGAACTCCTTCTGCTTCGCCACGTCGTCCATCGAGATGCCGACGCGCTGGGCGCCCGCCTCGGCGAACTCCTTGGCCAGGTCGCGGAAGTGGCAGCTCTGGGCGGTGCAGCCGGAGGTCATGGCGGCCGGGTAGAAGAACAGCACGACCGGGCCGTTCTCGAGCAGCGCGGACAGCGTGCGCGGGGTGCCGTCCTGGTCGGGCAGGGTGAAGTCGGGGGCGAGGTCGCCGGGCTTCATGGATCTCCAATACGCTCGGGCCGTGACCAGCATGTCCGACGTGGCCAAGGCCGCAGGGGTGTCCGCTGCGACCGTATCGCGCGCCCTGCGGGGGGAACCGGGCGTGTCCGAGGCGACCCGGCAGCACGTGAGCGAGATCGCGCGGCGGATGAAGTACGCGATCGCGCGCGACGCCTCCTCTTTGGCCGGTGGGCGGCGGTACGCGATCGCGGTGCTCACGGCCGAGGTCAGCCCGGTGCTCGCGGGGGCCGAGGGGGCGTTGCGGCAGGCCGGGTACGACGTGTTGTTGTACGTCCTCGGTGACGCCACGGCGCGGGCGAAGTTCTTCGACGAACTGCCGCTGGGGCGCCGTGTGGACGGTGTGCTGCTGCTGTCGATGTCGTTGGACGACGCGGAACAGACGGCGTTGGAGTCGTTGGAGGTCCCGTACGTCGCGTTGGACGACACGGACCTGCGGCACGCGTTGCAGACGGCCGTCGGGCACCTGCGCGCGCTCGGGCACCGGGACGTGGCACTGGTGCTTTCGGACGGTGAGGACGAGTCGTACGACGAGATCCTGACCGCGGCGGGCCTCGACGTTCGTCCGGAGTGGACGGTGTGGTGCTCGCCCACGGTGGACGGTGGCGAGCAGGTCGTCGACGTCCTGCTCGACGGCGAACGGCTGCCGACGGCGGTGATCAGCTCGAACGGCGCCGCGGCCGTCGGGATCTTCCTGCGCATGCAGCGGGACGGGCGCGCGGTGCCGGACGAGGTGTCGATCGTGTCGCTGGACGGGCAGGAGCTGACCCGCGTGGTCGGGCTGACCGCCGTCGAGGGCGCGGCGAAGGAGCAGGGCGAACGGGCTGTGGCCGACCTGTTCACGGTGATCAGGGGTGGCGAGATCGAACCGGCCGAGCACCCGCTGCGGCTGGTCGTCAGGAACTCGAGCGGTCCCGCGAGCTGACGAACCGCAGCCGGCCCGGCTCGTCGCCGTCGGGGAGCGCAACCAGTTCGTAGGTGTGGGTGGTGCGGCCGTCCACCGCCGCCGTCGTGCACGAGGTGTGCTCCCCGAGTTCGGTGGGCGAGTACGGGTTCGTCCGGCCCGCGAGCGGTCCGTCGAGGTACACGGCCGTGCGGACGCGCACCTCGGGAGCCTCCCGCCGCTTGCCCGTCGTGCGGTCGGGCTTGGCACTGAGCACGCCGATGCGGTCCACCCGGCCAAAGTAGTGTGGCCGTCATGCCCGCCGCAGAACGCCTCACCGAGCTGCCCGACCTGCCGACGACGCCCGGCTACGCGCACGCCGTCACGGTCACCGGCAGGCTCGCGTTCATCTCCGGCCAGGTCGCCGTCGACGCGGCCGGGTGCGTGGTCGGAGTGGACGACCTGGCGGCGCAGACGCGGCAGGCGTTGAGCAATCTTCGTCACGTCATGCGGGGTTTGGGCGCCGACTGGTCGGATGTCGTCAAGTTCACCTGGTACGTGATGGACGCGTCAGAGGTGCAGACCATTCGTGACGTCCGTGACGAAATACTGCGGCCCGCGCTCGGGGAAGTGCCCAACCCGGCCAGCACGCTGGTTCAGGTGGCCGCGTTGTTCGGGCCCGATTTCCTGGTCGAGGTGGAGGCCGTCGTGGCCATTCCAGGCGACCCATCGGATGTCTAATGAAATGCATCTCTGCGTAGGTGTCTCGACCGGCCTGCACCCATCGGGTGACCAGGGTCCATTTGCTCTGGTAATGCGGACCGGGGTGTGACATAGCTTGTAGTCGTGGAGCAGTTGGCGCGGCTGGCGGACGCTTGGGGTGTCGCCACTCGGTACGAGAACGCGGACCAGCAAGAGGTCGCCGTCGACACCGAGGTCGTCGTCAAGGTGTTGGCGCAGTTCGGGGTCGACGCGTCCACTGAGGACGCGATCACCCGTGAGCTCGAGCTCGTCGAACAACGGCGCGCGGCGCGCACGCTGCCGCCCACGATCGTGATCCGCGAGTACGAGACGTACGACCTGCGCGGCCCGGCGACGATCGAGCTGGAGGACGGCACGTCGTTCGCCGTCGAACGGCACGTGCCCGACTCGGTCCCGCTCGGCTGGCACCGGATCGTCACCGCGGACCAGACCGTCACGCTCGCCGTCGCGCCCCGCACGCTCCCGGTCGTGCCGCACACCTGGGGCTGGATGCTCCAGCTCTACGCCGCCCGGTCGCGGGACTCGTGGGGGATGGGCGACTTCGCGGACCTCGCCACGATCGCCCGCCGGTCCGCCCAGGAGCTCGACGCCGGGGTCGTGCTGGTCAACCCCGTGCAGGCGCCCGCGCCGACGCACCCCGTCGAACGGTCGCCGTACTCGCCGACCAGCCGCCGCTTCGCGAACCCGCTGTACCTGCGCGTCACGGACACCGCCGAGTTCCTCCAGGCCTGCCCGCGCACCCGGCAGCTCATCCGCGACCTGCGCCCGGAGAACCAGGACCTGATCGAGTACGACGCGATCTGGGAGGCGAAGAGGGAGGCCCTGGAGCTGCTCTTCCCCGGCGGCGACGTCGAGATGGACGCCGAGCTGGAGAAGTTCGCCACCTACTGCGCGTTCGCCGAGCTGCACGGCGCGGACTGGCGCGAGTGGCCGGAGGACCGCGGCGAGGCGCCGAAGGACCGCGTCGGCTTCTACGCGTGGCTGCAGCACCTGTGCACCCGGCAGCTGCAGGACGTCCGGCTGGCCGCGCACGAGGCGGGCATGGCCATCGGGGTCATCCACGACCTCCCGGTGGGGGTGGCTCCCGGCGGCGCGGACACGTTCGCGGACCCCGACGCGTTCGCCATCGACGTGACGGTCGGCGCGCCACCGGACGCGTTCAGCGCGGACGGCCAGGGCTGGGGCCTGCCGCCGTGGCGGCCCGACAGGCTCGCCGAGACCGGCTACCGGCCGTTCCGGCAGGTGCTGCGCAGCGTCCTGCGGCACGCGGACGGCATCCGCATCGACCACGTCGCCGGCCTGTGGCGGCTCTGGTGGATCCCGCCGGGCGAGCCGCCGTCGCGCGGGACGTACGTCCACTACGACTCCGACGCCATGCTCGGCGTGCTCGCGCTGGAGGCGTACCGGGCGGGCGCGGTCGTGGTCGGAGAGGACCTCGGCACGGTCGAACCCGTCGTCACGAAGACGTTGCAGGAGAACGGCATGCTCACCAGCGCCGTCCTCTACTTCCAGCGCGACTACTACGCGGAGGGCCACCCGCTCATCCCGCCGTCGCAGTGGAACCCCAACCAGATGGCGAGCATCTCCACCCACGACCTGCCCACCGCGGCGACGTTCTTCGCGGGCCCCGACGGCCCCGACTTCGACGAGCTCATGCGGCAGGAGGGCGTCAAGACCGCGGACCGCGTCGAGGGCGCCCACGAACTGCTCGCGCAGGCACCCTGCGCGTTGGTCCTGACCTCACCTCAGGACGCTCTGCGGGAAACCCGGCAGCCGAACGTCCCGGGCACGATCGACGAGCACCCCAACTGGAGAATTCCCCTGCCGGTCGAGTTGGATGAATTTTTCCCACGAGTCCGGGAGATCACCCGTCCGTTGCGCAACCGCGAAAGATGAAACTTTTGCGTAACGGCCGGTCATAGACCCGCGGAGTATTGTTAGGCCGTCACCCGACGGCGGAAAGACTTTGGAGGTGGCGTACCCGATGAGCTCAGCCTTGAGCACGCGAAATCCGACCGGCGTGCTGGAACTGGCGGTCGAGCAGGTCCTGGCCTCGGTGCGGCCGACCGCGCTCGGCGACCCGGTGGCCGGGGCACAGCGCGCGGAGGAGTCGCTGCGTGACGCGCTGCGGGACGCGGGGCCCGTGCAGGACAACACCGCTCTGGCTCACGCGCTCGCGTGCGCGGAAGCCGCTTGTGAACACCTGAAGTACGCGGAGATCCAGGAAGCGCGCACGCTGCTCACGGCCGCACGTGGACAGCTCGTTCTCGCGCACGAAGGAGTGTGACCACTTCCCGTGGTCGCCGGTCGGTGACGGTCACACGATCGAGTTAAGCCTCTCCCATTCCCGTGAGAACCCGGCGAGAGCGCCCGAAATTGTCGGTGCCCGCTCGTAGGGTTCGGAGTGTGATCGTCCACCAGACCAGAAGGCGTGCGCCGGACCCGGCTCGGGCGCGGGCTCTGCCCGCGCTCCGCGAAGCCGCGTGGTCCGCGCAGCCGCAGGGAGCCGAAGCGGTGCGCCGTGCCGTCGCGCCCGCTGTCGTCGGTGTCGTTCGTGTCGAATCCGACCGTCGCCGATCGGCGTACAAGTGGCGCCGGCTGGGTAGTAGTCAGGACGTGACCGACCCGCAGCCTCCGGACGACCCGCCCGGAAGAGGACCTCACCGATCGGACCGCCTGCCGAAACAGCGTGCTGCCACGTCGTTTCGACCCGGATATGGTCTTTCGTAGCCCGCCGCCTGTGACGAGGAGCATCGTGCGACCCTGGCCTGGAAGGCCCTACCCGCTTGGCGCCGGATACGACGGCGTGGGCACCAACTTCGCCCTGTTCTCCGAGGTCGCGGAGTACGTCGAGCTCTGCCTGTTCGACGAGGACGGCACCGAGACACGCGTGCGGCTGCCGGAGGTGGACGGCTTCGTCCACCACGGCTACCTGCTCGGCATCGGCCCCGGCCAGCGCTACGGGTACCGGGTGCACGGCCCGCACGATCCCGCGCGCGGCCTGCGGTGCAACCCCAACAAGCTGCTGATCGACCCGTACGCCAAGGCCATCTCCAACGGCCTGTCGTGGGACGAGTCGCTCTACGGGTACAAGTTCGGGTCGCCGGAGGAGCGCAACGACGACGACTCCGCGCCCCACGTGCCGAAGTCCGTGGTGGTGAACCCGTTCTTCGACTGGACGAACGACAGGCTGCCCAGGACGCCGTACAACGAGAGCGTCATCTACGAGGCGCACGTCCGCGGCCTCACGATCGACCACCCGGAGATCCCGCCGCGGCTGCGGGGCACCTACGCGGGCCTCGCGCACCCGGTGATGATCGACCACCTGACCAAGCTGGGCGTCACGGCCGTCGAGCTGATGCCGGTGCACCAGTTCATCAGCGACCACACGCTGGCCGAGCGCAGGCTCAGCAACTACTGGGGCTACAACACGATCGGGTTCTTCGCCCCGCACGACGGCTACGCGGCGCTGCCGCTGAACCAGGTGCAGGAGTTCAAGGGCATGGTCAGGGCCATGCACCAGGCGGGCATCGAGGTCATCCTCGACGTCGTCTACAACCACACGGCGGAGGGCAACCACCTCGGGCCGACGCTGTCGATGCGCGGTATCGACAACGAGTCGTACTACCGGCTGGTGGACGACGACCCGCAGTACTACACGGACTACACGGGCACCGGCAACTCGCTGAACGTGCGGGCGCCGCACACGTTGCAGCTCATCATGGACTCGCTGCGGTACTGGGTCACCGAGATGCACGTCGACGGGTTCCGGTTCGACCTCGCGGCCACGCTCGCCCGCGAGTTCTACGACGTGGACAGGCTGGCGACGTTCTTCGAGGTCGTGCAGCAGGACCCGGTGGTGTCGCAGGTGAAGCTGATCGCGGAGCCGTGGGACGTCGGTCCCGGTGGCTACCAGGTCGGCAACTTCCCTCCACTGTGGACCGAGTGGAACGGCAAGTTCCGCGACACCGTGCGCGACTTCTGGCGGGGTGAGCCAGCGACGCTCGGCGAGTTCGCGTCGCGCATCACCGGCAGCAGCGACCTCTACCAGGACGACGGCCGCCGGCCGTACGCGTCGATCAACTTCGTGACGGCGCACGACGGCTTCACGCTCAACGACCTGGTGTCGTACAACGAGAAGCACAACGAGGCCAACGGCGAGGACAACCAGGACGGCGAGAGCCACAACCGGTCCTGGAACTGCGGCGTCGAGGGGCCGACGGACGACGAGGAGATCCTCGCGCTGCGCAAGCGGCAGCGGCGCAACCTGATGGCGACGATGCTGCTCGCGCAGGGCGTGCCGATGATCGTGAACGGCGACGAGTTCGGGCGCACGCAGAACGGCAACAACAACGCGTACTGCCAGGACAACGAGGTCTCCTGGGTCGACTGGTCGCTGCTGGAGGCCAACGCCGAGCTGATGGAGTTCTCCTCCGCGGTGGCGGCGTTCCGCAAGGCGCACCCGGTGTTCCGGCGGCGCAGGTTCTTCGCGGGCAGGCCGATCCGCAAGGGCGACGAGCTGCGCGACATCGCGTGGTTCACGCCCGCCGGTGAGGAGATGACCGAGCAGAACTGGGAGGACGACCTCGGCAAGTGCATCGTCGTCTTCCTCAACGGCGAGGGCATCCCCGACCTCGACTCGCGCGGCATGCGAGTCACCGACGACTCGTTCCTCATGGCGTTCAACGCGCACTACGAGGACATCCAGGTGACGCTGCCCGAGCCCGAGTACGGTCCTGAGTGGAGGGTCGTCGTGGACACCACGACCGGCCTGGTGGGCAACGGTGAGAAGCCGATCGCCGCGCACGGGCAGCTGACGCTGACCGCGCGTTCGCTCGTCGTGCTGCAGCGGGTGGGCTGATGGGCGCGCCGTCCTCCACGTACCGCGTCCAGCTCACCCCGTCGTTCACCTTCGCCGACGCCGCCGCCGTCGCCGACTACCTGGCCCGCCTGGGCGTCGGCGCGCTGTACGCGTCGCCGATGCTCGACGCGCGGGAGGGCTCGACGCACGGCTACGACGTCACCGACCCGACGCAGGCCCGGCCGGAGCTGGGCGGGGACACCGCCAGGGTCGCGTTGCAGGAGCGGTTGAAGGCGCTCGACCTGGGCCTGGTCGTCGACATCGTGCCGAACCACATGGTCGTGCCGAACCCGTGGTGGGAGGACGTCCTCGAACACGGGCAGGAGTCGGAGTACGCGCGGTACTTCGACATCGACTGGTCGTCGGGCAAGGTCCTGCTGCCGGTGCTCGGCGAGGGGGCCGCGGACGAGGTCCACGAGCACTACCTCAAGACGGACTGGCGGCGGGGCAACGGCGAGCTGAACTACCGCCGGTTCTTCGACATCACCGAGCTGGCCGCGGTTCGCGTCGAGGACCCGGAGGTGTTCGAGGCGACGCACCGCGCGGTGCTGTCGTGGGGCGTCACGGGCCTGCGCGTCGACCACCCGGACGGGCTCGCCGACCCCGGCGGCTACTTCCGGCGGCTGCGCGAGCACTTCGACGGCTGGCTGGTCGTCGAGAAGATCCTCGGGCCGGACGAGACGCTGCCGCAGAGCTGGCCGGTCGACGGCACGACGGGCTACGACGCGTTGCGGGAGATCTGCGGCGTGTTCCTCCCGCTGACCGACGCGTTCGCCGGCAACTTCCACGAGGTCGAGCACGCGTCCCGGCAGCAGGTCGCGGACTCGATCCTGGTGGCCGAGGTGCGCCGGATCGCGCGGCTGGTGCAGGGCGTCGAGTTCGACGACGCGTGCCGGGCCGTCGCCGAGGTCATGGTCAACTTCCCGGTGTACCGCTCCTACCTGCCGGAAGGGCTGCGGCACTGGGAGACGGCGGTCCGGCTGTCGAGGTCGCCGGCCGTGCGGGCGCTGGACGAGCAGGTCCGCGCCGACCCGCACGGCGAGCTCGCGACGAGGATCCAGCAGACCTCCGGCATGGTCGTCGCGAAGGGCACCGAGGACACCGCGTTCTACCGCTACACGAACTTCGTGGCGTTGAACGAGGTCGGCGGCTCGCCGGACCGCTTCGGGCTGTCCACGGCCGAGTTCCACGAGCGGGCCGCCCGGCGCGAGTCGGCGGAGCCGCGCGCCATGACGGCCCTGTCGACGCACGACACCAAGCGTTCGGAGGACGTGCGCGCGAGGCTCGCGGTGCTGGCGGAGATCCCGGATGCCTACCTGGCGTTCGAGGCGGCGATGACGGGCAAGTACGGCATCTCCGAACCGACGCTGAACCGCCTGGCGTGGCAGTCGGTCGTCGGCGCGTGGCCGCTCACCGAGGCGCGCCTGGGCCAGTACCTGGAGAAGGCGTCCCGCGAGGCCAAGATCAAGACGTCGTGGGTCGACCGGAACGCCGAGTTCGACGCCGAGGTGGCCGCGTGGCCCGCCAAGGCGTTGAACGAGCCCGAGGTCGCCGCCTTCGCCGAACGCCTCAAAGCACCCGGCTGGGTGAACTCGCTGGGGCAGAAGCTGGTGCAGCTCACCGCGCCGGGGGTGCCGGACGTGTACCAGGGCACCGAGCTGTGGGACTACTCGCTGGTCGACCCGGACAACCGCAGGCCCGTCGACTACGAGGTGCGCCGGGAGTTGCTGGCGCGCATCGAGTCCGGCTGGCTGCCCGAGGTCGACGACTCGGGCGCGGCGAAGCTCCTCGTGGTGCAGAAGGCTTTGCACGTGCGCAAGCGCGGCCTGCACGGGTACCGGCCGCTGCGCGCCGAGGGTCCGGCCGCGGAGCACGCGCTCGCGTTCGAACGCTCCGGCGTGATCACGGTCGCGACGCGGCTTCCGGTCGGGCTGGAGCAGAAGGGCTGGCAGGACACGGTTCTGCCGTTGCCGGGTGCGAAGTGGACGGACGTGCTCACCGGGCGTCCGGCGACCGAGGACCTGGCGTCGTTGCTCGACACCTATCCGGTAGCGCTGCTGGTGCAGGGGGATCAGTGAGCTTCTCCGTCTGGGCGCCCACGCCCGAGTCGGTGCACGTGCGGGTCGACGGCGTCGACCACGAGATGAAGCGCGACGGCGACTGGTGGCACTCCGCTGCCGAGGGCACCGACTACGCGTTCGTCATCGAGGGCCAGGCGTACCCGGACCCGAGGTCGCTGTGGCAGCCGAACGGGGTGCACGAGGCGTCCCGGGTCTACGCACACGACTTCGCGTGGACCGACGGCGGCTGGACCGGCAGGGCGTTGCCCGGTGGCGTGATCTACGAGCTGCACATCGGCACGTTCACGCCGGAGGGTACGTTCGACGCGGCCATCGGCAGGCTCGACCACCTGGTGGACCTCGGCATCACGTTCGTGGAGGTCATGCCGGTCAACAGCTTCGACGGCGTCGAGGGCTGGGGCTACGACGGCGTGCTGTGGGGCGCGGTGCACCACCCGTACGGCGGCCCGGACGGCTTCAAGCGGTTCGTCGACGCCTGCCACGCCCGCGGCCTGGCCGTGCTGCTCGACGTCGTCTACAACCACCTCGGGCCGTCCGGCGCGTACCTCGACCGGTTCGGGCCGTACTTCGCGGGCCGCAACGACTGGGGTCCCGGCCTCAACCTCGACGGACCGGGCTCGGACGAGGTCCGCCGGTACGTGATCGACAACGCCCTGCAGTGGCTGCGCGACTTCCACGTCGACGGGCTGCGGCTCGACGCCGTGCACGCGCTCGCGGACAGCAGGGCGCGGCACGTGCTGGAAGAGCTGTCGATCGAGGTGGACGCCCTGTCCGCGTCCGTCGGCCGCCCGCTCACGCTGATCGCCGAGTCCGACCTGAACGACGCGAAGCTCGTGACCGCACGTGAAGGCGGGGGTTACGGACTGCACGCGCAGTGGTCGGACGACCTGCACCACTGCCTGCACGTCGCGCTGACGGGGGAGACCTTCGGCTACTACGCGGACTTCGCGGCGCCCGGAGCGTTGCGGACCACGCTGGAGAAGGTGTTCTTCCACGCCGGCACCTGGTCGTCGTTCCGCGAGAAGCACCACGGCAAACCGGTCGACACGGCGTTGGTCCCCGGCCACCGGTTTCTCGCGTACACGCAGAACCACGACCAGATCGGCAACCGCGCGACCGGTGACCGGCTGCCCGCCACCGTGTCGGTCGGGAAGCTGTTGTGCGGGGCCGCGATCGTGCTCACCTCGCCGTACACGCCCATGATCTTCATGGGGGAAGAGTGGGCGGCGTCCACGCCGTGGCAGTTCTTCGCGTCGTTCCCGGACCCGCAGCTCGCCGAGGCCGTCCGCACGGGCAGGCGGCGCGAGTTCGCCCGGCACGGCTGGGGCGAGTCGGACGTGCCGGACCCGATGTCGCCGCGGACCGTCGAAAATTCGCGGCTGCGCTGGGACGAGGTGCGGGAGGGCGACCACGGTCGTGTCCTGGAGACCTACCAGGCCCTGATCGCGTTGCGGCGCTCCCGCCCGGAGCTGGCCGACCCGCGACTGGACCGGTTCGTGGTGGAGCAGGACGGGGAGTGCCTGGTGCTGCACCGCGGGACGACCCGCGTGGTGGTGAACCTCGGCACGACCCCCGTCCCGCTGCCTCACGGGGACGTGCTGCTGACCTCCTCGGCGATCCCGTCGTCGCTCTCCCCGGAATCGTTCGCGGTGGTCGCGTCGACGTGATCCCACAGCATCTGGTCGGCCAGGTCCACCGGCCGACCGAGGTGCGCGTGCACGAACGCCGTGACCAGCCGGTCCGCGGCGACGTGCAGCTTGATGTTGTGGTGCTGTGATATGTGCACCAGCAGCTGGAACGCCTGCTGGGGTGTGCAGGGCTTGCGCGCGGCGATCAGGCCTGTGGCCTGCCCGATGACGGTCCGGGACACCAGGGCCTTGCGCAGCCCTGCCACCTCGGCCTCCAGGGCGGTGATTCTCGCGGACGACACCGCCGGCTCCTCTCACGTCGTCACGGTCACAGCGGCATGCCGGTGTGACGACGAGCTCTGGAGCTGCATTGCGAAGGGCGGGCACACCCAGGGCAAGCCGTCACATCGGCTTGCGGCTGGGTTCTCAACCGCGAGTGATCACCTTATCAACTGTTTCGGGGCGGGCTCGCCGGGTAACCGAGTTGCATGGGTGCCGATGAGAAGTTCGAGAACAAGGCGGAAGAGCTCAAGGGCCGCGCGAAGGAAGCCGTCGGCGACGCCACCGGGAACGAGCAGTGGCAGGCGGAGGGCCGCGCCGAGCGCGCCAAGGGAGCCCTCAAACAGGCCGGCGAGAAGGTCAAGGATGCCTTCAAGTCCGGCAAGTAAGACCACTGGAGCCGCCCAGTTCGTCCCCGAGGGGAAGAACTGGGCGGCTTTGCGCGCGGCCGCGGCCGGCTGCCGCGGGTGTGAGCTCTTCCACGACGCCACGCAGACAGTGTTCGGCGAGGGGCCCGTGCCGGCGCGGCTGATGATGGTGGGGGAGTGTCCCGGTGACCACGAGGACACCGAAGGCCACGTCTTCGTGGGGCCCGCCGGGCGGTTGCTCGACAAGGCGCTGGCCGACGCCGGGATCAAGCGTGAGAAGACCTACCTGACGAACGCCGTGAAGCACTTCCGGTTCGTCGAGCGCGGCAAGCGCCGGATCCACCAGCAGCCCCGGCGTGGCGAGGTCGTGGCGTGCTTCCCGTGGCTGCGCGAGGAGATCCGGGTGGTGAAGCCCCGGCTGGTCGTCGCGCTGGGGGCGGTGGCGGCGAAGGCGCTGCTGGGGCCGTCGTTCAAGCTCACCGAGCACCGGGGCGAGGTGCTGGAGCACGAAGGCGTGCGCGTCGGCGTGACCGTCCACCCGTCGGCGGTCGTGCGGGCGGAGAACTTCACCGAGGCCTACGAGCGGTTCGTGGCCGATCTGGTCGTGCTGAAGAAGTCCTGAGACGGGACAACCCCCGGACGACTCCTGCGCGAGCAGGCCGAGCGGGACCAGCGCTCGAAGTCCGGGGGTCGGGTGGCTACCTGGTTTTGCGCTAGGCGTCACCAAAGGCGGTCCTAGCGGACAGCCACCTCACGAGTCCTGTAGCTATACAACTTTGGACCACCTCCTCTCTTGTGTACTGCGAACCTATGCCTGCTCCACGTGGCCGTGCAACGGACTTTTCTCACGCCACGTGGGCCGCCTGATTCGCGTAGAATCCGCAGGCATGGTGCGCATCCCACTGACGTCGCTGGAACGGGAGCGCGGCAGGCGGCTCGGTCAGTTGCTGCGGGACGCCCGCGGCGAGGAGAGCATGGTCGAGATCGCGGCCCGCGCCGGACTGTCCGCGGAGACCGTGCGCAAGATCGAGACGGGACGCGCTCCCACGCCCTCCTTCTTCACCATCGCCGCCCTGGCGGGCGCGCTCGGGATCTCGCTCGATTCCATCAACGAACTGCTGGCCCCGCAAAGCCGGTCGGCCTAGCCTCCTCGACAGAAGCGCAGCTCAACAGACGTGCTCACGCGAGCGGCCGGGTGAGCCCTGCCGGTGGAAGAACGTCACCGGCTGATCGTCACCAGGCGACCCGCATGGCCACCGGGCCTCGCATGGCCATGCCGGTCCGCCATTCCACGTCAGCGGTCAAGCGCAGGCCCGGGAACCGTTCCAGCAGCGCGGTCAGTGCGACTTGGACGTCCATTCGCGCCAGTTGTGCGCCGATGCAGTGGTGCGGCCCGTGCCCGAACGTGAGGTGCCCCTTGGCATTTCGCGTCACGTCGAACCGGCCGGGGTCCGGGAACTGCCGCGGGTCGCGGTTGGCCGCGTGCTTCGCGAGCAGGACGGGTTCACCCGCGCGCACCACCCCGCCGCTGAGTTGGACGTCCTCCAAGGCGTAGCGGGGCATGATGTCCGCGACCTCCTGGGCGGGGATCCACCGCAGCAGCTCCTCGACGGCGCCGGGCATCAGGTCCGGGTTCGCGCGCAGCAGGTCGGCCTGGTCTGGGAACTTCAGCAGCGTGTGGACGGAGTTGGCGATGTGGCTCGCGGTCGAGTCGTAGCCCGCGCCGAGCAACAGCACCGTGAGCTGCACCAGTTCGTCCCTCGTGAGGCGGTCGCCCTCCTCCTGGGCCACGACCAGCGCGCTGATCAGGTCGTCCTCCTGATGGGCGTGGCGCTGGTCGGCGAGGCCCGCGAGGTAGCCCGCGAGCTCGCCCAGGCGGGCCAGCTTCTCGTCGTCGGTCAGCGCCGTGATCGACATGAACGCGGCGGCGAGGTCCTGGAAGTGGTCGCGGTCGGCGTACGGGACGCCGAGCAGGTCGCAGACCATCAAGCCGGGCAACGGAACCGCGTACGCGGTGAGCAGGTCGGCCGGCGGGCCCGCCTTCTCCATCGAGTCCAGCAGGTCGTGCGCCAGCCGTTCGGCGTTCGCGCGCAGCTGTTCGACGCGGCGCACGGTGAACGCGTGGGCCAGCAGGCGGCGCAACCGCGTGTGGTCCGGCGGGTCGAGGTCGGTGAGGATCGCGCCCATCCGCACCGGGCCCATCCGCGGGGTGTCCCGCACGGCCGCCTGCGCAAGGCTGAACCTCGGGTCGCTTAGAGCTAATCGCACGTCTTCGTATCTGGTGAGCAGCCAGCCCTCCTCGCCGTAGGGGAGCCGGACGCGGGCGAGGGGTTCGTCCTGCTGGAGCTGGAGGTACGTCGGGTCTACTTCGAGCCCGTCCACCGGACCGAACGGGTAGGCACGCGCTGTCATGAGCATCCTCCAAGGTCTGCGGCCGTGTGAGCGTACTTCCGGTAAACGCTTTCATCCGAGGCTTGACCGGTCTTGACCGTCTCGATGGGCCGCCCTACGCTCAGTCGGCGAGAACACCTCCGATCTTTGGCTCCGCCGCCGCAGACTCGAAGGGTGCAGGAGTGGATCTTTCGCGGCGCGGGTTGCTCGGCGGAGTGGTGGCGGGGGCGGCGCTCACGGCGTTGCCGGCGGGGGCCTCGGCCTCCCAGGGCGGGTGTGAGACCCGGATCGACTGGGAGTCCTTCCTCGGCGAGCAGGACCTGGTGTGGCAACGGATTCCGCGCGCCTGGTACGAGGGACCGTTCCTGGGCAACGGTTTCCTCGCCACGTCGGTCTACCGCGAGCCCGGCGCGAACGCCGTGCGGTTCACCGTGGACCACGCGAAGGTCCAGGACCACCGGCCGCAGTTCGGCAACGAGTGGGGTGTCGCGCGGCTGCCGGTCGGGCGGGTGCTGCTGACGCCCGCCGGCACGATCACCGGCGTCGACCTGCGGCTCGACCTGTGGAACGCGGAGCTGCGCGGCAAGATCGTGACGGACCTCGGCGAGCTGGCCGTCCGGTTGTTCGTGCACGCCACGAAGTCGTTGCTGCACCTGGAGGTTCGTGCCTCTGGCGGGGAACGGGCGGTGCCGGCGTTCCAGGCGCTGGACGCGGTGAGCCCGCGCACGATCCGCGAACCGCCGCCCGCGACGTTCCCGCCGAACCCGAAGCCCGTGACGCGCACCGTAGGCGGTCTCACACTCGTGACGCAGGAGATGGTGGCGGGCGGGCAGACCGCGACCGCGGTCCGGATCTCGGAGCGGCGCGGCCGGACGGAGCTCCTGCTGTCCGTCGACCACTCGTTCCCCGACCGGACGGCGGAGGCGTCGGTGCGGACCGCCGTGACGACAGCGGTCGCGCCGGAAGTGCTGCGGCAGCAGCACCAGCGGTGGTGGCATCGCTTCTACCGCAAGAGCTTCGTGTCCGTGCCGGACGCGTTGATGCAGAGCTTCTACTGGATCCAGCTGTACAAGCTCGCGTCCGGGGCACGGGCCGAGGCGCCGATCATGCCGACGACCGGGCCGTGGCTCGAGCCGACGCCGTGGCCGTCGGTGTGGTTCAACCTCAACGCCCAGCTGGAGTACTGGCCGGCGCTGGCGTCGAACCACCTGGAGCTCGACCCGATCCCGCGCACCATCGGCGAGCACCGGCAGGTCCTGGTCGACGCGCTGCGGCCGGAGTTCCGGGCCGACTCGATGGGGTTGCGGCGTAGCACCGATCCGACGTTCCAGGACGCCGGGTTCGTCGGGTCACCGCTGCACCCGTCGCCGGACCCGGAGATCGGGAACCTGCCGTGGTTGCTGCACAACGCGTGGCTGCACTACCGGCACAGCATGGACGAACGGGTGCTGCGCGACACGGTCTTCCCGGTGCTGCGCCGGTCCACGAACTACTACCTGCACTTCCTGCGCAAGGGCGACGACGGCCGGTTGCACCTGCTGCCGACCTACTCGCCCGAGTACGGGGTGGCGCCGGACTGCAACTACGACCTCGCGTTGCTGCGCTGGTCGTGCCGGACGTTGATCGAGTCAGCGCGGCTCCTGCGCGTCGACGACCCGTTGCTGCCGCGCTGGCAGGAGGTGCTGGACCGGCTCGTCGAGTACCCGGCGGACGCGGGCGGGTTCATGATCGGCGCCGGGGTCCCGTTCGCGAAGTCGCACCGCCACTACTCGCACCTGCTCGCGGTCTACCCGTTGTGCGAGGTCAACTGGGAGCAGCCGGAGCGCCGTGACCTCATCTCCCGCTCCCTGAGGCACTGGCTGAGCTTCGAGGGTTCGTTGCGGGGCTTCACCTTCACGGGTGCGGCGTCGATCGCGGCCCAGATGACCGCCGGCGACGAGGCGCTGCGGTACCTGCGGGAGTTCGTGGCACGGTTCGCCCAGCCCAACACGTCGTACTTCGAGGCGGGGCCCGTGATCGAGACGCCGCTGAGCGCCGCGAAGTCGTTGCAGGACATGCTGATCCAGAGCTGGGGCGGGCTGATCCGGGTCTTTCCGGCGGTGCCCGCGGTGTGGCAGGACGTGACGATCCACGACACCCGGACCGAGGGCGCGTTCCTGGTGAGCGCGGTGCGGCGGGGCGGGCGGACGCGGTTCGTGCGGGTGCGCAGCGAGGCCGGTCAGCCGTGCCGGGTGCGCACGGGCATCGAGGGGCCGCTGGTGGTGCGCGGGTGTGCGTGGAGCCTGCGGGACGGGGTGGTGTCGCTGGAGCTGCGGCGTGGCGCGGAGGCGTTGATCCACGCACGGGGCGAGCGCGACTTCACGATCGCGCCGGTGCGGATCACCTCGCCCGCCCGGCGGTGGGGGCTGCCCGCGTTGCCGCCGGGTGGGAGCGCGGCGCCGGTGGAGCTCCTCGGGGTGTTCGACAACGACGGGCTGTCGAACGAGTTCACCAGCCGGGACGGGGACTTCGACGGCCTGGGCAACACCTACCCGGCCGCGCAGCTGCCGCAGACCGGGTCGGTGGTGGACGACGGGGTGCCGTTCGAGTTCCGCAACGGCGACGAGGCCAGCCTCAACAACGTCGTCTGCGCCGGGCAGACCGTCGCGGTTCCCGCCGGCAGGTACGGGAAGGTGCACCTCCTGGCCGCCGGCGACGTCGGGAACGTCGAGGCCGCCGGGGCCTTGGAGTACGCCGACGGTGCGGAACCGGTGGTGTTCCGGGTGACCTCGTGGCAGCAGCGGCCGCAGTTCGGTGAGTCGGAACCCGTTGCCACGACGCTGATGCACACGCCGTCCGGGCCGGTCGCACGGCAGGTGTCGATCTTCCACCAGGTCGTTCCGGTCGATCCCGCGCGAGAGCTCTCCGCCGTCATCCTCCCCCGGACGAGCGGGCCGCGCCTGCACGTCTTCGCGATCACCTTGGAGAAGCCGAAGTGAGATCCTTGCTCACCGCGCTGACGCTGGTCCTGGCGTCGGTGGTGGTTCCCGTGCCGCCTGCTGTCGCCGAACCGGCGTTGGCGCTGACGCCGCCCATGGGGTTCAACAACTGGAACACCACCGGGTGCGACATCAACGAGCAGATGATCCGCGACATGGCGGACATCTTCGTGTCGAAGGGGTTGAAGGACGCCGGGTACCGGTACGTCAACGTGGACGACTGCTGGGCCGACGCGACCCGTGATCCCGCCACCGGACGGCTGCGGCACCACCCCGTGCGGTTTCCCGGCGGGATGAAGGCGCTGGCGGACTACGTGCACACCCGCGGCCTGAAGTTCGGCATCTACACGAGCGCCGGGGTGCAGACCTGTGCCAAGACGATGCCCGGATCGCTGGACCACGAGGAGATCGACGCCCAGACGTTCGCGGACTGGGGTGTCGACTACCTCAAGTACGACAACTGCAACAACGAGGGGCGTCCCGCGCTGGAGCGGTACACGAGGATGCGGGACGCGTTGCGCGCCACCGGTCGGCCGATCGTGTACTCGATCTGCGAGTGGGGGCAGAACAGGCCCTGGGAGTGGGGCGAGGGCGTCGGGCAGCTGTGGCGGACCACCGGGGACATCAACGACACGTGGTCCAAGACCGTCGAGATCCTGAAGTTGAACGCGCCGTTGGACGCGTACGCCGGGCCCGGCCACTGGAACGACCCCGACATGCTGGAGGTCGGCAACGGGCAGCAGACGACCGTGGAGTACCGGAGCCAGTTCGCGTTGTGGTCGATCATGGCGGCGCCGTTGCTGATCGGGGCGGATCTGCGCAAGGTCTCCGCGGAACACCTGGAGGTCCTGCGCAACCGGGAGATCATCGCGGTGAACCAGGACTCCCTGGGTGTGCAGGGGAAGGTGGTGTCCCAGAAGGACGGTCACTGGGTCTTCGTGAAGCCGCTGTCCAACGGGGACAGGGCAGTGGCGTTGTTCAACGAGTCCGAGGTGAACGCGACCATCTCCGTTGCGGCGCGGTCGGTCGGGTTGCCGTCCTCGGTCGGGTACACCGTGCGGGACCTGTGGTCCGGGCGCGACTTCCAGTCGGCCGGGCAGATCTCGGCCTCGGTGCCGCCGCACGGGACGGCGGTCTTCCGGGTGAAGGCGTCGCAGGACTGGTACCGGCACGCGCCGGCCGTGGACACCTCTGTGGACGTGGAGGCTTCGGTTCCCGGGGTGCCCGGGACCATCACGCCCGCCGGGGAGCCGTTCGTGGCCACCGTGACGGCGACGAACCAGGCGCCGATCCCGTTGCTGAACGCGTCGACGTCGTTCTCCGCGCCCGCCGGGTGGCAGGTGGAGAGGCTGTCCTCCGACCGTGCGCCGGTGTTGCTGACCTCGCAGTCGGTGCAGAGCAGGTGGAGGGTCACACCCCCAGCCGGGGTCACACCGGGGGTACACGCCCTGGACGGGTCCTTCGGGGCGACCTGGGTGGGGCACGGCCGGTTGTCACGTCCGGTGGACGCCGCCGTGCTGGTGCCCGCACCTGGGCCCGTGGGGTCCGTGTGGGCGAGTGACGTGCGGTTCACGACCGAGCGCAGCGGCTACGGGCCGGTGGAGCGCGACCGGTCGAACGGCGGCTACCTCGGTGGGGACGGTAAAACCCTGACCATCAACGGGAGGACGTACGCGAAGGGGCTCGGGGCGCACGCCCAGGCCGAGATGATCCTCTACCTGGGCGGGCGGTGCACCGGGTTCGCCTCCGACGTCGGCATCGACGACGAGCGGGACGTGAACCAGCTCGGGTCGGCGGTCTTCGAGGTCTGGGCGGACGGCACGAAGGTCGCCGACAGCGGGCTGCGGACGTGGCGCGACGACGCCGTCCCGCTGTCGGGGTCGCTGGCAGGGGCTCGGTTCCTGCGCCTGGTCGTGGCCGACGGCGGCGACGGGGTCAGGTTCGATCGCGGAGACTTCGCCGGCGCACGGCTGACCTGCTGACCGCGACCGCGGCCACCGCGGCGACGAGCAGGCCCGTGGACAGGATCTGCCCGCGGGCCTGCTCGTCGGCCAGCATGAGCACGACGATGCCGACGATCACGGCCAGCGCGGCGTAGGAGAGATACGGATAACCCCACATGGGGACCGTCGGGTTCGGCATGGTGCGGCGGAGCCTGATCTGGGAGACCGCCACGAAGCCCCACACGACCAGCAGGGCCGAGCCCACGGCGTTGAGCAGCAGCAGGAACACCGTGTCGGGCCACAGGTAGTTGAGCAGCACCGAGAAGAACCCGAACGCCGTGGACGCCAGCACGGCGTTGCGCGGCACCCCGTTGGTCCTCGCCAGCAGCGCCCTGGGGGCCTCCTGCCGTTCGGCGAGCGAGCTCAGCATGCGCGCGGCCCCGTACAGGGTGGCGTTGATGGCGCTCAGCAACGCCACGAAGATGACGACGTTCATGATCTGCCCGGCGGCCGGGATGCCCAGCCGGTCGAGCACGGCGACGTACGGGCTGGCGCCGACGGTGGAGTCGTTCCACGGCAGCAGCGTCACGACCACGACCATCGACCCGAGGTAGAAGACGAGCAGCCGGGTCATGGCGGTCCTCAGCGCCTTCTTGATGGCGTGCTTCGGGTCCTCCGCGTCCGCGGCGGCGATCGTGATGACCTCCAGCCCGCCGAACGCGAACACCGTGACCATGAAGGCGGCGAGCACGCCACCCCACCCGTTGGGCAGGAAGTCCTGGAGGTTCTGCAATCCGGGCGACGCGACGCCGGGGAGCAGTCCGGCGATGGCGAGGACGCCCAGCACCAGGAAGAGCACGATCGCCGCGACCTTGAGCCCCGCGAACCAGAACTCGAACTCGCCGAAGCTCCGGACGTTGCCGAGGTTCACCGCCGTCAGCACCGCCATGAACAGCAGCACCCACGCCCACTGGGGCACCGCCGGCACCCACCCGGCCGCGATCTTGGCGGCCCCGGTCGCCTCGACCGCGAGCACCACCCCGACCGCCGCCCAGTACGTCCAGCCGACCGTGAACCCTGCCCACGGCCCGAGCGCCTTTTCCGCGTGAACGGAGAACGCGCCACCACTCGGATACTCGGCCGCCATTTCCCCGAGCATGCGCATCACGAGCAGGGCCAGAATTCCGGCGAGTCCGAACGAGACGAGCACGGCGGGCCCCGCCAGCGCGATGCCGGCCCCTGTCCCGACGAACAGACCAGCTCCGATCACGCCGCCCAACGCGATCATGGTCACGTGCCGTTCCCGCAGGTGAGTCACTCTCTCTCCAGCCCCGTTCGAGTGTGCCGATGGCGGCCCGATAGTGAGTTCATGGCGACGGAGAGTCAAATCGTGTGATCGGGGTTACACCGAAGCCGAAGAAGGGTGAGACCGATGAACTCGCCTAAGGGACTACTGCCGTCCGGAACGTCCGCCGCAGGGCCGTCGGGAACGTTGCCGTCCGGTGTCTTGCCGCAACTCGACACGTTCTCCGGTGCGCTGGAGCGTTACTCGGGCTGGGGGTGGCTGGTGCTGCGCTCGGAGAACCGGCTGCTGCTGACCACCGACCACTGCGTGTCCGCGGTGGAGATGCCCGCGGGCGTGGGCGGGGAGGTCCAGCACTACCTGGCCGTGCGGATGCTGGCCGGGCCGGTGGTGGTGCTGCCTTCCGGGCGGTGGCTGATCCTGACCGGGTCGGCGGACGAGGCCTCGCAGGTGAACCTGATCCGGTTGCGGGCCCGGGGTGCCCTGACGCACCGGCTGGGAACGCTGGTGCCGTTGCCGCCCTCGCGGATCGACGGGGGCGGGGTGCGGTGGCTGGGCGAGGTGCCCGCCGCCGGTCCCGCGTTGCCGCCGTTCTCCGCTGTCGTGGCGGCGTTGAGGGCCGTGACGGAGACCGCCGGGCTGCGCTAGCTCGCAGGCGGGAGCACGTTGGCCCTGAAGTGGTTCAGGGTGTTGCCCCGTGCGGCGAAGTTGACCACCACGTAGGTGCCGTTGCGGCCCTGCGAGAGTCCCACGCCCACGCGGTCCGACGACTTCCACACGAGCGCCGTGAAGTGGAGCACGGAGAGGTCGACGGTGGAAGGCGTCATCTCTTTGTCGTAGTCGTAACGGCGCGATTCGCCGTACCAGTCTTCGAGAGCTTTACCGATCACTGTATCGATAGGCCTGCTGCGTCCCGTCTCGTACAGGTTCTCGCCGTACGGGTTGTCCGGGCGGTGTTCGAAGCCATTTGTGGACTGGAGGTGGTCCGCCCATTCTTGCGCGGTTCTTGACACTTCGGAATCGAGTGAGAGAGGCGGCACGCCGTGCTTTGCGCGATAGGCGTTGATGAGTTCCGCCGTCTTCGCGACGGGGTCCGCCGCGTGGGCGGTAGGGGTCGTGAGGCTCAGGGTGAGGGCTGCGGTGATTACGGTGAGCATCCAACGCATGACTCGTTTGTCCCCTAAACGGGGCATCGTGGGCAATACCCCAGGTCGAATCTGCCGTCTTGATAGGCGCTGCGTAGTCGTGGTGTAGCCCTTGAGTGTGAGGCAGGTCACGGGTGGTGTAACGCGGTTGCGATACCCCCTATGACCCCCTTGGGTTACGGATGGCTACCCCGGTTGCGGTGCAAATTCACTCCACAGGACGCGGTCGAGGTTCTATGGTTTGTGATGTCGAACACCACGGAAGGAGCTTGGCATGGATGGCTACGAAATTCTCGCCGACGAGGACGGCCACGTTCGGGGCTACGACTAGAGATCGTTCGGAAGTGCTGCTCGACTGGCCGCGTGAGGGAGTCACCCGAAGCGACTCCCTCACGGCCGGAGCGGCTTAGCGCGCCCGTTGTTCGGTCAGGACGAGGAATGCGTCCAAGCTGCCGTGCTGGCGCGAACCACGAGCTTCGTCGGGAGTTCCCGGTGCTCCACCGGGCCGCCGTCGAGCAGGGTGGCGAGAAGATCCACGGCGACCTCGCCGGCGGACTCCGTCGGCATGTGCACGGTCGTCAGCGCGGGTGAGCACATCGTCGCGTAGAGGATGTCGTCGAACCCGGTCACGCTGATCTGTTCCGGCACGCGCACGCCGTGCTCCGCGAGGTACGCGAGCACGCCCAGCGCGATCAGGTCGTTGTAGCAGATGAACGCCGTCGCGTCGGTCCGCAGCGCCTGCTCCGCCGCCGCGTAGCCGCCGTTGAAGTTGGGTTCGAACGAGCCGAGCACGTGCGCACGGCCACGCAGGCCCTGCATGCGGCGGTTGTTCGACCACGCCGCGGACGGACCGCCCAGGTACACGTAGTCCTTGTGTCCCAACGACTCCACGTGCGTGACGACCTGCTCCATGCCGTTGGCGCTGTCCATCAGCACCGACGAGACACCCGGCACCAGGCGGTTGATCAGCACCAGCGGCGTCAGCTCCGCGAGCTCCACGACCTGCTCGTCGGACAGCAGTGACGCGCACAGCACCACGCCGTCCACCTGGGACGCCATCGTGCGCACCAGTTCGGCCTCGGTCCGCGGGTCCTCCCGGCTGTCGCAGAAGAACACCGAGGTGCCCGCCTCGCCCGCCCTCGTCTGCACCCCGCGCAGGATCGACGGGAAGAACGGGTTGGTCAGGTCGGGCACCACGATGCCGAGGTTGCCGGTGCGGCCGGTGATCAGGCTGCGGGCCGCGCGGTTCGGCTGGTAGCCGAGCCCCGCGACCACGTCCAGAACCCGTTGCCGGGTGGTCTCCTTGACGAGTCCCGGCGCACTCAGCGCGCGCGAGACGGTCGAGACGGAGACCTGTGCCTGGCGAGCGACATCCCTGATCGTGACGGCCACTCGCAAATCATCGCAGTCAAGGTCAAGAGCGACCCATTCGTCCGATGAATGATCAGAGATCGAGACCGGTCAGCACCAGCACCCGCTGCTCGGTCAGGTCGTCCATCGCCGCCCGCAGTCCCTCACGGCCGATCCCGGACTCCTTCACCCCGCCGTACGGCATCTGGTCCGCGCGGTACGACGGCACGTCGCCGACGATCACGCCACCGACCTGAAGTCGTTGCGCGGCGCGGAAAGCCAGCCGCACGTCCGTGGTGAACAGACCGGCCTGCAGCCCGTACCGGGACGAGTTGACCCGGTCGAACGCCTCCTCGACGCTCGCGACCCGCGTCAGCGTCACGACGGGCCCGAACACCTCCTCGACGTTGACCTTCGAGTCCTCCGGAACGTCCGTCAGCACGGTCGGCGCGTACGTCCGGCCGTCCCGGGTTCCGCCCGTCAGCACCGTCGCGGCTGCCTCTTCGACCCAGGCCGCGACCCGGTCCGCGGCCGCGTCGTTGATCAACGGACCGACGTCGCCCGCCACGTCGAGCTTCTGCACGTGCGCCACCACGGCTTCGGCGACCGCGTCGTACACGTCGGTGTGCACGAACACCCGCTGCACCGAGATGCACGACTGCCCCGCCTGGTACATCGCGAACGTGGCGATGCGCTGCGCCGCGAAGTCGAGGTCCGGCCAGTCGGGAGCGACGATGGCCGCCGCGTTGCCGCCGAGCTCCAGCGTGACGTGCTTGCGCGGCACGCGTTCCTTGATGCCCCAGCCGACCGGGCCGGAGCCGGTGAACGACACCACCGGCAGCCGCGGGTCCTCGACCAGCCGCGCGGTGTCCTCATTGGACAGGTGCAGGATCGAGAACGCCCCGTCCGGCAGGTCGGTCTCCGCCAGCACCTCGCCCAGCAGGAACGCGACCGCCGGCGTGGACGGCGCGGGCTTCAGCACGATCGGCGCGCCCACCGCGATCGACGGCGCGACCTTGTGCGCCACCAGGTTCAGCGGGAAGTTGAACGGCGCAATGCCCAGCACCGGACCGCGCGGCACCCGCCGCACCAGCGCGAGACGGCCCTCGGCGGACGGGTCGGTGTCGAGGCGCTGCAGCTCGCCGGAGAACCGGCGCGCCTCCTCGGCGGCCCAGCGGAACGTGGAGATCGCGCGGGTCACCTCGATCCGCGCCCACTTCAGCGGCTTGCCCGAGTCGGCGTTGATGGCGGCGGCGAACTCCTCGGCCCGTTCGGCCAGCCGCCGCGACACGTGGTCCAGCGCCGACGCGCGGCGGTGTGCCGGCAGGGCGGCCAGTTCGGGAGCGACGGCGGCCGCGCGAGCGACGGCGGCCTCGACGTCGGCAGAGGTGTGGAAGGGGATCATGCGAGCAACGCTCCTTCGAGCACGTCGAGACCTTCGGCGAGCAGGTCGTCGGGGATGACCAGCGGGGGCAGCAGACGGATCACGTTGCCGTACGTGCCGCACGTCAGCACGACGACGCCCTGGTCGTGGCACGCCTTGGCGACCCGTGCGGCGACATCGGGCGTGCGTTCGGTGAACTCGACGGCGATCATCGCGCCACGGCCGCGGATGTCCGCGATGACGTCGGTCTTCTCCGCGACCGCCCGCAGCCGGGCCAGCGCGGTCTCGCCGATGCGCTGGGCGGCGGCGTTGAGGTCGCGGTCGCGCATCGTCCGGAACGAGCCGAGCGCCGCGGCGCACGCCACCGGGTTGCCGCCGTACGTGCCGCCGAGCCCCCCGACGTGCACGGCGTCCATGATCTCCGCACGCCCGGTGACCGCGGCGAGCGGCAGCCCGCCCGCGATGCCCTTGGCGGTGGTGATCAGGTCCGGCACCACGCCCTCGTGGTCGAGCGCGAACCACGCCCCGGTGCGGCAGAAACCGGTCTGGATCTCGTCGGCGACGAACAGCACGCCCCGCTCCCGGCACCACCGCGCGAGTGCGGGCAGGAAGCCGGGGGCCGGTTCGATGAAGCCGCCCTCGCCCTGGATCGGCTCGATCACGACGGCGGCGGTGTTGTCCGCGCCGACCTGCTTCTCGATCGCCGCGATCGCCCGCGCCGCGGCCTCGGGCCCGCTGAGCCCGTCGTGCAGCGGGTACGAGCCCGGCACCCGGTACACCTCGGGCGCGAACGGGCCGAACCGGTGCTTGTACGGCATGTTCTTGGCGGTCAACGCCATCGTGAGGTTCGTGCGGCCGTGGTAGCCGTGGTCGAACACCACGACGGCCTGCCTGCCGGTGACGTGCCGCGCGATCTTGACGGCGTTCTCGACGGCCTCCGCGCCCGAGTTGAACAGCACCGACCGCTTCTCGTGATCACCCGGCGTCAGTTCGTTGAGCTGCTCGCACACCTCGACGTAGCTGTCGTACGGCGTGACCATGAAGCAGGTGTGGCTGAACCTGTCGATCTGCGCGTGCACCGCCTCGGCGACGGCGGGCGCGGGGTTGCCCACGCCGGTGACGGCGATGCCGGAACCCAGGTCGATGAGCTGGTTGCCGTCGACGTCGATCAGCAGGCCGTCGTCGGCGGAGTCGATGTAGACGGGCAGTCCGGAACCGACGCCGGCGGCAACGGCGCCCTTGCGCCGCTCCTGGAGCTCCAGCGACTTCGGGCCGGGGATGGCGGTGCGCAGTCGGGTCATGTCCCCCAGCATGCCCCTGGTCAGAGCGGTGCGCAGTGCCTGAAATGGCGATCTTTCGAGCAACGGATGTACAAAGTGGCACATGCCGATCTCGTTGCACGACCTCGCCCGCTCGCTGGGGCTGCCGGTGCTGGCCGGGGACGTGTCCCGGCCGGTCGGCTGGGTGCACGGCACCGAGCTCGCGGACCCGACGCCGTTCCTGGAGGGCGGCGAACTGCTGCTGACGACGGGGCTGAACGCGTTGACGCCCGGTTATGTCGACCGGCTGGTGCGGGCCGGGGTCGTCGGACTCGGGTTCGGCACCGGGCTGGGCCACGACGTGGTGCCGCCGGACCTGGTGCGGCAGGCGGGGGAGGCCGGGCTGGGGCTGGTCGAGGTGCCGCGCGAGGTGCCGTTCATCGCGATCAGCAAGGCGGTGTCGAAGGCGCTGGCGGCGGACGAGTACGCGGCGCTGACGCGGACGAGCGAGGCGCAGCGGGCGTTGACCAGGGCCGCGGTGCGGGGCGGGGTCGCGGGCGTGGTGCGGCGGCTCGGGCAGTGGATCAACGGCTGGGTGGTGCTGCTGGACGCGGCGGGAGAACCCGTGCACAGCCACAACGCCCGCCTGGTACCGGAACTGCGTGAGGAGCTCGCCCGTCTGGGCGGCGGGCTCGCCAGCGCGGCGTTCGAGACGGACGGCCGGCAGGTCTTCCTCCAGGCCCTCGGCAGCCGGGCCAGGGGAGTCCTCGCCGTCGGCACGACCGAGCCGCTCGACGCCGACCTCAACATCGTCAACACGGCCGCGTCCCTGCTGACCCTCGCCCTCGCCCAGAACGACGCCGTCGACGCCGCTTACCGCGAGCTCAGGACCGGCCAGTTCCGCCTGCTGCTCAACGGAATCGGAGTCGACGGCCTGCCCGAACGGTTCCGCGTCTTCCTCACCGACGACCCGCCGGACGACGGCTTCTGGGCTGAGCACGACGGCCGGATCGTCGTGCTCGCGAACGAATCCGACGGCTTCGCATCGTCCGAAGTGGACCGCACCGAGGTCGCCCGCGGCTACCGCGAGGCCCGGCAGGCGAAGAAGGCCGGTGTGCGCCGGTTCGAGGACCTCGCCGGCAGCCTGGAGGTGCCGGAGGGGTTCGCGGAGGCGTTGCTCAGGCCGTTGGACGAGGAGACCCGCGCGACGCTGCGGGTCTGGCTGGGTCATCACGGCGCCTGGGACCCCGCCGCGACGGAGCTCGCGATCCACCGCCACACCCTCAGGAACCGGGTCCGCAAGGCCGAACTCGCTCTGGGACGGACCCTCGACTCGCCCGGTCTGCGCGCGGAGCTGTGGCTAGCCCTGCACCGCGAAGGTCAGTGAGGCCGTGTAGCCGGACGCGACGTCGCCGGACATCGACGCCATCTGCTCGTCGGTGCCGTCGCGGAACACCATGTCCTGCTGCAACGACGTCCGCGACATGTTCCGGACGCTCTGCGTGTACCCGGTCGTGCCGTAGACCTCCTTGCACGTCGTCTCGGGCAGCGCGAGCTGCGAGGTGATGACCTTGTTGCCGGCCTTGGTGGCCTCGGCGAGGCTCGGGTAGACCTCGAAGTGGATGTGCGGCCAGCGGCCCGAGTACGCGCCGGGGAACACGCTCACGAACTTGAGCTTCCCGGACGCGTCGGCCTCCTGGACGCCGCGCAGGAAGTTCTCGTCCTTCACGCGGTCCGAGTACATCGAGTAGTCGCCGTTCATGTCGCAGTGCCACAGGTAGATCGCGGCGCCCTGGAACGGCGTGCCGTCCTCCTTCTGCGCCGTGAGGTCGATCGTCAGCCGCACGCCCTCGGCCGTGCGAGTGGACGACCCGAAGCTCGACCTGATGTCCGAACGCACGATCCCGCTCTGCGTCAGCGCGTTCGGGCCGTTGGAACCGTCGCCGGGGTACGGGCCGGCCGTCTCCTCGGGGATCGTCTCCAGCGCCGCACCCGCGGCGGCCGAAGTGGTGGTGGAGCCGGTGCTCGTCGTGGTGGTCGACGGGGCGCAGGCCACGAGCGTGAGGCCCGCGCCACCGAGCAGCGACAACGCCCGCCGGCGCCCGAAGAGCGTGGCGAGGTCGAACTGGAGGCCGCGGTCGTGGTTGTCCGTCATGCGACTCAGACTGCGGTCGAATCCTGTGAGGCGCCTGTGGAGAACCTGTCTTGCGGCTAGCTGAAGTCGGGCAGCGTCAGCGCGGAGTGCTCGGGGCGGGCAGCCTCGGCCGGCAGCGTCTCGCGGGACCGCAGCGCCTCGTTGCGGGCGGCCAAGGCCTCGGCCGTACCGGGGAACAGCTCGGCGTTCCCCACGTCGACGAGGTCCTGGTTCGCGAGCACGAACGGCCGCATCACCCGTTCGTACGCGGCGAAGTCGTCCAGGTGTCCCGCCAGGACGTAGGCGCCGACCAGGGCGAGACTGGAACCCTGCCCGGTGAGGAACGACGGCGCGTGCGCGGCGTCGCCGGCCAGCGCGACCCGGCCGGACGACCACTGCGGCATGCGGATCTGGCTGACCGTGTCGAAGAACAGGTCGTCGGCCTCGTTCATCGCCTTGACGAGCCCCGGCACCTCCCAGCCGTCACCCTCGAACACCGACGCGACGAGGTCGCGCTGGGCGTCCGGGTCGCGGAACGCCCCGAACGGCGCCTCGGCGAGCCCGAAGCTCAGGAAGCCGTGCACGCTCTCGCCCGCGCCGACCGCGTACAACGCCGCGGCGCGCCCAGGTTCGTTCCACATCACCGCCTCCTGGCGCAGCCCGAGGTGGTTGGGCAGCGTGAACCCGGCGAAGCAGTAGCCGAGGTAGCGGTGGAACTGCTCCTCCGCGCCGAACACGAGCGAGCGCACGGTCGAGTGCAGCCCGTCGGCGCCGATGACGCGGTCGTAGGTGCGCTGGAGGCCGCTGCGGAACGTCACGTCCACACCGCCCGGATGCTCGTGCAAGGCGACGATGCTGTTGTCGAACAAGAACTCCACGTCGTCGCGCACGGTGTCGTGGAGGATCTCGGCCAGGTCGCCTCGCCGCACCTCGAGGTCGCTGCCGTCGCCACCGGCGATCGCGTCCGGCCTGATCGACGCGACGGTGCTGCCGTCGGCGTTGAGGAACGTGATCCGCCGCGTGTCGACGTGCGCCTCCCGGAGGCGGGGGAGCAGGCCCATCCGGTCGACCACGCCCAGCGCCGTCCCGCGGATGTCGATCGGGTAGCCGCCGCCGCGCAGGGTGTGCGACTTCTCCACGACGGTGACGTCGACACCGCGCCTGGCCAGCCAGAACGCGAGTGCGGGACCTGCGATGCTGGCGCCGGAGATCAGAACTGAGGTCATGACAGGCTCCAAGTAGCTAACTTAGGTATCCTTCTCTGTCCGGCGCGAGCATATACCTAAGTTAGGTAGGTAAGTCGATGGGCGATGCCCTAAACCCCGCGGAGATGCTGCCGCACCTGATGCGGCTGGGCACCGTGCTCAACCGCAGTCACCTGGTCGAACGGGCGATGGACCACGTCGGGATCCCGCTCGACCGGCCAGGTCTGACGGTGCTCATCACACTGCGCCTGGCAGGGCGGCCGCTGCGGGTGGGGGAGATCGCGACGCGCATGCAGGTCGTCGGCCCGCACGTCACGCGGCACCTGCACGACCTGGAACGCGCCGGTCTGGTCCGCCGCGTCACCGACCCCGACGACCAGCGCGCCCGGCTGGTCGAGCTCGCGGAGTCGGGTGACGCGGCGGCCGGGCGCTACCTCGAAGCCGTCTTCGGCTGGTTCGCCGAGGCCCTCGCCGACTGGCCGGACGAGGACAAGGCGGCGTTCGGCCGGCTGCTCGCCCGGTTCGTGACCGACGTCGAGGCCCACTTCACCGCAGGGTGAGCAGCACGGTGCCGGAGCCGTGGAGCTTCAGCACCGTGCCACCGACCGTGCCGGGCGTCGAGGAGGCCGCCGCCCAGCCCGTCGTCCTGCCCCGCAGCTCCTCGAGCGACGAGGAACGCACGGGCTGCCCGTCGATCACGACCCGCCGCACGTCCGCGGGCACCATCAGCTGCGACTCGGCCGGCGCGCCCCGCAACGTCACGAGGAGGTGCTTGCCGAACGAGTCGACCTGGAGCTTTCCGAACCGGCCTTGGGCGGAGGGCGACACCAGCCAGCCCGCCCGGTCGGTGCGGTCGAGGTCGTTCACGCCCCACGGGTTCGCCCACACGTCCGGCGTGCGGAAGTGGAACGGGATGGCCGCCGACGCGCGGAGGTAGAGCGGGAACTCGTCCAAAGTGGATTCCCGCGTCACGATCCGTCCACCGGTCACCCGCTCGCCGGAGAACAGGTCGATCCACTCACCGCGCGGCAGCCACACGTCGACCGGCGTGGCCCTGCCCGCCGCGCCGTCGGTCTCCGCCCGATCGGCCGTCACCGGCGCCGCCAGCAGGTCCGGTCCGACCATGAACTGCTGGTCGGCCCGCCACGCGGCCTCCTCGCCGGGGTACCGGAACGCCATCGGTTGCGTGATCGGCGTTCCGTCGCGAGAAGCCCGCACGGCCTGCGCGTACAGGTAGGGGAACAGTTCGTAGTGCAGTACGGCGGCGCGCCGGAACCGCTCGAACGTCGCCGCGTCGTACACCCACGGCGTCGCGTTGCGGCCGGAGCTGCCGACCTGGAACACCGGCGTCACCGCCGACTGCTGCGCCCACCGCACGAACAGCGACTCCGACGGGCCGCCGCCGAGGTTGCGGTAGCCGCCGATGTCCGAGCCGTGCACGGGGTGGCCGGAGATCCACGAGTTGAGGCCGCGCCGGGTGGTGAGCCGCAGCCCGTCGAAGCTCATGTCCGCGTCGGCCTGCCAGAACCCGTGCAGGATCCCCGGCATCCCGTCGCCGCCCGCGCGGAACAACGTCGTGTAGTCGTCGCCGTGCACCTTCCGCAGCGTCTTCACCACGGATTCCGCGTACAGCAACGGATACCGGTTGTGGATCAGCGTGCCGGGGCCGTCCGCGAACGTCGTCTCCTCGAAGTTGTGCTCCTCGCCCCGGTCGCCCTTCACGAAGGTCACGCCCATCCGGAAGACGGCTTCGAGCCGTGCCTCGTAGTGGGCGCGGGCCACCGGGTTCGTGAGGTCGAGGTCCCACACGTTCGTGCGGTCGGACTGCGCGAACGACCCCTCGGGGTAGTCGTGCGGGCACGTCCTGCCGTCCGAGGTCTTGTTCAGGAACGGCGCCACCCACACACCCATATTCACGCCACGGGACCGCATCCAGTCGATCGTGCCCTGTGCGTTGGGGTACATGGTCTTGTCGAACTTCAGCGCGCCGATGCACGCGTACGTCGGCCGCGCGCCTTCAGGGCCCTGTTCCCACGGGTTGTCGACCCAGAGCGTGTCGAGCGGAACACCGCGCGCCTGGAACTGCGTGACGTCCTCGACCACCTCGTCGGAGTGGTTGTACTTGTCCCGCCACTTCGTCAGCGCGAACTGGCGGGCGGGAGGCAGGGCTGGCGTGCCGACGCGCTGGAAGTAGGCGCGGTTGACCTGCTCCGGCGTGCCCGCGTAGACCTCGTAGTCGAGCCGGGATGTCTTGAAGCACAACTGGATCCGGTCCGGCACGCCGAACGTCACCGGGCACGGCGCGGGCTTGTCGGCGCAGTGGTCGTCGGCGAGTGCGCCGGGGAACGCCGTGCGGCCGATGGCCTTCGTGTCGGCGTAGACGCCGTAGCCGTTGCTGGACAGGAAGAACGTCGATGGTGCGCCGTTCTTGTTGCACTTGCCGAACGTCGAGGCGCCGACGAACACCGCCTTGTTGAGCAGCACACGTCGTTGCAGGTCGACGAACATCGTGTGGGCGCCGCCGCCGAGGAAGTGCTCGTCCATCGAGCCGGTGAGGTTGGCTGACACCTGCGCCACACCGGTCGCCGGCTCCAGGGTCCAGCCGACCCGCAGGCCTCGCCCGGTCCGCGTGACGACGATCTGAGCCGTGCGGCCGGTCTCGGTGGTCGCCACGACGTACCGCACGCCGTGCGGAACCCGTTTCTGGGCAACGACGTTCGTGAGTGAGTGCTGGGTGCCGTCGGTGAGTCGGTAGAACGTCTCGCGCTGGCCGGTCAGCGTTCTGCCGTCCCGGAAGTCCAGGGAGAACGGGCTGGTGGTGGCCTGCCAGGACAGGCCGGACCCTGCCGTCGCGATCGGGGCGCCGGCGGTCAGCCCGGCGGCGATCAGCAGGAGCGTCAGCAGGTGTCTCATGCCGGCACCGCCCCGTTGATCGTGGTGTTGCGGAACACCAGGCCGTCGGTGTGCTCGATCAGGTTCGGCTCGGCGATGCCGGTGAACGTCGAGTTGGTGATCTGGACGTTGCGGATGTGCTGCTGCGGGAAGCCGCGAAACGTGGCGGCGATCTTGCCGCCGTTGATCCGCATGCGGTCGATCGTGAGGTTGTCGATCTGCGGGAAGAAGCCCTTCGTGCCGCCGTTCTGGTAGTACATCGACACGAACAGGACCTCGCGTTCGACGTTCCGGCCGAAGACGTTGCGCAGGTGCACGCCGTCGATCACCCCGCCGCGGTCCTGGTTGGTCTTGACGTAGAGCGCGTGCTTGATCGGGTAGCGGCCGGGGTAGTCGGGGGCGTTGATCTCGCAGTCGCGGCAGAACACCTTGCGCACACCGCCGGACATCTCGCTGCCGATCGTGATCCCGCCCCAGCGTCCGGAGAACTTGCAGCGCTCCACGACGACGTGCGTGGACGGGATGCCGACCCTGCGGCCGTCCGCGTCCCGGCCGCACTTCACCACGACGCAGTCGTCGTTGGTGTCGAACTTCGAGTCGTGCACGTGGGCGTAGGACGACGAGTCGAGGTCGACGCCGTCACCCTGCGAGTTCGTGGAACAGATCTCGACCCGGCGCACGGTGATGTTGCGCGAGAACACGAAGTGCAGCGACCACATCGCCGGGTTCTTGATCAGCACGTCCTCGACCAGCAGGTTCCGGCACCGGAAGAACTGGATCAGGTTGGGCCGCATGTTCCTGCCCGGCCCCATGATCCGCTGCTCGACCGGGACGCCGTCCTCGCCCCACTGGCGCAGCAACGCCGTGGAGCCCGCGCCCCAGCTCGCCCACCGGCCGCTGGGCGCGTCGCCGTCGATCGTGCCGCGACCGGTGATGGCGATGTTCCGCTGCTCGAACGCGTAGATGAACGGCTGGTAGTTGTAGCAGAGCGTGCCCTCCCAGCGGGTGAGCACGAGCGGCAGGTAGTCCTCGGGGTCGGTGGAGAACCTGATGGTGGCGTTCGCGGTGACGTGCAGGTCCACATCGGACAGCAGCCGGATGCCGCCGGTGAGGAAGGTGCCTTGCGGGACCACGACTCGGCCGCCGCCGGCGCGGTGGCACGCCGTGATCGCGCGCTGGAACGCCTCGGTGTTCTTGGTGACGCCGTCGCCTTTCGCGCCGAACGCGGTGACGTCGTAGTCCTTCTTCCGGAACCGCGGTGGGCAGATCCTCGCGAGGATGAGCGGCACCTCGCGCCACGGGTCCCCGGCGGCCTCCGCGACGCCGGTGGGGACCAGCAGGCCGGCGGCGGTCAGGCCCGACACACGCGCGAAGTCACGACGAGACAAGGACATCGGCTCAGACCTTCTTGCCGTTGATGGTCACGTCGGTGAACGTGGTGCCGTCCGCGTTCTTGATGCTCGGCTTCGCCGTGGTCACGTTCGTGAAGGTGCTGTCGGAGACGGTGACGCCGCGGATGTGCGACTCGGCCAGGCCGTCCAGGGTGACCGCGGTCTTCTGGACGCCGGTGACGGTGAAGCCCTCGGCGGTGATGTTCTGCACCCTGGGGTTCACGATCGGGCCGAAGCCGGGGCCGGTGAGGCTGTAGTTGAGCGTCACCATGATCGCCTCGCGGTCGACGTCGGTGGCCCTGATGCGGCGGGCGTGGATGTTCTCGACGGTGCCGCCGCGCCGCTTGTTCGTCTTGACGTACAGGACGTGGAACGGTTTGTAGGACGAGCCCTTCTTCACCGTGCAGTCCTGGAAGAAGACGTTGCGCACGCCGCCGGACATCTCGCTGCCGACCGTGAGCGCGCCCCAGCGGCCCTCGAACGAGCAGTTCTCGATCACGATGTTCTCGCTCGGGACGCCCACCCGGCGCCCGTCGGCGTCCCGGCCCGCCTTGATCGCGATGCCGTCGTCGCCGCAGTCGAACCGGCAGCCGGTGATGTGCACGTACTGCGACGACTCGGGGTCGCAGCCGTCGACCATGCCGCCGCGGCTGTGCACGAAGACGTCGCGGACCGTGACGTTGGTGCACAGCACGGGATGCACGTTCCACATGGCGGAGTTGCGCAGCCGCACGCCCTCGACGAGGACGTTGCGGCACTCGTAGAGCGTGATCATGTTCGGCTTGAGGTAGTGGCCCATGCCGAATTTCCGGTCCGCGACGGGCACGTTGTCGACGGCCAGCTTCTGCAGCCTCTCCCAGTCCGGCTGGCGCTTGCCGTCGTAGTCGAACCAGGGGCCGGACGGGCCCTGGCCGTCGATCAGGCCGGGTCCGGTGATCGCCACGTTCTCGGCCTTGCGGGCGTAGATGAACGACGAGAAGTTCATGCACTCGATGCCCTGCCACCGCGTGTAGACCAGCGGGTAGTCCCTGGGGTCGGTGGAGAACCTGATGGTCGCGTCCTGCGAGACGACGAGGTTGACGTTGCTCAGCAGGGTGACCGCGCCGGTCAGGAAGGTGCCCTTCGGGACGACGACGTGCCCGCCACCTGCGGCGTTGCAGGCCTCGATCGCCTTCTTGAACGCCTCGGTGTTCTTGGTCTTGCCGTCGCCCTTGGCGCCGTAGGCCGTGATGTCGAACCTGGCGGGCGGGAACGTGGGCGGGACGATCCGGGCGAGGATCTGCGGAACCTGGTCCCACGGTGCGGCGTCCGGCGCTTCGGCCGCGGCGGGCAGCGAGCCGCCGAGGATCGTGACGCCTGCGGTGGTGCCCGCGACCTTGAGGAAGTCGCGGCGGGTGGTCTCCATCGGCCGTCCTTTCGCGCGCATGCGGTGTACGACTGCGAGCGGCGGCGGCGACGAGAAGGATGTGTAAACCTTTTCAACCGATGTCTACACCGGTGTCCGGCTCCGCGTCAACGGGTGCGCGAAGCCGGGGTTCGTGGAAGCGCTCGGCCCTCCGAGGTTTCGCCGGTCGCGCTCGACGGCGACCGGCGCAATACCACCTGAGCTTGCCGAAAGTGAATTCAGGACAATTCTCGCGGCGGCCCGCCGGGCATCACAAAGTATTCACCCGGTGGAGGGTGCGGACTTCCGTCCTGGTCCTCCGGTATTGCCGTTCGGCGACCGCCGCTCGGTCGACCTCGGCGTGCGGCACGTCGAGCGCCGCACTGATCCAGGCGCGCCAGTAGGGGCCCGGAATGCGTTTGCCGCGTTCCCACCTCGACACTTCTTCACGAGTGACGCTGTCGTTTTGTGAGATCTCGCACAACAGGTCGGCGAGTTCGCGCTGCGTGAGGCCCTGCGCCCGCCGTGCCTGGGGAATCAGGTCGGTGATGGGCCTGGTGGCCAGGTGCTCGTGGGCCTGGGGGACTGCCTTGAGCACGGTTCTGCTCCGTTTCGACGAGATGACGGGGGGACTACGCCCACAGTGCCGCAAAGTACGCGAGTTCGGGCCGTGCATTGCGGTGATACCGGCGGTCGTTGAAAGTTCAGTCACCGATGTAATGACTTGATCGGTTGTTCGGAGGAAACACAACTGGTCCAATGGGGTGTGCGTGCCCACTTTTTGAGACACTTGTTAGTGTGGGGAAATGCTCTCGACGGTCGAAGTGGTGCAGGTGTTCCTGGCCCGTCTCGCGGCACAGGACGCATCCGGCATCGCGCGGCTGTGCGCACCGGCCGTGGAATGGGAGTCCCCCGATCCGAACGGCGCCCGGTGGGCGTTCGGCACGCGCAGCCGGCGTGAGGTCGAGGCCCAGTTCCTGACCCTGTTCGCCACCTACGGCCTGGAGCAGCTCTCCGCGCGCCAGGTGATCGTCGACGGGGGCGACGCGGCCGTGATCGGCTCGGCGCGCTGGCGGGTCCAGGCCACCGGCGAGACCGTGGAGACGCGCTTCACCACCGTGCTGTCCGTGCACCTCGGCGAGATCGAGCAGTACCGGCACCTGCCGGACACGCTGGCCGCCGCCGTCGCGACCGGTCTCGCGCGGACCGGGGGATGAGCGCGCAACGGGAGAGAGCGGCGCACACCAGGACTCGCCTGCTTCGCGCCGCGGCGGAGGTGTTCGACCGCGACGGGTTCACGGGTTCCAGTCTCACGGCCGTGTGCGCGCGTGCGGATGTGTCGAAAGGCGCGCTGTATTGCCATTTCCGCTCCAAGGAGGCGCTCGGCGTCGCGATCATCGAGGAGCAGTCGCTGCTGTGGCACCGGTTGCGCGACGAGGTGCTGGCCGTCGAGCCGTCGGCGATCCAGGCGTTGATCTCGATGTCGTTCGAGTTCGTGCGCAGGCTGGAGACCGACCTGACCGTGCGGGTGAGCGCGAAGCTGTTGCGGGAGGCGGTGTTCTTCGACGTCGCGGCGGCCGCGCAGGTGATCGGCTGGGTCACCGTCGTGCGCGACCTGCTGTCGCTGGCGCGCGACCGCGGTGAGCTGCGGCCGGAGGTGAACGTGCGGCACGCGGCGGAGCAGATCGTGGCCGAGCTGCTCGGGTTGCAGTTCGTGGCGCAGGCCCTGAGCGGCGGCGCGGACCTCGGCGTGCGGCTCGGCCGGGTGTGGCGGGCGACCTCTGGCTGTCTGGTGACAGCTCCTGTCCGGGAGAAGTTGCGGTTCGAGTGATGGTCGTCTCGACCCAATCGAGACAGGAATGCCTGCTCGCGGCGCGGCTGTTGTCCTCCTCGTTCGTCAGGGGAGCCAACGGTAGGAGCAAGCGTGAGCAGCATCGTGGTCGTGGACCCGTATTCGGCCGGCCGAGGCATCGCACCCGCGTTCCGGCAACGGGGCGTCGAGGCGATCGCCGTGCTGACGACGGAGAAGCCTCCGCGCGGGCTCACCTGGGCCCCGGACGACTTCAGCGAGATCCACGTGCTGCACGACCTGGACGAGCTCGCCGCGAAGCTCGCGGTGCGCGACCCGATCGCCGTCGTGCCCGGCACCGAGACCGGTGTCGAGGCCGCCGAGGCGTTGTCGGAACTGATCGCGCCCGGCCGGTCGAACGTGCTGACGCTCTCGTCCGCGCGCCGCGACAAGTGGCAGATGGCCGTGGCGCTGCGCACCGCCGAGGTGCCGCACCTGCGGCAGATCAGCTCCGACAACGCGGACGAGGTCGCCTGCTGGCTGAAGCACGAAGGACTGGAGAACGCGCCGATCGTGCTGAAGCCGCAGTGCAGCGGCGGGACCGACGACGTGTTCGTGGCGATGCCCGGCGACGACTGGCGGGAGAAGTTCCACCGGATCCTCGGCTGCGTTAACAAGCTCGACCTCCGCAACGACAAGGTGCTCGTGCAGGAACTCGCGGTGGGCACCGAGTACGAGGTCGACACGTACTCGGTCGACGGGCAGCACGGACTGGTCTCGGTGTGGCGCTACGAGAAGGAGCGCCGCGGCGACCGGCTCGGCATCTACCTGTCGAACACGCTCGTGCCGGCTGCGGACCCGGTCGTCGAGGTGCTGTTCACCTACGTCCGCCGGGTGCTCGAAGCGACGGGCGTGCGCAACGGCCCCGCGCACGTCGAGGTGATGATGACCGCCGGAGGACCGCGGCTGATCGAGATCGGCGCGCGCCTCGCCGGTGCGTCGCAACAGGAACTCACCCTGCTCGGCACCGGCGAGAGCCAGATCACCCGGATGGTGGCGCACCGCGTCGACGGCGTCGCCCAGGTCGGCCGGTACCTGCAACGCCAGCACGTGAAGTCGGTGTACCTGTCGTCGCCCGCCGCCGGAGAGCTCGGCAACTCGGTTCGTTTTGACGAGCTGTCCTCACTTTTGCCGAGTTACCAGAGTGATGCGCTGCCGTATCGGGAAGGTTCCACGGTTCCCCGTACCGATGACCTGTGGACGTCGTTGGGATCGGTAGTGCTGGCCACGTCGGACGTTGACCAGCTCGAACGCGACGAGGCGGTCGTCCGGGAGATCGAAGCCGGACTGATCGTCGTGTGATCGTCAGGTACGGCCGGGTGGCACGAATTCCAGGCGACCCGTTAGTTTTGCTGCTGCGCGACGGAGCGGAGGCCCATGAGCGAGCGCTGGGACGGTGACCTGACGGGCGAAGTGGTCGACGACCGCTACGTGATCGGCTCACTGCTCGGCTCAGGTGGCATGGCCGAGGTGTACCGCGCGTACGACAGATCGTCCGAGTCCTCGGTCGCCGTGAAGATCTTCACCGGCCCCGGCCTGCCCGACGACGAGCTGCGCCTGCAACGCGAGGCGTCGATGCTGTCCGCGCTGGACTGCCCCGGCATCATCCCGGTCTACGCCTCGGGTTCCGTCTCGCGCCGCCCGTACTACGTGATGCGCGAGATCCCCGGCGGCACCCTGCGCCAGCGCATGCGCGAACCCCTGCCGCCGCGATTCGTGGCGCTCATCGGCGGGCAGATCGCCTCGGTGCTGGACCACGTGCACGGGCTCGGCGTCGTGCACCGCGACATCAAGCCGTCGAACATCCTGATCGACGACGAGGAGAAGCAGGCCTACCTGGCGGACTTCGGCCTCGCCCTGGTAGCCGAGGTCACGCGCGTGACCACCTCCGGCGTGCTGGTCGGCACCGCCGGCTACCTGTCGCCGGAACAGGTGCGAGGCACCGAGGTGGGCCCCGCGGCCGACGTGTACTCGCTCGGGCTGGTGCTGCTGGAGTGCCTTACCGGGCGGAGCGAGTACCCCGGCGGCGACGCCGAGGCGGCACTCGCCCGGCTGGCCCGCTCTCCGCGCATCCCCATCGACCTGCCGCTGGCGTGGTCGTCGTTGCTGTCGGCGATGACGGACATGGACCCGGCGGCCCGTCCCACGGCTGCCCAGTGCGCCCGCTCGCTTAGCGCCGCCTTCGAGGCCAGCCGCGGGCTGCCGGCGTTGCTGGTGGACGCGCCCGTCGCCGAGCCCGCAGTGCCTGCGGCGCCTCTCGTACCTGAGCCTCGGTCCCGGCGGGGCAAGCGCTTGGCGATCGCGGCGGCCGCGGTGGCGGCGACCGCCGTGGCCGTGGTGGTGGCGAACTTCTCCGGCGGGTCCGAGGCGCCGGCCGCGGACCGGCCCGTGGTGCCGGACGCGCGCACGCACGTCGTGACGGTGACGCCGTCGACGGTGACCGTGGTGCAGACCGCGGACGGGTCGGAGACCGGGGAGGCGCCGGGCGTGCCCGGTGCGCCGCAGCCCGGGGCCGGGGCGGAGTCGTCGGCGTCGGTGGAGACGACGGAGGCGGAGGGGACGGGCGAGCCGACGAAGACGAAGAAGGAGAAGAAGAAGGAACGCAAGAACTCTTCTGAGGCTTCGACCCCTTCGCTCGCGCCCACTCAGCCGTAGAGCAGGACGCTCAGTCCTTCGGGGCTGGTCAGGCGCTGGACTTCGGTGCCGTCACCGATCTTGATCGCCGGTTCCCACACCGGGGGTGTGCCGGCCTGCCGGAACTCCGCGTTGAACAGGGGCCGACCGGTGGTCTGCTCGTAGAAGTCGCAGGCGTCCTCGGGCTTGGCGCAGGCCAGGACCACGCGCTGAGGGGCGTTGAGCACGGTGTGCGGGAACGTCCACCCTTCGAACCCCTTGCGCTCCCACAGGGAGAAGGCGGCGCCGAACGGATCGACCAACGTCGCGACGCGCCCCAGAGGGCCCGCGTCGAAAGGCGGGACGACCAGGCGCGCGCCGAGGGAAACGGCCAGTTCCGTGCGGCGGTCCGCGTCTTCCGCCTCCAGGTAGAGGGCGATGTGCGGGGGTGTGCCCGGCGGGTAGAACGGGTTCGAGAGGTCGCTCACCCCGCCGATCAGGTGGCCGTCGACCGTGATCGTGGTGGTCCTGCGCCAGTCGGTCTCGTCCGTCAGGAACTCCCAGCCCAGGGCTGCGGCGAAGAACTCGGCGGTGGCGGGGACGTCGTGGGTCTTGAGGTCCATCCAGGAGAACATGCGGTGTGGGTATCGATCAGCCGGACGTTCCCGCAACGGATTTTCAGGCGTTCGGGTCGTCCACCGGCCCGAACGGCAGGTCCGCGAGTTCCGCCCTCAGCGAGTCCAGGTCCGCGTGCACGGCGGAAGCCCCGCGGTCGATCAGCTCGTCCTCGCTGAACCCACCCGTCAGCAGCCCGACCGACGGCAACCCGGCCCGCCCGGCCGCCTCGCAGTCCCACACCGAGTCGCCCACGACGACCGCCCTCGACCCCTGCACCTTCCGCAGCGCGACGGCGATCAGGTCCGGCGCCGGCTTGCTGGCGTCCACGTCGTCGGACGTGGTCCAGGCGACGTCGCCGGGGTCGATCAGCTTCAGGTAGTGCTCGACGTGCTTGCTCTTGCCCGAGCTGGCCAGGACGACGGCCAGGTCGAGGTCCAGGGCGGCGCGGACCAGGCGGTGCGCGCCCTCGAGCGGCTGGATCTCCGGCAGCATCGCGTCGAAGTGGCGTTCCCAGGCGGCGCGCAGGTCGTCGCCGTGGTCCTGTTCCACCCCGTCGCCCGCGACGGCGGCGACGAGCTTGTCGCCGCCCATGCCGATGGCCCGGTGCACCTGCCAGCCCGGCACGGTGACGCCCGCGTCGGAGAACGCGCGCAGCCACGCCACCGTGTGGTGGTAGTTGGTGTCGACCAGGGTTCCGTCCACGTCGAGGACCAGGGTGTTGCTCATGGGGCAGGTTTGCCCGTGCCTCTACCTCGGCAAACCCACCAGCTCGCGGGTCTCCTGCAGTGCCGCGAGCTCGCGGCGCAGCACTCCGTCGAGCCAGGTGGCGTCCGACATCCACGACTGGTTGGTGTTGAGACAGACGTGCACGGCGTTGCGGTACACCGAAAGCGCGATGCCCACGGCGTGGCCCGGGGCTACGGGGGCCACCGGGTACAGCTCGCACAGCGCGGCGCCGTCCAGGGACAGCGGCACGGACGGCAGCGGGACGGACGTGACCAGCGTGTCGAACAGCAGCGGGGCGCAGCGGCCCATCACCGGCGCGGCCAGGCGGTGCACGAGCGGCGGGACTCGGTCGGCGAGCAGGGGCAACGCGCCGGCGCCCCGGTCCGGGCCCGCCGCCTTGGCCGACTCCATCTGCTCGCGCACGGACCGCAGGCGGTCGACCGGGTCGGCCAGGCCGACCGGCAGGGACACCAGGAAGCCCGAGATCTGGTTGCCCGAGGCGCCGTCGCCGGAGCGTGAGCGCTGGTTAACCGGGATCAGGGCGCGGACGACGGAGTCCGGGCCCGCGCTGCCGTGCGCGGAAAGCCAGTGGCGCAAGGCACCTGTGACGAGCGCGAGCATGACGTCGTTCACAGTGCCGCCGTGGGCCCGCCGGATTCGGTGCACGTCCGGGAGATCCACGCGGGACATCACCACGCGGCGTGGCCGGGTGGACGCGGTGAGCACCGGCGAGTTCAGCGTCGGCGGGCGGGTGTTCATCAGGACCGACGACGCGATGTCGAAGGTGTCCTTGATGCCGCGCAGCGTCGGGAGGGACGGCAGCAACGACCGCGACGGCTCTGCCGAAGCGTCCGGAATGGACAGCCGGGACGGGTCGAAGAGCTGAATCCCCAGGCCAACGGCCTTCATGCCGTCGCACAACGAGTGGTGCAGCTTCGCCACGACGGCGAACCGGCCACCCGCCAGGCCCGTGATCACGTGCAGCTCCCACGGCGGGCGCGCCAGGTCGAGCGGCTGCGCCATGAGGTGCGACACCAGCGTGGCGAAGCGGTCGCGGCCGCGCACGTGGTGCGTGAAGACGTGGTCCTCCGGCGCGAAACCGGGGTCTTCCACCCAGCGCGCGCCGCCCAGCAGCGACGACCGCGCGCGCTGGCGCAGTCGCGGAATCTCTTGCGCCCGTTCGCAGAGGACGGCGGCGATGCGGGCCGGATGCACCGGAGTGGACGGTGCGAAGGTCGCGACCGCGCCGAGGTGCAACGGATTGGTGTCGCCCTCCATTGCGAGGAAGGCGATGTCGAGGGGGGAGAGGTGGTCTGTCATAGCTGTGCAAGGAAAACAGGTCGGCGTGACAAGCGCATTGCGATGAGATGGCGGTGACTCCCTACCGCCCCAAGTACACTCGAACGGTGGTACCGCTGTGACTCGTGTGGGTGCGAACCAGGTCACACAAGAGGTTCACCATCACGATCCCGAAGCCCGAGAGACCCGTGAACGACGGCGGGAAACCGGCGCCCGTGTCACTCACCTCGCAGACCGCCGTGTCGCCCTCGCGCCACATCCGCAGCACCCCGCGGCCCGACGCGTGCAGGATGCTGTTGGTCGCGAGCTCGTTCACGGCCAGCACCAGGTCCTCGCACTGCTCGCGGCGCAACCAGTGCGCGTGCCGCGTCACCAGCCGCCGCATGTGCGCGAGCGTCCCGACGGTGAACGGGTGCTCCTCGCGGTCGGGCGGCGGCGGAGGCAACGGCACGTTGTAGATGTCGGAGAGCCCGGTCGGGTCGGTGTACCACTCGCTCGCCACCCGCCGCTCGCCGTCGATCACCACCGGATGCGTGCGCCGCGCGTCCTCCAGCACGTGCCCCGGTAGCGCCGACGCGTCGTACGGGCAGAGGATCACGCCGGCGCGGCCCTCGAAGGCCGTGTTGATCAACGCCTCGTGCTGCACGCACGCCGGGTACTCCAGGTCGGTGCGGCCGGGCCACATCGGCTCGCCGACCATCCGGAACCGCCGCCGCGTGCCCGCGCTGAACGCCATCAGCACACCGGGGATGATCCGGCCGGGGTTGCGGCCCGCCTCCGTCATGTCGATGAAGTGCACCTGGTCCGCCTGCCCGCCCAGCCGGTCGCGCAACGGCCCGATGCTCGCCTCCGGCACCGCCACCAGCACCGGCTCGTCGTTGTCGACGCCGTCCGCCACGAATCTCGCCGTACCGGAGAGGAACGCGTCCTCGTCGCGGTAGAAGAGGGCTTCGTGAGCGAACGGGGCAACGGAGTTCATCGGCTTCCCGGTGAGGTCGGCGGCTGCGGCAGGTCACCATTCTGCTACCCGTAACGGTGTTTCGGCGGGGGCCAGGCCGGTGGTTGTCGACGAGCGTGAACGCGGGAACGCGATTCATCGTGCACAAGGGCAAAAGCCCAGGCAGACTCGCGGATGTCGGGGCCTTGCGAGGAGGTGACGCCGTGCTCGCGCACCACACGCTGACCGGGCCGGAGGACGCGCCGGTGCTGGTGCTCGGCAACGCGCTCGGCACGACGACCGAGCTGTGGCGCGACTTCTCCCTGCCGTTCCGGCTGCTGCGCTTCGACCACCGCGGCCACGGCCTGACCCCCGCCGTCCCCGGCCCGTGCGCGATCGAGGACCTCGCGCGGGACGTGCTGGAACTGCTGGACCACCTGGAGCTGCGCCAGGTGCACTACTGCGGTGTGTCGCTCGGCGGCATGGTCGGCATGTGGCTCGCCGCGCACACCGACCGGATCTCCAAGCTGGCGCTCGTCTGCACCACCGCGTACGTGCCGGACAAGGCGCGGCTCGACGACCGGATCGCGCGGCTGCGCGACGGTGGCATGGAGGCCGTCGCGGACCGGGTCGTCGAACGCTGGTTCACGCCGCTCTGCCCACCGGAGGTCGTCGCGGCCCATCGCGCGGAACTGCTGAAGGTCGACCTGCCGACGTACCTCGCGTGCGTCGAGGGCGTGCGGGACATGGACCTGCGCCCGGATCTCGCCAAGGTCGACGCGCCGACCGTCGTGATCGCCGCCGCCCAGGACCACGCGACGCCCACGGAGCTGGTCCGGAAGATCGCGGACGAGCTGCCGGACTCCGAGCTCTACGTGGTCGGCGACGCGGCGCACCTGGCGGTCGTCGAGGCCCCGAGAACGATCTCGGTCATCCTCGACGACCACTTCGGCAACGACTAGACCTTCTCCAGTGGACGGTGCGGCAGCGCCGGCAGTTCGACGCGGATCTCGTCACCCGGCCGCACGACCCCGCCGACGAGCACGACCGACATGATCCCCGCGCGGCGCACGAGTTCGCCGGCGTCGTCGCGCCCCACGACCTCCTTGAGCAGTCCCTTCGAGAACCCGTCGATCTGCAGGCACGGGTTGCGCAGCCCGGTCACCTCGACCACGGCCTCGGAACCCAGGCGCAGCACCGTTCCCGTCGGCAGGCCGAGCAGGTCGATCCCTCGCGTGGTGACGTTCTCGCCGATCTGGCCGGGCTCCACCGCGAAGCCCTTCTCACGCAGCTCGTCGAAGAGCTCCGCGTGCATCAGGTGCACCTGACGCAGGTTCGGCTGGGTCGGGTCCTGGGCCACGCGCGACCGGTGTTTCACCGTCACGCCCTGGTGGACGTCGCCCTCGACGCCGAGACCGGCGAGCAGTGTGATGCACTCGCGTTGCGGCTTCGTGAACGTGTACTCCTCGTTGCGGCACACCGCTGTAACAACCCCCATGGCACCCATCATGCACGAACTGTTGAGACGCTGGGGGTGGGCCGAACGGCGGAGTGAAACACGGACGGACGAATCGATCAAGGTATCTCAATTCGAGTCACCCGATGGTGTCCTACCTGCATCGATGCACCTGTACGTGGAAACGCTCTCACGAACTTCCGGCAAGAGTCTTGACTAAAGCTCACCTCACGCTGTTGACTCCGTCACACCTCGTCGGAACCGGTTACGGAACCGGTTTCAGGAGGCGGCGGAAGGAAGTTCGGCATGCGTGTCACGATCGCAGAGGTCGCCCAACGCGCCCAGGTGTCCAAAGCGACCGTGTCACGTGTGCTGAACGGTAAGCCGGACGTGGACGCCTCGACCGCCCAACGCGTTCGCAAGGTCATCGACGAGATCGGGTACGTGCCCAGCGCACGCGCCGTCGGTCTGGCGCGGGGTCGCACCCGCACGGTCGCGATGCTCGCGCCGTCGCTCACCTGGCCGTGGATGGGCGAGGTGCTGCAGGGCATCGTCGACACGCTCGAAGCGGACGGGTACGGGCTGCTGCTCTACACCCTGAACCGGGGTCCCGAGTCGCTGAACCAGTTCGCGAACCACGTGTCCGCCAACGCTTTCGACGGCCTGCTGGTCGTCGAGCCGCCGGACGCGCTGCACTACATCTCCACGCTCTACCGGGCGGGCCTGCCGGTCGTCATGATCGACGACCGCGGCTCGCACCCGGAGTTCCCTTCGGTGACGACGACGAACCGGCAGGGAGGCGCGGATGTCGCGAGGCATCTCGTCGCGGCAGGCCGCCGCAGGTTCGCCGTCGTCACCGGACCACCGCACTTCGGGTGCACTCAGGCGAGGCTGGACGGGTTCCGGCTCGCTTTGGCGGAAGCGGGCCTGACGCTGCACCCGGACCTCGTCGTCGATGGCGACTTCACCACGGAAGGTGGTGAGGTCGCCGTGGACAAGCTCGTCGCAAGTGGAATCCCCTTCGACGCGATCTTCGCGCAGAACGACCTCTCGGCGGTCGGTGTGCTGCGAGCACTGCGCGAATCCGGCCGGACCGTCCCCGACGACGTGTCCGTGGTCGGTTTCGACGACGTCCCGGTCGCGGGACACACCGAACCTCGGCTGACGACGATCCGCCAGCCGCTGCAGGAGATGGGTGCCGCCGCCGCGCGGATGCTGCTCTCCACGCTCGAGGGACAGCCCATGCCCGACCACCCGCTGGTGCTGCCGACCTCGTTGATCGTGCGCGAATCCGCGCCCTAGCAAACCCGCTCCACCACAACCGAAGAGAACCCGCCAGGCGACCGCATGCCGTCTGGCGAGTTCGCCGTACGCATGAGAGAGCGCTCTCATGCTTGTCGTATCGGGAGATTCCCCCATGCGCAGAACAATCATCGTCGCGTTAGCACTGGCGCTCGCGGCGACGGGTTGCTCCTCCGGTGGTGCCTCGAAGGCCACCGGCGTGCTGACCGTCGGCATGCCCAACGGGCCGCTGACCGAGAACCACAACCCGTTCCTGCCCACGTCGGCGGCGGGTTCGCTGGGGTACCGGTACCAGATCTACGAGCCGCTGGCGTTCGTGAACAACACGCGTCCGGCCCAGGACCCGGTGCCGTGGCTCGCCACGAAGTGGGACTGGACGCCCGACTACAAGAAGGTCACCTTCACGATCCGGGAGAACGTGAAGTGGTCCGACGGCAAGCCGCTCACGGCCGCTGACGTCGCCTTCTCGTACGAGATCCTGAAGAAGTGGCCCGCGCTCAACAACCGCGACTCGCTCAAGGTCGAGACCGCCACGGCCACGCCGGACGGCAAGGTCGAGGTCTCGTTCGCGAGCCCGCAGTTCGTGAACCGCAACAAGGTCATCAGCGCGATGGTGATTCCGGAGCACGTCTGGAGCACCGTCCAGGACCCGACGACCTACACGAACCCGAAGCCCGTCGGCACCGGTCCGTACGAGCTGAAGTCGTTCACCTCGCAGACCGTCACGATCGCGCGGCGCGCGGAGTACTGGCAGGAACTGCCCAAGGTTCCGGAGATCCAGTACACCTCGTACAACGACAACACGGCGCAGACCACCGCGCTGGCGTCCGGTGCGAGCCAGTGGTCGTACGTCTTCATCCCGGACTACCAAAAGCTGTACGTCGACAAGGACCCGGCGAACCACAAGCTCTGGTTCCCGGCCGGTCTCGGCATCCACGGCCTGTGGCTGAACACGACCGTCGCGCCGTTCGACAACCCCGCGCTGCGCTCGGCGATGTCCGACGTGATCGACCGCGAGGCGATCTTCGTCAAGGGTGAGGCCCGCCTGTTCCCGAAGCTCGAGTCGAAGACCGGCATGCCGCTGCCCGCCGGTGACTCGTTCCTCGCGCCGGAGTACAAGGACGCGAAGTTCAAGATCGACGTCGAGGGCGCGAAGACCAAGCTCACGGCCGCCGGCTTCAAGTACGCGGGCGACGTGCTCCAGGCGCCGGACGGCAAGCCCGTCACGATCGAGCTCACGAACCCGTCCGGCTGGTCGGACTACCTGACGGTGCTCGACATCATCAAGGGCGACCTGAAGAAGATCGGCATCGAGGCGACCGTGCGCACGCAGACCGCGGACGCGTGGACGACCGACTTCGCCAACGGCGCGTTCCAGGGCTCGCTGCGCTGGACCAACACCGGTGCCACGCCGTACGAGATGTACCAGAACATCATGGACGGCGCGGAGATCAAGCCGATGGGGCAGACGGCAGCCGTGAACTTCGGCCGCTACAACAACCCCGAGGCGACGACGGCGCTGGCCGAGTACGCGAACGCGGCCGACGACGCGGCGCGGGCCAAGGCCCTCGCGGTGCTGCAGAAGATCATGGTCGAGCAGGTGCCGATGATCCCGACCTCCGCCGGCCCGATCGGTGCGGAGTACAGCACGAAGAACTGGGTCGGCTGGCCTTCCGAGGAGGACCCGTACGGTCCGCCGCAGGCCACCCTGCCGAACGCTCTCCAGATCGTCATGAAGCTGAAGCCCGCGGGAAGCTAGCAATGAACGAAGTCGCGCTTGAAGCGAAGGGTCTGGTCAAGACCTACAAGCGCGTGCGCGCGGTGCAGGACGTCTCCATCGTCCTGCGCCGCGGGCGCGTGACCGCCCTCGTCGGCGAGTCCGGATCCGGCAAGTCGACGGTGGCGAAGCTGCTCGCGCGGCTCGTGGACCCCACCTCCGGCGAGATCCTGCTGGACGGCGAGAAGGTGCGGAGGGTCCGGGAGTACCGGCGCAAGGTCCAGATGGTGTTCCAGGACCCCTTCGCATCGCTCAACCCGATCCACACGATCCGCTACCACCTCACCCGGCCGCTCAAGATCCACAAGCGGTCGGAGACGGTGGAGGAGCTGCTCGAGAGGGTGAACCTGCCGGCGGACTTCGCCGGCAGGTACCCGCACGAGCTCTCGGGCGGGCAACGGCAGCGCGTGGCGATCGCCCGCGCGCTCGCCGCGCACCCCGAGGTGCTCCTGGCCGACGAGCCGGTGTCCATGTTGGACGTCTCCATCCGGCTCGGCGTGCTGAACCTGTTGCTGGACCTCAAGGAACGGCTCAAGCTCGCCGTTCTGTACATCACGCACGACATCGCGTCGGCGCGCTACTTCGCCGACGAGACGTTCGTGATGTACGGCGGGCAGATCGTCGAGGGCGGCGACAGCGAGACCGTGACGCAGCGGCCCGCGCACCCGTACACGCAGCTGCTGATCGAGTCCGCGCCCGACCCGGAACGGTCGGTGGTCGCGCTGGACGCGCCCGCCGTGGAGTCCACGCAGGTCTCCACCGGCTGCCCGTTCGCCCCGCGCTGCCCCAAGGTGCAGGAGCGGTGCTGGACCGAGGCGCCCCCGCGCGTCGAGGTCGACTCCTACGGGCACTGGGCCGCCTGCTGGCTCTACGCGGAGGCGGCGGCATGACCTTCCTGCTCCGCCGTGCGCTGTTCTACTTGGTCACCCTGTGGGCGGCGATCACGGTCAACTTCATGCTCCCGCGCCTGCTTCCCGGCGACCCGGTGCAGGCCATGATCACCAAGCTCGGTGGCCGGCTCAACAGCGACGCGATGGCGTCGCTCTACATCCTCTTCGGGCTCGACGACAACAAGTCGATCTGGGAGCAGTACCTCGACTACTGGGGTTCGCTGTTCCGCGGCGACCTGGGGCTGTCGTTCACGTTCTTCCCGACACCGGTCGCGGACGTGCTCGCGCAGTCGATGCCGTGGACGCTCGGCCTCGTCGGCGTCACCACGATCATCGCGTTCCTGCTCGGCACCCTGCTGGGCGTCTACGCGGGCTGGAAGCGCGGCTCGTGGATGGACAACCTCATCCCGGTCACGACGTTCCTGTCGTCGATCCCGTACTTCTGGCTCGGCCTGATCGCGATCTCGCTGTTCTCCGTGACGTGGCCGCTGTTCCCGGCGGCCGGCGGGTACGCGCCGGGGCTGGTGCCGGAGTTCTCCGGCGAGTTCATCGGCAGCGTCCTGGAGCACGCCGTGCTGCCCGGCGTCACGATCGTCGTGAGCTCGGTGGCCGGCTGGATCCTCGGCATGCGCAACATGATGGTGACCGTGACGGCCGAGGACTACGTGCTCGTCGCCAGGGCCAAGGGACTCAGCCAGAAGCGGATCATGTTCGCCTACGCCGCGCGCAACGCCGTGCTGCCGTCGATCTCCGGATTCGCGCTGTCGCTCGGCTTCATCGTCGGCGGCGCACTGCTGGTCGAGATGGTGTTCTCCTACCCCGGCCTCGGCTACGTGCTGTTCCAGGGCATCGGCGGCAAGGACTACCCGTTGATGCAGGGCGTGTTCCTGGTGATCACACTGGCGGTGCTGGTGGCGAACCTGCTCGCGGACATCGGCTACCTGCTGCTGGACCCGCGCACGCGGCGGGAGGGCTGACGGATGAACTTCAAGACCAAGCTGGGCCTGGGCATCCTGGCCTTCTTCACGCTGATCGCGGTCATCGGCTCGTGGATCGCGCCGTACGACCCGTCCGCGATGAGCGACGACCTGCTGTCGCCGCCGTCGGGGGCGCACTGGTTCGGCACGACCATGACCGGGCAGGACATCTTCTCCCAGGTGCTCGTGGGCACCAGGGGAGTGATGGTCGTCGGGCTCGTCTGCGGTGTGCTCGCGACGCTGCTGTCGATCCTGGTCGGCGTCACGTCCGGGTTCCTCGGCGGCGCGGCCGACGAGGCGTTGTCCATGCTGGCCAACGTCTTCCTGGTGATCCCGGCGCTGCCGCTGATCATCATCGTGGCCTCGATGCTGCCGTCCGCGGACACCGTGCTGATCGCGGCGGTGATCTCGCTGACCGCTTGGGCGTGGGGTGCGCGTGTGCTGCGGGCGCAGACGATGTCGTTGCGCCGCAGGGACTTCGTGGAGGCCGCGCGGGCGTCCGGTGAGTCGACCTGGCGCATCATCGTGTTCGAGGTGCTGCCGAACCTGATGGCCGTGATCGCGTCCGGCTTCGTCGGCACGGTGATCTTCGCGGTCATGCTCCAGATCACCCTGTCGTTCGTCGGCGTGATCTCCCTGTCGACCTGGAACTGGGGCACGATCCTGTTCTGGGCGCAGAGCAACCAGGCGCTCGGCCTGGGCGCGTGGTGGTGGTTCGTCCCCGCCGGCCTGTGCATCGCGTTGCTGGGCACGGCGCTGGCGCTGATCAACTTCGGGATCGACGAGTACGCGAATCCCCGGCTGCGGAAGGTGCGCGCATGAGCCCGGTGCTGGAGATCCGCGATCTCTCGGTGGACTACGGCACCCTCCGTGCCGTGCACAACGTCTCGCTCACGCTGAACAAGGGCGAGGTGCTGGGCCTCGCGGGGGAGTCCGGCAGCGGCAAGTCCACTTTGGCCTACGCGGCGACCCGGTTGCTGCAACCGCCGGGGCACGTGCCGTCGGGCGAGGTGTTCTTCAGGGGCAAGGACCTCCTGTCGCTGAGCGACCGGGAGTTGCAGGTCCTGCGGTGGAGCGAGATCTCCATCGTGTTCCAGGGCGCGATGAACGCCCTGAACCCGGTGATCTCGGTCGGCACCCAGCTCGACGACGTGCTGCGTGCCCACCGGCCGCAGATGAAGAAGCCCGCACGCGTCGACCGCGCCCGCGAGCTGCTCTCGCTGGTGGGCATCCCGGTCGACCGGCTCACGGCGTACCCGCACCAGCTCTCCGGCGGCATGCGGCAGCGCGTGATGATCGCGATGGCGCTCGCGCTGGAACCCGAGATCATCATCATGGACGAGCCGACGACCGCGCTGGACGTGGTGGTGCAGCGGCAGATCCTCGGCCAGATGATGCGGTTGCGCGAGACGTTCGGCTTCTCCGTCATCTTCATCACCCACGACATCTCGCTGCTGGTCGAGTTCTCCGACCGGATCGCGATCATGTACGGCGGGCGCGTGGTCGAGGAGGCCCCGGCCGGCGAGATCTACCGGGCGGCGAAGCACCCGTACAGCAAGGGGTTGCTCGGGTCGTTCCCCGCGCTGCGCGGGCCCCGGCGTGAGCTGAAGGGCATCCCTGGCTCCCCGCCGGACCTGCGCTCGATGCCGTCCGGCTGCCCGTTCCACCCGCGCTGCCCGTCGGCGCTCGACGTGTGCGGTGAGCGGATGCCGTCGCTGGAGAACGTGGAAAAGCAGCGTCGCGTGGCCTGTTGGTTGGAGGACGTGCGTGTCTGAGGAGATCGCAGGCCTGCCAGGAGACTTCTTCTGGGGCGTGGCCACTTCGGCGTACCAGATCGAGGGCGCGTTCGACGAGGACGGGAGGACACTGTCCATCTGGGACACGTTCTCCCGTCGTCCCGGCGCCGTCGAGAACGGGGAGACCGGCGACGTCGCCTGCGATCACTACCACCGCATGCCGTCCGACGTGGCGATGATCGCCCGGCTCGGCGTGGACAAGTACCGGTTCTCCGTGTCGTGGCCGCGCATCCAGCCCGGCGGCCGCGGCCCGGTGAACGCCAAGGGCGTCGACTTCTACTCCCGGCTCGTCGACGAGCTGCTGGACAAGGGCGTCGACCCCTGGCTCACGCTCTACCACTGGGACCTGCCGCAGGAGCTGGAGGACGCGGGCGGCTGGCCGCACCGCGACACCGCCTACCGCTTCGCCGAGTTCGCCGGCCTCGTGCACGACGCGCTGGGCGACCGCGTGCCGACCTGGACGACGCTGAACGAGCCGTGGTGCTCGGCGATGCTCGGCTACGACACCGGCCGGCACGCTCCCGGCCGCACGAACTTCGCCGAGGCCATGCGCGCCACGCACCACCTGCTCCTGGCGCACGGCCTGGCCGCCCAGGAACTGCGGTCGCGCGGCGTCTCGTCGCTGGGCATCACGCTGAACCTGGGCACGCACTCGGCCGCGTCGGACGACCCGCGCGACCTCGACGCCGCCCGCCGCGCCGACGGCCTGGGCACCCGGATCTACCTGGACCCGCTGGTGCACGGCCGCTATCCCGACGACGTGCTGGCCGACATCGCCGCGCGCGGTGCCGAGATCCCGGTCCGCTCCGGCGATCTGGACATCATCGCGACCCCGCTGGACGTCCTCGGCGTGAACTACTACACCTCGCACGTGCACCGGGCGACCGACGATCCGGCCGTGACGGAGGTCGTGCCGCAGGGCCGCCCGGTCACCGCGATGGGCTGGGAGATCGTGCCGGAGGGCTTCACCTCGCTGCTGGTGCGCCTGCAGCAGGACTACGGCGTGCCGATGGTGATCACCGAGAACGGCGCCGCGTTCGACGACCTCGACGTCGAGGACGGCTACGTCGCCGACGCCGACCGCGTCTCGTACCTCCAGTCGCACATCGGTGCCGTGGCCGCCGCGGTGCGGGCCGGTGCGGACGTGCGCGGGTACCTGGCCTGGTCGTTGATGGACAACTTCGAGTGGGGCTACGGGTACGGCAAGCGGTTCGGCATCGTGCGTGTCGACTACGAGACGCAGGCGCGCACGTTGAAGCAGAGCGCGCAGTGGTACCGCGACCTGATCACCCGGTCGCGTGCGTAGTTCCGGTTCCTGATCTCCGGCCCGGCCGTTGTGGTTCTTTGCGCCCTCACAGCGGCCGGGCCGGTTCCACTTCTGCTCTGAGCAGGGCTTTCCCGGGCAAGCGAGGGTGTCGCGGCCGCATGGTCGTGCTCGACAAGGACTCGAACGGCGCTCCAGCGACGTGGATCACGTCCGAATGCACTAGCTAAGGCATACCTTAGTTAAGTTAGGGTTACTTTACGCTGTTGGGAGTGCTTGGAGAGGATCGCGATGGAACCGGTGTTAGACCTGGCCGGAATCGGCTTCGGCCCGTCCAACCTCGCTCTCGCGATCGCCGTGGAGGAGCACGAACTCCCGGTCAGAGCCCGGTTCTTCGAACGGCAGCAGCGCTTCGGCTGGCATCGGGGGATGCTGCTGGAGGACGCCACGATGCAGGTGTCGTTCCTCAAGGACCTCGTCACGTTGCGCAACCCGACCAGCGGGTTCAGCTTCCTCTGCTACCTGCGCGACCGCGGCCGGTTGATCGACTTCGTCAACCACAAGAACCTCTTCCCGCTGCGCAAGGAGTTCCACGACTACTTCGAGTGGGCGGCGGAACGGGTCGAGCACCACGTGTCGTACGGCGTGGAGGTCTCCGGCGTCCGGGCGGCCGACGAGGGCTTCGCGTTCACGGCGGGGGACCGCGAGGTCAGGGCGCGCAACCTGGTGCTCGCGACCGGCCTGGAGGCGAACCTGCCGGACGGCATCGAGGCCGGCGACCGCATCTGGCACAACAAGGACCTGCTCACGCGCGTCGACACGTTGAAGGACCCGCGCCAGGTCGTCGTGGTGGGTGCCGGTCAGAGCGCGGCCGAGGCGGTGGCGTTCTTCCACGACCGCTTCCCCGAGGCCGAGGTGCACGGCGTCTTCGCGCGCTACGGCTACAGCCCGGCCGACGACAGCTCGTTCGCCAACCGGATCTTCGACCCCGCCGCCGTGGACGACTTCTACGCCGCGCCGGAGGAGGTCAAGGCCAAGCTCATGGGCTACCACGCCAACACCAACTACGGCGTGGTCGACGGCGACCTGATCGAGGAGCTCTACCGGCGGGTCTACCGCGAGAAGGTCGTCGGCAGGCAGAGGTTGTTGCTGCACAACACCTCCAAGCTCACCGACGTGACGCCCGACGGCAAGTGCGTGGTCGAGTCGCTCGCCGACGGCGGTCAGCTGCCGATCGACGCGGACGTGATCGTCTACGCCACCGGCTACCGCCCGGCCAACCCGGTCCGGCTGCTCGGCGACCTCGCCGCCCACTGCGAACGCGACGAGCGCGGCCGGCTCAAGGTCACCCGCGACTACCGCGTCGTCACGGGCAAGGGGCTGCGCGGCGGCATCTACCTGCAGGGCGGCACCGAGCACACGCACGGCATCACGTCGTCGCTGCTGTCCAACACCGCCGTGCGCGTCGGCGAGATCCTCGACTCGGTCCTGCGCCGGGTCGCCCAGCACCACACCGAGTTCACGCTCCACGCCGTCAAGTAGTTCCAGCACGAGAGGACCGTCATGACCAACCCGTTCGAGGACCCGCAGGGCCGTTTCTTCGTGCTGGTCAACGAAGAAGAGCAGCACTCGCTGTGGCCGACGTTCGCGGAGGTGCCCGCCGGGTGGACCAAGGTGTACGGCGAGGAGAGCCGCGAGGCGTGCCTGGCGTACGTCGAGGAGAACTGGACGGACCTGCGTCCGGCCTCTATCCGCTGACGTAGTCGGCGAACGTTCGTGTTCCTACCGCACGGCCGGGAGCAACGTTCCCGCCCGCGCGGTAGGCGCGGTACGTCGCTCCAGGTGCCTTCAGCGTGACGATCTTGCGCGTCTTTCCCTTGGCTGCCAGGTACATCCGCGCGAACTCGATCGCCTCGCGGATCTCCGGCCCGCCCATCTCGGGCGCCTTGCCCGACGGCGGCGCCTGCGCCAGCGACGCCAGCTCGACCCCCACCTCGGCCTCGTCGACCGGCTGGAACCGGAACCCCGGCACGGGCATCAGCGGCAGCTTCGCCGCACCCTCGAACATCTTGTGCAGCAACGAGTGGAACTGCGTCGCCCGCAGGATCGTGCAGGGGATCCCGGAGCTGAGGATCAGCCGTTCGGCCGCGAGCTTCTGCTTGTAGTAGGGCAGCGGCACCTCGTGGCACCCCACGATCGAGATGTAGACCAGGTGCGACGGCTTCGAGGCCAGCACCGACCGCGCCATCGCCACCTCGTGCCGGAACGACGTCGCGCAGTGCACCACCACGTCGGCGCGCAGAGCGCTCAACCCCGTGCCGCGCACCAGATCCGTGCCGGAGGACCGCGACACCGACCGCGCTCCCGGCAACGCGGCGACGACGTGCCGGCCCAGCGCTCCACTGCCGCCCGTGACGACGAAGGTCATGCGTCCACCCTGGCACGGTGGTAGTAGGCCAGCACGACGGTGCCGGATACGGCGGCCACCGCGCTGATCACCAGGCCCGCCTGTGACAGGCCGCTCATGCCGGAGCCCTCGCCGAGCAGCTTGATGCCGATCCACGCGGCCACGATCGGGTTGACCACGGTCTGGCCGGCCACGACGAGGTCGGGCGGCCCGGCGGCGTAGCCGAGCTGGATGAACCACGCCCCGGTCAGGAACGCGACGGCGAGCGCGCCGAGGGAGACCCACTCGATCTCGGGCAACGCCGTGGTGACGTCCCTGACCAGCACCGCGACCAGGCCGTACAGGATGCCGGCGCCGACCGCGAGCGACAGCGCGCGCACGGTGTCCGCGGTGAAGGTGGCCGCCACGACGCACACCAGCACGCCCGCGACCACGAGCTGCCCGGCCTGCAACGCCACGTTCGGCGACACCTGCGTCGGCACCGCCTCGCCCGCCGTGATCGACACGAACACCACGATCCCGGCCGTCGCCACCACGACCGCGACGGCGAGCATGCCGGTGAGCTTCCTGGCCCGCGCGACCGCGATGATCGGGATGGCCAGCGCGTTCAGCGGCGCGACCACCGACACCGGGGCCAGTGCCAGCGCCACGATCTGCAGCACCGCGCACGCGAAGAGGACCAGGAACCCGGAGACCCACCGCCGTGACCGCACGAGCTGGTGTGCCGAGGTCAGCTTGAGTCCTGGCAGCTCACGCACGCCGGCGTGCTGCCACATCGCGCCGAGGGCACTGCACCCGGCCGCGAGCACCGCGCACAGAATCGCGACCCCGACCACGTGGCCAATGCTACCTCGCCACTGCTATGGTTCATTACATGAGTAACGAACCAGGGAACTAGCGATGTTCGACGACCGGAGCCCGATCTACCGGCAGATCGCCGACCGGATCAAGGCGGACGTGCTCAGCGGGGCGTTGAAGGCGGACGAACAGGTCATGTCGACCAACCAGTACGCCTCCTACTACCGGATCAACCCGGCGACCGCCGCGAAGGCGTTCCAGCAGCTCGTGGACGAGCAGGTGCTCTACAAGAAGAGGGGGATCGGGATGTTCGTGAGCGCGCAGGCCCGGGACATGTTGCGGGCACAGGGGAGGGAGACCTTCTTCGGCGAGGTGGTGGACCCGATGGTCGCGGAGGCGCGCGCCATCGGCATCCCGCTCGCGGAGGTCATCCGCAGGATCGAGCAGCACGAGAACAACGGGAGCATGTGATGAGAGTCGACGTGCAGGGCTTAACGGTCCGCTACGGGAACACGACAGCCGTTGACGACATGAGCTTCTCGTTGTCCGGCAACAAGATCTACGGCCTGCTGGGCCGCAACGGCTCGGGCAAGACGAGCCTGATGTCGGCGCTCGCCGGCTACCGCAGGCCTTCAGGAACCGTTCAGCTCGACGGAGTACCGGTCTTCGAGAACGCCGCCGCGATGCGCAAGGTGTGCCTGGTGCGGCACACGGCCGACGCCGCGGACAAGGGCGACAAGGTCTCGCACGTGCTGGAGTACGGCGCGGCCTGGCGGGACACGTGGGACAACGACTACGCGCTGGGGCTCGCCGAGCTGTTCAAGATCGGCCTGAAGACCAAGGTCGGCGCCCTGTCGCTGGGGCAGCGGTCCGCGCTCGGCGTCGTGATCGGGCTCGCCAGCCGGTCGCCGCTGACGATGCTGGACGAGTCGCACCTCGGCATGGACACACCGACGCGGTACGCGTTCTACGACGCGCTGCTCAGCGACTTCATGGCGCACCCGCGCACGATCGTGATCTCCACGCACCTCATCGAGGAGCTGGCGTCGTTGCTGGAGGAGGTGCTGATCATCGACTCCGGGCGGCTGGTGCTGCAGGAGGAGGCCGATCTGCTGCGCTCCCGCGGCACCGAGGTCATCGGCAACGCGACCGAGGTCGACGAGTTCACCGCCGGCCTGACCGTGCTGGGCCAGAAGACCCTGGGACGGACCAAGGCCGCGATGGTCTACGGCAGCCTGGACGACGAGCGGCTGGTCCGCGCCCGCCAGTTGGGGCTGGAACTCGGCCCGATCGCGTTGCAGGACCTGTTCGTCCACCTCACCGAACCGGTCGGAGGCCTGCGGTGAAGATCTTCCACCACCTGACCAGGTCGATCGGGCTGTACTGCGTGGAGGTCGCCCTGGGCGCCTTCGCGTTCTGCATCGCCGGCACGTTCGCGCTCGCGCTCTTCAACGACATCGGCGTCAGCGGCTGGAACATCGTGATGTCCCAGATCGTCCGCTGGTTCCTGTTCTGGGTGGGCATCTACCTGGTGCACAACGTGCTGCCGATCGCCGTCGCGCACGGCCGCACCCGCCGCGAGTTCCTCACCGCGGCCTCCGCGTTCGCCGTCGTGCTGTCGCTCGCGGTGACGGCGCTGGGGCTGCTGGGGTTCTACTCGGAGGACGGGATCTACTACCTCATGGGCTGGAGCGTCGACGGGCACGCCGAGCCGCTCGCGTTCCTCATGATGTTCCTGGTGTGGTGCGCGGCCGGCATGTTCTGCGCCGCGGCGTTCGACCGGTTCGGCGTGGCCGGTGTCGTCGCGGTGCCGATCAGCCTGGTGCTGGCCGCGGTCACGAGCGCGCGGATGCCGCAGTCGGGCGACCTGCCGTTCATCCACGAGATCCCGGAGCTGCTGGGGAACGGCTGGCACCTGCTGTCGCTGGTGGCCTTCCTGGTCGCGCTGGCGGGCACGTGGGCGATCACCAGGGACGCGCCGGTGCGCACCCGGTGATCAGCCGCTCTCCCGCACCACCAAAGAGGGTTCGAACATCACCGAGGTGGCGGGGGAGTGCGGCGCGGCGAGCTGGCGCAGCAGCTGCCGGGCCATCTCCGCGGCCATGTCGGTGATCGGCTGGCGCACGGTCGTGAGCTCGGGCTCGGTGGTCAGCGCGGCACTGCTGTCGTCGAACCCCACCACCGCCACGTCGTCGGGCACCTTGCGCCCGGCCCGGTGCAGCACCGGGATCGCGCCGTTGGCCATCAGGTCCGACGCCACGAACACACCGTCCACGTCGGGGCAGCAGCGCAACAACCGTTCCATCGCCTTGACACCGGACTGCCGGGTGAAGTCGCCGTGGACGACGACGGCGTCCGGCACCTCGGCGAGGAACCCGGCCAGCCGGTCCTGGCCCGCCGGGGTGTCCTGCGGGCCGGTGATCGTCGCGATCCGCTTGCATCGCAACGACTTCAGTCGCCGGGCAGCGAGGGCGGCACCGGCCGTCTGGTTCACGTCGACGTAGGTGATCGGCATCGGCTTGAGCGGGCGGCCCGCCAGCACCACGGGCAGCCCGGCCGCGATCAGCTGGCCCGGCACCGGGTCGGCGGGGTCGGTGTGCACGAGGATCACGCCGTCCAGACGCCCGCACCGCAGGTCGCTCAACGCCTGCTCGCGGGTGCCCGGACCGGTCATCATCAGCACCAGGTGGATGCCGAGCGGGCGCACGACCCTCGTCACGCCGCTGACGACGCTCGCGAGGTGCGGGTCGCCGTCCATGCGGCGTTCGTCGGGCAGCAGCAGGCCGATCGCGTCGGCTCGGCGCGTGACGAGCGAGCGGGCGGCGATGTTCGGCAGGTAACCCGTGCTGGAGATGGCTTTCTCGACGGCGTGCCGCAGTGCCTCGTCGACGCTCGACGCGCCGTTGACCACTCTCGACGCCGTCGCGCGCGACACCCCGGCCACGCGCGCGACCTCCTCCAGTGTCACGCGCTTCACCCCGCCGCCAGTTCGGCCGTGCGGTGGCGTTCCATCAGTTTCACGACCTCGGCGGTCGGCGGGTGCGTGATCGCCGAACCCGCCGAGCGCACGACCTCCAGCGACTCGGTGAGGTGGACGCGCACGAACTGGTCCAGGGCGTCCCTGCTGGTGGAGGCGAGCGCGATCTCGGCGTCCGTGGGCATGCCCGGCATGTCGTGCCCGGCGTGCTGGTTCACGTACGGCGCGTCGAGGAGCTTGCGCAGGGCGGTGAGCTCGATGTTCCGGTTCTCCTTGAGTTCGGCGCGGTCGGTGAGGCCGAGCAGCTTGAGCGCCTGCTCGTCGGTCGCGATCGCCAGCTCGACGAACGCCCGTTCGGTTGCGCCGTAGGCGTTTGAGGTGGTCGGGGGAGCAGGTGGGGCCGGGGGTGGAGCCTGCTGGCAGGCCGCGAGAAGGCCTGCCAGCAGGAGAACAGTTACCCGTGGTTGCCGGCGTGGTCGCACTTGATCACCACGTTGATGCAGTTGCGGACGCGGCGTTCCATCTCGGCCCGCGGCCACACGTTGAAGAAGTCGCCGTGCATTGTTTGCCCTGTACCGGATGCGAGTCGCAGTCCGGCGGTGCTGCCGTTGACCGGATACCTCAGCACCATGCGGAGCTTCGGCACCGGGACGGGGTGGCTCGCCGCGCAGCCGCCCGCGACCGGGTAGGCCATGTGGGACTTGTGGTCGGCCGAGTCGAGGTTGCGGCCGTCCCAGCACTGCGGGAAGTCCAGATAGGTCTCGAGCATCGTGCCCGCCGGGCAGGTCACGAAGTTCTTGGACGGGTTGACGTGTCCGGCGTGCAGGCAGGACCAGCGAGCGATGCTGTCGGCGTCGCCCGTGGCTTTCGCGTTGCCCGCCACGATCTTGAGCCCGTACGGGGTGGGCTGGATCGCCGCCGGGTTGTTCACGCCCTCACCGAGGTAGTAGAAGGTGACGCCGGTGGGGGCGATCGCGGTGTTGTTCCGGTAGAGCGTCGGCACCCAGTACGACGAGATGTCCGCGACCGGGTTGCAGTTGCCGGTCTGCCCCTCCAGCGACTGCTGGGTGGACCGGGCGTTCGTCGAGTGGTTGCCGAAGAAGTCGTGCATGTGCGAGGCACCGGCGAGGTTCGGCAGGACGATCGGGTCGTCCGGCAACCGGTGACTGACGGGGCACTCCGCGAGGAACTCGGCCACGCGGACGGGTTCTCCTTGTGCCGCAACCGGAATGCTGAAAGCCGTGGCTATCAGCCCGATGACGGCGGCGATGTGGAACAGACGCTTCCTCATTGAAGCTTTCCTCTCCGCAGCAGGATTGGGAGAGCGCTCTCACGCCATTCGAGCATGGCGCAGTCCGCAATCGGCCGTCAATCCGCAAGTAACGTTCAGAAGTCCCGGTTTTCTTGACAGGGCGTGCCCGCTGCCCTGACTCTCGGTGCCGAACTCCTGTCGCAAGAGAGCGCTCTCTCGCCGTCACCTCTCGTTCTCCGAACCAGGAGCATCCATGTCAGGAAGGCTTCAACGCGGAAGATTTCCTCTGGTGGTCGCGGCGCTCGCCGTGGCCGCTCTGATCGTCCCCGTGACCGCGTCGGCCGCGGGGCCGCTGATCTCGCAGAACCGTCCGGTCACCGCCTCCAGCAGCGAGAACGTCGCGTTCGGGGCGGCGGCCGCGGTCGACGGCGATCTCGGCACCCGCTGGTCCAGCACGTTCAGCGACCCGCAGTGGATCCAGATCGACCTCGGCTCGTCCGCGCGCGTCGACCAGGTGGTGCTGGCCTGGGAGACGGCCAGCGCGCGGGCGTACACGCTCAGCATCTCCGCTGACGGGAACAGTTGGCAGGAGCTGCGCCGGACGACGACCGGTCCGGGTGGCACCGAGACCCTGCCCGTCACCGGCACCGGCCGGTACGTGCGGCTCGACCTGACCCAGCGGGCGACCCAGTGGGGGTACTCGCTGTGGGAGTTCCAGGTGTTCGGCACCCGCGACGGCGGTGGCGGGGAAACCCTGCTGTCGTACGGGAAAACCGGTGCCGCGTCGAGCTCGCAGGACGACGGTACCTGCTGGCAGTGCTTCCCGGTCAGGGCGTTCGACCGCGATCCCGCCTCGCGCTGGGCGACGAGCCCGGTGAACGGCTGGGTCGACCCCGGCTGGATCTCCGTCGACCTCGGTGCCACCGCCCAGATCTCGAAGGTCGTGCTCCAGTGGGACGCGGCGTTCGCCACCGCCTACCGGCTCGAGGTGTCCGACGACAACGCGAACTGGCGGCAGATCTACTCGACCACGACCGGCCGCGGCTTCAAGGAGACGCTGACGGTCAGCGGCACCGGCCGTTATGTGCGCATGTACGGCACGGCGAGGTCGAACGGCTACGGCTACTCGTTGTGGGAGTTCCAGGTCTACGGCACAGGTGGTGCGCCGATCACGCCCCCGCCGCTGCCGCCGAACCCGTCGTTCCCCGGCAGGCTGGTGTGGGCGGACGAGTTCAACGCGCCCGCGGGCACCGGGCCGGACGCCTCGAAGTGGACGCCGGAGACCGGTCCGGGCGTGAACAACGAGCTGCAGTACTACACGAACAACAACAACGCCCGCCACGACGGCAACGGCAACCTGGTGTTGCAGGCACGGCGTGAGGTGACGCCCGGCAGCGCGTGCCCGGTGGACCCGGTGAGCGGCAGCGGAACCTGCCAGTACACGTCGGCGAGGCTCAACACCTACGGCAAGTTCAAGTTCACCTACGGCCGGGTCGAGGCGCGGATCAAGGTGTCGTCGACGCAGGGGCTGTGGCCGGCGTTCTGGATGCTGGGCGCGGACTTCTTCGACCAGGGCAGGCCGTGGCCGTACACCGGCGAGATCGACATCATGGAACACGTCGGCAAGGAACCGAACACCGTCTACTCGACGCTGCACGCGCCCGCCTACTTCGGTGCGGGTGGGTACGGGTCACCGCTCGCCCTCGGCCAGCCCGCGTCCTCGGCGTTCCGCACGTTCGCGGTGGAGTGGGACTCCAGCCACATGACGTTCAGCGTGGACGGCAACCGGTTCTTCACCGTCGACCGCAACGTCCTGGAGACCACGCGCGGGCCTTGGGTGTACGACCACCCGTTCTTCCTGATCATCAACAACGCGGTGGGCGGCGACTGGCCCGGCCCGCCGGGGGCCGGGACGCAGCTGCCGCAGGACATGGTGCTGGACTACGTCAGGGTGTACCAGTGATCGAGACACGGGCCGGTGGCGAGACGTCGAACGCCTCGCTGACCGCTTCGATCTCGATCTGCGCGGTCTCGCCGGTGGTGAGCGGGATCGCGGGCACGAAGTACGCGTCGTTCGCCGTGCCGCCGAGGAAGATCCGTTCGGTGCCGGTCCACTTGTAGACCCGGTACTGGCGGACGTTCGGTGATCTCGTCCAGGTGAGCCGTGCCTGCGCCGTGGTGGCGTTGGTGCGGCTCACCTGCTCGACGGCCAGGTTCGTCGGCGCGCTCGGCCCGGTCATCACCGGGTTCGTGACGCCGATCCGGCCGATCAGCGCGGTGACGGCCGGGCCGGCCAGGACCCGGAGCGAGATCTCCGTCAGCGTGGTGCCGGAGTGCTCGCCGAGCGGGAAGACGCTGCGCCGCCACGCACCGCTGACGCCGCCGAGGTCGAGCACCTTCTCCGTCGTCCCGAACCGCAGCACCGCCTGGAGCCGGGACGGCCCGGTGCCGGTGCGGTGCACGACCTCCAGCTGGGTGTTGCCGGAGATCGCCAACGACGTCGCGAACAGCCGGACGTCGTTGTTCTGCTGGGGTGTCCCGGTGATCTTCAGCGCCGTGCCGCCGTCGTACGGGTCGTCCCAGTCGAGCGAGGGCGTGACCTTCGTGCCCGTGCCGCTGACGCTCCACCGCCATGTGGGCAGGACGTCCTGAAGGCTCAGGTTGTTCCACTGCTGCGCCGACCGGACCGTGCCGTTGACGGCGAACTTCCGGCCGTGGCCGGTGTTGAAGTTCGTGACAAACGGCAGGGTCGTGATCGGCGTCAGCTCGGTGACGTAATGGGCGACGCCCTTCCAGTTCGCCGTCGTCGTCGTGTTGGCCGGGTCGCCGTTCTGGCCGATCCAGAACCGGTTGTCGCGCGCGTAGAAGTCGGCGGGGCTCGTCGCCGACTTGAACGTCCACTCCGGACGGTAGAAGCCGAGCGACGTGACGTGCGGCCGGTTCTCGGGGAACACGCTGGCCCAGCTGACGCCGGTGTTGTAGCCGTTGGCCTCGACGTCCACGCCGGACGCCAGGTCGTACGGGCTGCGGCCCATCTGCTGCGCGAGGGAGGCGGAGTTCGCGAGCCCCTGCTGGCTCCACCAGAAGTTCAGGAACATCTCGTCGGACGGCTCGAAGAACATCCGGTTGCGCGCGGTCAGGGCGTTCTGCCAGCTGACGCTGCCGGTGTCGGTCATCGCGTCGTACCAGATGACCCGCAGCCCGGACTTCTTCATGTACACGACGAAGTCGCGCATGTCGGTCGCGAGCTGCGCGTTGCCGCCGGCCGTCTCCTGGTTGAGGAACCAGCCGTCGAACCCGTAGTGGCGCGCGACCTGGATCATCTTGTCCGCCACCGGGAACCGGTCGCCCTCGCGCTTGACGAAGTCGCGCACCCACTGGATCTGGCCGCCGTACGCCGTCGGCGGCAGGAACACGTTGCCGATGACCTTGACGCCGTTGCGGTGCGCGGCGTCGGTGACGGTCGCGTTGGGAGCGAGGATCAGCCCCTCGGAGGCGCTGCCACCCCAGAACACCAGCTCGTCGATGTACTGCCAGTAGTTCGTGGCGTAGTAGTTCATGTCGAGCGCGCCCTGAGCGGGGTTGTTGCTCGTCGGCGCGTACGCCACCAACGCCTGCACGCGTGCCTCGTTCGGCCGTGCGTGGGCATTGGCCGGTCTGGCCGGCACGACACGTCTGGCCAGCGGCACGGTGCTGCGGTTGTACCGCGCGTCCCGGTCCGTCGACGGATCCCAGTTCAGGATCGTGGCGGGATGCCAATAGGACGCGTACGGCTGCGCGGTATCGGCGGCGGCGGACGCGGGAGTCTCCGACAGCAGACCGGTGAGTGCTGCTGTGGAGCTCAGAACGAGGAACTGTCTCCGTGTGGGCACTCGATCACCATTGTGGGCCGTCTGATTCGCCGCATACCGCCTCTTCGGTGACTGAACAGGACGACAACGTCCCGGTCCGCTGCGCTGGGTGACCGGCGTACGGCACCCGAACACCACCGAAACATCCCGGTAACCATCCGAGTGGCCGAATCGTCCCGCCCCTACCGAGCGGTAGCGTGAGTCTCGCCGTCGCTTTTGGTTCCCCTGCAACCAATCGAGGTGTCTTCGTCGTGCGCATCAAACCTGTGCTTGCGGCGCTGGTCCTGGCGCTGATCCCAGCCACCGCCCCCGCCGTCGCCACCGCGGCGGCCAACCCCTACGAGCGCGGCCCCGCACCCACGGCCGCCTCCGTCGAGGCTTCCCGAGGCACGTTCGCCGTGACCTCCCAGGCCATCGCCCGCCAGTCGAACTTCGGCGGTGGCACGATCTACACCCCGACCAGCGACCTCACCTTCGGCGCGGTCGCCGTCTCGCCCGGCTTCACCGCGACCCAGTCGTCCGTGGCGCACTTCGGGCCGAGGCTCGCGTCGTACGGGTTCGTCGTGGTCACCATCAACACGTTGTCCGGGTTCGACGACCCGGACAGCCGCGGCCGTCAGCTGCTGGCCGCGCTGGACTACGCGGTCCGGACGAACCCGCGCGTCGACGCCTCACGCCTCGCCGTGATGGGGCACTCGATGGGCGGCGGGGGAGCGTTGCGCGCCTCCGCGACCCGTCCCGCCTTGCAGGCCTCGATCCCGATGGCCGGCTGGCACACCACCAAGAACTGGTCGGCGGTCCAGGTGCCGACCCTGGTGCTCGGCGGCCAGAACGACCCGACCGCGCCGAACTCGCAGCACTCGACGCCGTTCTACAACTCGATCACGGCCGCGCCGGACAAGGCGTTCCTGGAACTGCGCGGCGGTGACCACTCGGCGCCTCGCAGCGACAACGTGACGGTGCGCAAGTACACGCTGTCGTGGTTGAAGCGGTTCGTGGACGACGACGTGCGCTACGACCAGTTCCTGTGCCCGGCCCCCGCGCCGAACACGCTCATCAGCGCCTACCGGGACACCTGCCCGCACGCGTGAGCGACAGGGGGTGCTGTGCCGGCCAAGGCGACGGCCCGGCACAGCGCCCTCACGAGCTCCGGACCATCAGGCCCGCGTCCTCGGGGATCTCCAGTGGCACGGTGCAGAAACGGATGTCGTGGCCGTCCGGGTCGGTGACGCCGGACAGCAACCAACCGACCTGCGTGCGCATCACGCCGTTGTGCGAACCCGAGATCGCCGAACGCGCGCAGGCGGCCCGTGCGCAAACGCATCAGGCCATCAGCGGCTTCTTCCGGAAGCCGGCCGCTGATGGCCTGATCTCAAGCGAACACGTACGAGTCGTGGCCGGCCGGGACCTGGACACGACTCGTCCGCACTCACTCGTAGGCGATCGCGTCCAGCACGTTCAGGCGTGCCGCCCTGATCGCGGGCAGGATCGCGGCGATCACGCCCACGAACGCCGCCACCACCAGGTACTGGACCATGGTCATCCAGGGGAACCCGATCTCCGAGATGCCCTGGTCCTTCAACGCCTGCACGGTCGCAACGCCCAGGGCGAGCCCGACCGCGAGGCCGAGCACCGCGCCGAACACCGAGATCACCACCGACTCGACGGTGATCATCCGCATCACCTGCGCCCGCCGCATGCCGATGGCGCGCAGCAGACCCAGCTCGCGGGTCCGTTCGATCACCGACAGCGCCAGGGTGTTGATGACGCCGAGGACCGCGATCAGGATCGCCAGCGCCAGCAGGATCTGGATCATCAGCAGGACCGTGTCGAACTGCGAGGTCGTCTGCTTCACGAACCCGCTGCGGTCCTGGACGGTGATCTCCGGGTTGTCCGCGAGCAACGGCTCGACGCGCTTCTGCACGTCCGCCACGGTCGTGCCCGGCTTCACCTGGACGAACGCCTGCCCGATGCCGTCGGAGCGGAACTCCTTCGACGCGGACGGCGGCAGCACGATCGCGCCCTGCAGCACCTGCGACTTCTGCCAGACGAACGCCACCGTGAACGTCTTCGGCGCGCTCGCCTTGGCCAGCTGCAACGACACCTGCGAGCCGACGTTCCAGCCCTTGTCGGTCGCCAGGTCCTCCGGCAGGCCGATCTGGTCGTCCTTCAGCGCGACCAGGTCACCGGACTTCGGCTTCAGCGCGAACATGGTCTTCAGCGCCGGCATGTTCGTGACCGCGATCCCGAACATCTGGTCCTCGCCCTGCAGCACGCCGTCCGACGACCAGCCGACCGCCTGCTCCACGCCGTCGGTCTTCTCGATCTTCGTCAGCACGTCCGGCCCGAACGTCGCCGGCTGGCCCTCCATCTGGCCCTCGCCGGAGATGATCAGGTCGGTCTGCAGCTGCCCGGACGCCAGCTTCTCGATCGACTTCGTCGCCGACGTCAGCACCACGCTCACGCCGGTGATCAGCGAGATGCCGACCATCAGCGCGGCCGCGGTGATGGCTGTGCGGCGCGGGTTGCGCGCGGAGTTGCGGCGCCCCAGCAGCCCTGGCATCGACCACGACAGCAGCCGGCCGATCAGCGACACCATCGGCTTGGACAGCATCGGGGTCAGCAACGCGACACCGACGAACGCCACCAGGATGCCGCCGAAGATCAACGGCAGCGAGGCCTGCCTGAAGCCGAAGCCCAGCGCCGTGCCGCCCGCCGCCGCGACGAGCGCGCCGGTGATCGTGATCTTCGTCAGCGGCCGGTCCGGCGTGGCCGCCTCGCGCATCGCCGCGACCGGCGCGATTCGCGACGCCCGCAGCGCCGGCGTGACCGCCGCGATCATCGTGACCACGATGCCCACCGCGAACGAGGAGATCACCGCCGACATCGGCACGCCGATGCCCGCGAGCTGGAGGCTGGAACCGCCGACCGAGCTGAAGATCTTCGCTAGCAGCGCCCCGACGCCGACCCCTGCCCCGAGACCGACGATCGACGCGATCAGGCCGATCACGAACGCCTCCAGCACCACCGAGCCGATGACCTGGCCGCGCGAGGCGCCCATCGACCGCAGCAGCGCCAGCTCCCGCGTGCGCTGGGCGACGATGATGGAGAACGTGTTGAGGATGATGAAGATGCCGACGAACAACGCGATGCCGGCGAACCCGAGCAGCACGTAGTTGAAGAACTTCAGGCCCTCGTTGATCTGGTCGGCCTGCTCCTTCGCGAGCGTGGCGCCGGTCTTCACGTCGTAGTTCGCGCCGAGCTTCGCCGCCACCGCGTCGCGCAGTGCGTCGTCGGACGTGCCGTTCGCCGCCGTGACGGTGATGCCGGAGAACACGTTCTCCTGGCCCAGCAACAACTTCTGCGCCACCGGCTGGGTGAACGCGACCGCCAGCTCGCCGCCCATCGACTCGCGGCCACCCGCGTACTCGAACACGCCGGTGATCTTGAAGGTCTTCTTGGGTTCCAGCGTCAGCAACGCGATGTCGTCGCCGACCTTGAACCCGCCGCTCGACGCGAGGTACGCGCCGACCGCGACCTCGTTGTCGGCTTGAGGTGCCTTGCCGCCGTCGCGGATCTTCTCCAGCCCCGTGCCGGTCCAGTTGAACCCGAACCGCGGCGCGCCGGAGGTGGTCATCACCTTGTTGTTCTTGCCGATCGGCCGGGCGGAGCCCTGCACGTCACCGACGGCCTTCGCCACTCCCGGGACGGCCTGGACGTCCGAGATCGCCTGCGGCGTCAGCGGTTCCGGCTGCTTGCCCTTCTCCGCCTTCGGCGACACCGAAACGTCCACATTGGCGAAGGCCGACGAGAACAGGTCGGTGAACGAACGCTGAAGCGTGTCGGTCAGCACGAACGAACCGGACACGAACATCACGCCCAGCACCACGGCGAGCGCGGACAGCACGAGTCTGAGCTTGCGCGAGAGCAAGCTCTTGATGGTGGCCTTAAACATGGGGCACCGCGACAACAGAGTCGAGGTGCTTCATCGTGTCGAGAACCTCGTCGGCCGACGGCGACAGCAGTTCGCGGACGATCTGGCCGTCCTTGAGGAAGATGACGCGGTCGGCGTACGAAGCGGCGTTCGCGTCGTGCGTGACCATCACGATCGTCTGACCGAACTCACGGGCGGAGCGCTGCAGGAACCCGAGCACCTCCGCGCCGGACTGCGAGTCCAGGTTGCCCGTCGGCTCGTCCGCGAACACGACGTCAGGGCGTGACACGAGCGCACGGGCACACGCCACGCGCTGCTGCTGGCCACCGGAGAGCTGCGTGGGCCGGTGCGTGAGCCGGTCGCGCAGACCGACCGTGTCGACGACGACGTCGAACCACGCCTTGTCGATCTTCTTGCCGCCGATCGCGAGCGGCAGCGTGATGTTCTCCTCCGCGGTCAGCGTCGGCAGCAGGTTGAACTGCTGGAAGATGAAACCGACCTTGTCGCGCCGCAGTTCCGTGAGCCCGCGGTCCTTCAACCCGGTGACCTTCGTGTCACCGACCCACACCTCACCGCTCGTGACGTCGTCAAGGCCCGCGAGGCAGTGCATCAACGTCGACTTGCCGGACCCGGACGGACCCATGATCGCGGTGAACCTGGACTTCTCCAGGTCGACGCTCACCCCCGCGAGCGCGGTCACGGCGGCGTCGCCGGACCCGTAGGACTTCCACACGTCGACGGCTCTGGCCGCGACACCTTCGGACGCGCTCACCTGTCTGTTCCCCTCTGTGGGTCTCTGGTGCGCACCATCTTGAGCGACACCACCGCATCGAAGGCTCAGGTTCTCCCCTGAGATGAACCCTGAACCCGTGTACCCACACCCCCGAGTGGGCACGCTGAGAAACCACTCAGCTTCGATGCGTGCGCGTCAGCGATGGCCGCGAGGAGAACGGTATTTCATCGGCAGGACAGTGTCTTCCGCCTTCGGATGACTACGCCGTCAACTTCCGTCGCATGGGGACGGTCGACTCCATCAGCCAGGAAACCAATTCCACGCGGAGGCCTTCCCTCAACGCGTTCTCGGCGAGCCAGTGGTCCACGTCACCCTGGTACGCGCGCGCCGGCCTCGGCCACTGCGCGAGCTCCTCCAGGAACGCCGCGTTGCACGCGATCGGACCGCCGGGCGGCCTGACGCCGAGCACGAGCACGGGGTCCTCTCCGGCGGCGAGAGAGGCGGCGGTTGCGTGCACACCACCGAAGAGGACCCGATCCGCGCCCAACTCACGGGCTTTGTCCGCCACCGCGAAGAACGCCGACCCGCGTCCGTGTGCGCGCACCACGAGCTGATGCGCGTGGAAGTCGGTGTCGAGGAACTCGTCGGCGTACGTGCCGTCATCGGCCAGCACCAGCACGTTCGTGCCGCCGGGGAGAGCCCCGACCTGCCCAGGATGCGTGATGCCGATGACGTTGATGCCCACGACGTCGATCCTGCCGGGCTTGTGTTAACCCTTGGCACCGCTCGCGTTAAACAAGTTTCGGCAGCACTTCCGACCCGAACAGCCGAATCGTCTCGATGACCGATTCGTGCGGCATGCCCCCGATGTCCACCATCACCAGGTGCGTATCGATGGAAAGCCGCTCCGCCAGCACGTTGAGCCTCGCCGCCACCTCGTCCGGCGTCCCGCACACCGCCGCGCCGTCCATGATCGCGTCCACGTCGATGTCGCCGTCGCCGCGCCACGGATCAGCGAACCGCGCGTACTCGGCCAGGTGCGGGCGCCACCGTTCCCTCGCGTCGTCCCGCGCCACGAACACGTGGCTCGGCACACCGACGCGTCCGCCGGGGAAGCGCTCGCGGTACCGCTGCACCACTTCCTGGTAGATCGACGGGTCGCGGAGCGTCGAAGGGAGCATCAACGGCATGGCCAGCTCGGCGCCCAGGTCCGCCGAGACCGCCGAGCCGCTGCCGATCCACACCGTGGGGCGCGGCGTCTGCACCGGGCGCGGGGTGGTCGTCACCTCGCTGAGCTGGCCGCGGAACTTGCCGTCCCAGCTGACCTCGGGCTCTTCCAGGAGCTTGAGCAGCAGCCGGAGGTGTTCCTCGAACCGCGCGCGGAGCTCGCCCGGCTGGACGCCGAACGCCGCGTCGGTCTGCTGGTCCACGCCGCGCGCCACGATCAGCTCCGCGCGGCCGTCGGAGAGGACGTCGAGGGTGGCCAGCGCCTCGGCGACCAGGACCGGGTCGCGGTGGGCGAGCAGCGTGACGCCGGTCGAGAGCCGGAGGGTGGACGTCCTGGCCGCCACGGCTGCCAGGAGGAGCTCGGGGGCGGAGACGATGTAGCGGGTGAAGTGGTGCTCGCCGATCGCGACGCCCGCGAAGCCGGACTCCTCGGCCACCACCGCCTGCTCGATCATCGCGCGGAGCCGGTCCGCCTGCGGCACCTCCTGCCCGGTGCACGGGTTGGGCAGGTGGTCACCCAGGATCAGGAGGTAGACGTCCATGCCTGCCATTTTCCATCTTCCGAGGCAAGATGGTTGACGTGGTCACCAACAACGAGGCCTTGAGCCGCTACGAAGTGCACGTCGACGGCGAGCTCGCCGGGTTCCTCGAGTACCGCAAGGTCGGGGAGGTGCTCGCCCTCGTGCACACCGAGGTCGACGAGGCCTACGCCGGGCAGGGCCTGGGCGCGCAGCTCGCGAAGTACGCGCTGGACGACGTCCTGGCCCGTGATGTCAAGATTTCTCCGTTGTGCCCGTTCGTGGCGAAGTACATCGACAAGCACCCTGAATACCGGGTTACTATCCGGTAGGTAATAGTTGCTGTCGCTAACAATGAGGTGGGCGAAGCGTGTGGAGTGAGCCGGGCGCGTTCGAGGTCGCACCAGGGGTGCACCGGATTCCGCTGCCGCTGCCGAACGACGGCCTGCGGGCCGTGAACGTGTACGCGATCGAGGACGGCGACGGGCTCGTCCTCATCGACTCCGGCTGGGCGCTGGACGAGGCGCGCGACCAGCTCGAAGCGGCGCTCGGGACGTTGGACAAGGGCTTCGAGGACATCCGGCGCTTCCTCATCACGCACGTCCACCGCGACCACTTCACGATGGCCGTGTCGTTGCGCCGCACCTTCGGCAGCAAGATCGGGCTCGGTCTCGGCGAACAGCCGTCGCTGCTGCACATGCTGCACGGCCAGGAGGACCAGAACGTCTCCGACCTGCGCAAGTGGGGTGCCGCGGAGCTGGCCGAGACGTGGGTCAAGATCATGCACCACGTCGACCGCGGCGACGCGCTGCGCGACTACGAGGAACCCGACGAGTGGCTCGTCCGCTCCACCGTCGACCTGGAGCACCGCAAGCTCGAAGTCATCCCGACGCCCGGCCACACGCGCGGGCACGTCGTGTTCGTGGACCACACGGCGAAGGTGTTGTTCTCCGGCGACCACGTGCTGCCGCACATCACGCCGTCGATCGGCTTCGAACCGCTGCGACCGGAACTGCCGCTCGGCGACTACATGACATCGCTGCGGCTCACCCGCGAGCTGCCGGACCTGAAGCTGCTGCCCGCGCACGGCGAGGTGACGGACAGCTCGCACGCGCGGGTCGACGAGCTGCTGCGGTTCCACGAGCAGCGGCTGGAGGAGATCGGCAAGGCCGTGGCGGGCAGTGCGTTCGAGACGGCGCGCAAGATCGGGTGGACGCGGCGGCAGCGCCGGTTCGACGACCTGGACATGTTCAACCAGGTGCTGGCCATCGGTGAGACGGCCGCTCACCTCGACGTTCTCGTCGAACGTGGCGAATTGACCCGAACTGAGAACGCCGGCGTGCTCGAATACCAGGCGTGACACCGCTGGAGCTGGCCGCCTGGACCTGGAAGATGCCCCGCCGGGGCAGGGGATTCTGGTTCTCGCTGGCGATCGACGTCCTGTGGCCCTTCGTCGTGCTGTTCGTGCGCCTGCGAGTGCGCGGCAGGCAGCACGTGCCGGGCAACGGGGGAGTGATCCTCGCGTTCAACCACCTGTCCAACGCGGACACCGTGGCGGCCGTGGTGTTCTCGCTGATGTCGAACCGGGTGCCGCGGGTGCTCGCGAAGGCCTCCCTGTGGCGCATGCCGGTCGTCGGCTGGGTGATGCGGTCGGGAGGTCACATCCCGGTCGAACGCGGCACGGTGAAGGCCTCAGAGGCGTTGAGGCCCGCTGTCGAGGCGTTGCGCGACGGCGAGTGCGTGATGGTGTTCCCGGAGGGCACGTTCACCGACGACCCCGACAACTGGCCGATGAAGGGCAAGTCCGGGGTCGCGCGGATGGCGCTGGAGTCCAAAGTGCCCGTCGTGCCGGTCGCCGAGTGGGGCACGCACGAGCTGCTGCCGAAGGGCACGATCCTGCCGAGGTTGTTGCCCCGCAAGCGGATCGAGGTCGTCGCGGGCGCGCCGGTGGATCTGTCCGACCTGTACGACCGCGAACTCACCGCGGAAGTGCTGGCAGAGGCCACGCGACGGGTCATGGCGGCCATCACGACCATGCTGTCGGGCATACGTTCCACTCAGGCGGGTACCCAGAGTGCATGACCACGCGAGAGGAATTCGAGTTACGTCGTAAGCGTCGCCCTGGTGGTACTGGGATCTGGGCGCCGGTCGTCCCCGACCCGCGCAAACCCCAGGAGTGGGTCAGGCAGGCCGACGAAGAGCCCGTGATCGTCCGCAGCGTCGACTGACGTCTACGTCCCCTAGACGGTGTCTAGACGCCATAGACTCGTCTAGCTACCGTAGACGGCATGACTCTGGACGAGGAACTGCTCGCGGCGGCGCGGACGGCGGGCACCGCCTCCGCCGCCGCCCAGGACCAGGCCGACATCGCCAAGGCCGTCTACCACCACAGCGTGCTGAAGCTGCACCGCGCCGGCGGGTCGATGCGCGAGATCGCGGAAGCGCTGCAGATGAGCCACCAGCGCGTGCATCAGATCGTGGAGCAGTCCAAGCGCACCGAACGCTGCTGGTTCTGCAAGCGGGGCGCCGACGAGGTCGACAAGATGATGGCCGGGCCGGCGGCGTTGATCTGCGACCTCTGCGTCGCCGAGGCCCAGGTCGAGGTCGAAGGCACCTGTTCGTTCTGCAGCGAGACCAAGCCCGTGCACACAGGAGCGGACGCGCAGATCTGCCGCTCCTGCCTGGACTTCAGCGCCGCCGTGATCAGCGGGGCAGCTTCACTACGGTGACGAAGAAGTCGTCGATCTGGCGAACGACCTCGATGAACCTGTCGAAGTCCACCGGCTTGGTGACGTAGGCGTTCGCGTGCAGGCTGTAGCTGCGCAGGATGTCCTCCTCGGCCTCCGAGGTCGTCAGCACCACGACGGGGATCGACCGGAGCTCGGGGTCGTTCTTCACCTCGCTCAGCACCTCGCGGCCGTCCTTGCGGGGCAGGTTGAGGTCGAGCAGGATCAGGCCGGGCCGCGGCGCGTTCTCGTACTGGCCCTCGCGGCGCAGGAACTCGATCGCCTCCACGCCGTCCTTCACCACGTGCAGCGTGTTGCGGATCTTGTGGTGCTCGAACGCCTCCTGCGTCATCAGGGCGTCGCCGGGGTCGTCCTCGACGAGCAGGACGTCGATCACGGTCAGCGGGGCTTCAGGCATGTACTTCCTCAGGTTCAGCGAGCTCGTGGACTACGGGCAGGGTGAACTCGAAGGTCGTACCGGAGTCCACATCGGTCTTCAGCCGGATCGTGCCGCCGTGGAACTCGACGATCTTCCGGCACATCGCCAGCCCGATGCCCGTACCCGGATACGCGTCCTTGGGGTGCAGGCGCTGGAAGATGACGAAGATCCGGTCAGCGTACTCCGCCTCGATCCCGATGCCGTTGTCCCGCACCGTGAACTTCCACATCTCGCCTTCGCGCCCGACCTCGACGGAGATCACCGGCGGTTCCGGGCCGGTGAACTTCAGCGCGTTGCTGATCAGGTTCTGGAACACGGCGCTGAGCAGGGACGCCTCGCCGCGCACCGACGGCAGGTCGGCGATCTCCAGCCGTGCGCCGGTCTCCTCGACGCGGTCGGAGTAGCTGTCGACGACCTGGCGCACGAGGACGTTGAGGTCGACCACCGTCTGCTCGCGGGTCATCCGGCCGACCCGGGAGAACGCCAGCAGGTCGTTGATCAGCACCTGCATCCGCTTCGCGCCGTCCACGGCGAAGTCGATGTACTGGTCGGCGCGCTCGTCGAGCTGGCCGCCGTAGCGCCGTTGCAGCAGCTGGCAGAACGACGCCACCTTGCGCAACGGTTCCTGCAGGTCGTGCGAGGCGACGTAGGCGAACTGCTCCAGCTCGGAGTTCGACCGCTGCAGCTCGGTCTTCGCCGCGTCGAGCGTCGCGAGCTCCTGCACGATCCGGTGCCGCATGGCGTTGACGTCCTCGCCGAGCATCACCGTCTCGCGTGGACCGTGAGCGTCGATCTCGTGCCGGAAGTCGCCGGACGCGACCTGCCTGGTCTGCGCGGCGAGGTTCGCGAGCGGTTCGATCAGCAGGCGGTACAGCACCAGCGTCAGGCCGCCGATCACCGCGACGAGCAGCACGCCCATGCCGATGACCAGCCACAGCACGACGTTCGCCGCCTGGTTGAGGTCCTCGCGCGCCTGCCGGGAGAGCGCGCCGATGTCGGACTGCAACGCCGCCGTCTCGGTGCGGAGCTGGTCGAACAGGACCTTGCCGCGCTCGATGTCGCCCACGACGCCGACGGACTGGCCGGACAGCTGGATCGCGGTGACCGTGGGCTCGGCGTACTCGGCCCGCCACTGCGCCGCGAGCTGCTCGATGCGGCTCACCCGGCCGTTGACGTCACCGAGGAGGTCGCGCACGTTCTTCGCGGCCTCGGACTCCGCCGCCTGACCGTCCAGGTACGGCTGGAGGAAGTCCTCCTGGCCGGTGAGGATGAACCCGCGCACGCCGGTCTCCTGGTCGATCAGGGAGCGGCTCAGGGTCTGCGCGCGGCGTGCGGCGGGGTCGATCTGGTCGACCGACCGCACCCGCGTGTCGCTCAGCGAGTCCAGGGCGAGGACGGTGGACGAGATCACCACGGCCGTCATGGCCAGCAGCACCGCCACGGTGATGACGAGCAAACGGCTCGCGGGCAGCCTTTGCGGCAGGTTCACTTTCCGTCCTTCAGCAGCAGGATGGCCACATCGTCGTCGAGTGCCCCGCCGTTCAGCTCCGTCACCTCCGCGATGACCGAGTCCATCCAGCTGGGCCCGTTGCGCAGGTGCACGGCCAGGATCTCGCAGAGCCGCTCGACGCCGAGCCGATCGACGTCGTCGGGTACCCGGCCCTCGATCAGTCCATCCGTGTAACAGGCGAGCGACCAGCCGGACGGCAGCGGCACGTCCACACCGGTCCACGCGTAGTCGGGCAGCACGCCGAGCGGCACGCCGATCTTCGACTTCGGCAGGTCGACGATCTGGTCGCCGACCATCATCAACGGCTCGGGGTGCCCGGCGAGGAAGTACCGCGCCGACCGCCGGTCCGGCGCCACCGTGATCATGCACGCCGTGGTGAAGATGCCCTCGCCGTGCCGTTCCGCGACCAGCACCTGGTCGAGCGTCTTGAGCACCTTCTCGGCCGGCTCGCCCGCGAGGACCAGCGCACGCCACGCGATCCGCAGGCAGACGCCCAGCGCGGCCTCGTCCGGGCCGTGGCCGCAGACGTCGCCGATGATCGCGTGCACGGTGCCGTCCGGCAGGCCGACCGCGTCGTAGAAGTCGCCGCCGAGCAGCATCCGCTGGCCGCCGGGCTGGTAGCGGACTTCGTGGTCCACGTCGGAGTTCCGCAGCAACGGGGGAGGGAGCAGGCCGCGTTCCAGCCGGGCGCGCTCGGCGCCGAGGAGCTCGGCCTCGCGCAGCTGGCGCTGGGCGTCCTCGGCGCGGCGGCGTTCGACCGCGTACCGGACGCCGCGCAGCAGCAGTTCGCCGTCGACCTTGCCCTTGATGAGGAAGTCCTCGGCGCCCGCGGCGACCGCGGCGATGCCCTCGCTGTCGTCGTCGTGACCGGTCAGCACCAGGATCGCCGGCGCGTTCGGCTTGGCCAGCAACCGGTGCAGGCCGGCGAGCCCGTGCGAGTCGGGCAGTCCCAGGTCGAGCAGCACGCACTCGGCGTCGGGGAGCAGGCGCTCCGCCTCCGCGAGCGTTTCCGCGCGCGACAGGACGAACGGCGCGTTCGCTTCTTCGAGCAGCGCCTCGACCAGGAGGGCGTCGCCGTCGTCGTCCTCGACCAGGAGGACGCGCACTGTCTTGGTTCGCATCGGGTCGGACTTTAACGTTATTGGGCTGCGGGGCTCGCGTCCGACCTACCAGGATGGTGGGCGTGTTGATCCGTCTCGCCCAACCAGCCGAACTGCCGTACCTCCAGCAGATCGAGAACGCGTCCGGAGAAGCCTTCCGGGACGCTGGAATGCCCGAAATCGCCGACGACGACCCCATGTCGTTGGAGGACCTCGCGAAGCACGAGGTGTGGGTCGCCATCGGGGCCGAAGGAGTGCCCGTGGCGTTCATCGCGGTCGGCGACGTCGACGGCGCGACGCACGTCCACCAGGTCAGCGTGCACCCCTCGCACGCCCGCCAGGGGATCGGCGCCGCGCTGATCGAGCACGTCACGCACGCCGATCGCGCCGTGACGCTCACGACGTTCCGCGACATCCCGTGGAACGCGCCGTACTACGAACGCCTGGGCTTCCAGGTCGTCGCGGACGTCTCGCCGGGCCTCGCCTCGATCATGAGCGAGGAGGCCTCACGGGGCCTCGATCCCACGAGCCGTGTCGCCATGGCTCTTCTCCCAGCGCAGGTACGAGCCTGACGCCACCGAAAGACTGCTGAGCAACCACACCAGGACACCCGCGTCGTCGGTCACACCGATCACCGGAAGGAACTCCGGCAGGACGTCGATCGGCGACACGAGGTAGACCAGGGCCACCGCCCACATCAGCACCTGGCTGCGCGGCAACTCCGGGTACTGCCCGCTGCGCCAGGTCTTCCACAGCCGCGGCAACGCCTTCAGCCGCGTGATCGGGTTCCCGACGGGGCCGGGACCCTGCTGCGCGCGTTTGCGGCGGTTGCGGAGCACTCCCAGGACCGCGAACACCAGGCCGAGCGGGAGGAGCACCCAGCCGACGACGGCCGGGCTCATCCCGCCGAGCGGTGCGGTGCGGAACAGCAGGATCAGCAGACCGGACAGCGAGACGATCGACCCGAAGACGACCATGGCTAACTGGGCTCCTGGAACAGCATCGCGGGCGCAGGTTTCGCCTGCGGCCTCTCCTGTGGTTCTGGCTGCTTGAGCTCGATCACAGGTTCGGGTTCCTCGACGGGAACCTCTTTAACCACCGGCTTTCGCGCGGTCTTCACCGGCGCCGGCACGACCTGGTCGAGCGCCGCGCGGGCCTTCGAGATCCACACCTTCTGCATGGCCTCGTCCTTGCTTCCCGCCGCCGTGGCCGCGAGTCCGGAGAGGACTCCCCGAATCCGCGGGACGAGGGCCGGCTGACGCCGGATCGCCTGCCACACCGCGTGATCACCCGGCAACCGGGAGGACACGAGTCGTGAGACCTGCGTGCGCAGTTCCTCTGTGGACAGATCGAGCCAGCGCTCTACCGCTGACGGGCCAATTGCCACGTGGCCAGCCTTCCCAGAACCTCAGGTGAAACGACAACTGCCCCCACAGGATCTCACGGATCCGGTGGAGGCAGTGGCCAGGTGTGGTGAAACGTCAGGACGCGACGACTTCGAGCAGGGTCTTCCCGTTCTCGTCGACGATCCGGAACGTCGCGATCTCGTGCCAGCGCATGGCCACGTTCGCCGCGAGCTTGATGGTCTTCTTGTCGCCCGCGACCGGTTCCGGCGCGTACCAGGACGTGATCTGGGCGACGCGTCCCGCGCGGCCCACGGCGACGAGCGAACCCCTGCCGGGGCCCGACATGCCGGTGATCTCGATGTCCATCGCGGTGCCAGAGGGCTCGTCGGACGCGATGATCTTCGTGCCGACTCCGCTGTTGGGGTCCTGGTGCTTGACCTCCATCGACGTGTCCTGCGAGTTGTTCGCCACTCGCGTCTGGGACGTCGACGTACCGGGGTTCGGGGGCGCTGCCTGGTTCGAACCGTCATCGGCGCCGCGCACGACCAGCGTGGTCACGACAGCCGTCACCGCCACGACGCCGGCGGCGGCGGCCGCGACGCCCTGGGCGACGAACCACCGTCGGCGCTTCCTGCGCGCCGCGACGGCGTCGAGCATTACCCGGACCGACTTGCCGTCGGGGCGTTCCGGCGCTGTCCCGCGCAGCATCCCGCCCGCGTCGGCCTCGTCGATGAGGTCCGGCACCACCGCGAAGTCGCGCAGGTCAAGAGCGCACCGCCGACACTCGGTCAGGTGGTTCTCGAACGCCTCCACCTCATCGGCATCGAGGATGCCGAGCACGTAGGCGGCGACGTCGAGGTGATCTGGTGCCGTTGTCACCGCGTCTCTCCCCGATCGTGCAACGCACGCCGCAACGCACGGAGCGCGTAGTACACCCTCGACTTGACCGTTCCCGGTGGCACACCCAGTGCCGCCGCGGCCTCACCGACGGTGCGGTCCCGCAGATATGTTTCGAGAATAGCCTCCCTGTGTTCCTCGGAGAGACCGTTCATCGCCTCCGCCACGACGATCGCCGCGAGGGTGCGATCCTCCTCGCCGCCGGAGGGCGACTCGTCCGAAGGGGTCAGTTCGAACTCCTGCGGACGGACGCTTCTCTTACGTCTGTCGTCAATGACCAACCGCCTTGCCACCGTGAACAACCACGACCGCAACAGCACCGGGTCACGTTCGAGCTTTTCGGCATTGCGCCATGCCCTGACCAGGGTTTCCTGCACGATGTCCTCGGCCCACTGACGATCATGGCCCGTCAACCGCATGCAGTGACCCAGCAGGGCACTACCGAATTCCTCGTACAGCCGTCGGATCAACTCTTCCTCGAGAGATCCCGGTCTTGGTGATTGTTCGTCTAACTCACGTTGACGTCTATGCCGCGCCACGGGGGACATCCTTGCCCCATCAAGCGCCGGAAGTCGAGAGGCAAATATTCCTCACGAAGTCCGTGAACCGTTGCCGGATCGTGTCCGTACTCCTCGGTACCCCGCCGAGAAAGGACCTGCCCATGCGACGTGGACCAGCCACCACCGCCCTGGCGGCACTGGCTATCTCCCTCACCGCGTGCGGCAGCACCCAGACACCTCCCGGCGGGGAGGCCGCTCCTGGCGCCTTGCAGGCAAAACCCGCTGATCTGAGCGGTCACAACAACTACTTCATCGCGAACACCGAGCAGATGGGGTGGTTCGTGATCGACGCCGAGGGCCTGCCCATGTACCGCTACGACAAGGACGTCCCCAAGCCGTCCAAGTCGAACTGCGAGGGCGAGTGCGCGAAGGCGTGGAAGCCGGTGATCGCGGACAAGACGCCGATGGCGACGGGTATCGACCCGATCTCCATGGGGGTCCTGACCAGGCCGGACGGCACCAAGCAGCTCACCATCCAGGGCTGGCCGCAGTACACGTTCGCCGAGGACAAGGTCGCCGGCGACATGAAGGGCCAGGCCAAGGGCGGTGTGTGGTGGGTCACCGCGCCGAACGGCGCCAAGATCACCGGCGGAAAAGCGCAGAGCAACAGCAAGAGCAGCAGTACGCCGAGCACGCCCCCCAAGTCGGGAACGGCGCAGACACCGCAGTCTGATCCGCCCCCGGCAGCTCCCGGCTACTGAGCCCACTGCTCAGGCGAAATCCATTCATCCCCTATTGACTTCCTTTGGACAACGAGGACCACAAGACGATGACCAGAGCCCTCGCCACCGTCTTTGCGATGTTGTTCCTCTTCTCCGGCCTGGCCGCCACGGCTGCAGCGCAGCCCGCGGACACCGGGGGAGTGATGGACACCCCGTCGGGGCCGTTGACGGCGAACGACCGCGAGCTGCTCAACCGGGTGCGCCTCGCAGGCCTGTGGGAGATGCCCATGGGCGAGCTCACGGCCACCAAGGCGTCCAACGCCAGGGTCAAGCAGATCGGCAAGATGATCATGCTCGACCACATGATGCTGGACTCGCTGACGAAGAAGACGGCCGCTGGTTTCGGCCTGACCACGCCCGACGTGCCGAACCCGGCGCAGCAGTCGTGGATGGAAGAGATCAACGGGCTCGAAGGCGACGCGTTCGACCAGGCGTTCATCGCCCGGTTGCGCGCCGCGCACGGCCAGATCTTCCCGTTCATCGCGAAGGTCCGCTCGGGCACCCGCAACGACGTCATCCGCGGGTTCGCCCAGGCCGGTATCGACGTGGTCATGAAGCACATGACGTTGCTGGAGAGCTCGGGCATCGCGGGTGACGCGGCGTTCGCGGAACCCCAGCCCGCCGGCGGCATCATCAACGCGACTCTGGCCTCCAACGAGGGGCCGAACATGTGGGTGATCATCACGGTCACCGCCGCGGGAGCCGTGCTCACGGTGCTCCTGCTCCGAGTACTCCGCCCGCGACGAGCGGCGCGGTGAGTCTGCAAGACCCCGTTGTGTGACGGGAAACGGAGGTGGTGTCCCAAGGTCAGAGGCACTCCAACGCGGACCTGTTCCCACCCGCCCGGACCTGATGTGTCCACTCCTGCACGACAGGACCGGGCGGGTTCCCGCGAGGTAGTTCCCCCAACTGAGAGCTTTTCCGGAGGAAGAGTTGTTGTCGAGCCAGATTCCGCTCCTGGTGGCCCAGTCAGCCGAGTTCGACTCGGGTGTCAAGAAGATGGCCCAGATCTCCGCCAGGCTGGCTTACGTCATGATGTGCGCCACCTTGTCCTGGGGCGTGCTGATCGCGACCGGATGGGCCGAGAAGCTCACCGGCCGTGAAGGTCTGAAGAACGGGCACATGGTGCTCGCGTCCCTGGCGATCGCGTTCGGCTGCATCCACGCGTTCGCCTTCACACTGATCCAGACCGGCACGTTCAGCTTCGTGAAGCTCGTGCTGCCGTTCGTCGACGGCGGTCTGTTCCGCCACGCGCTGGGCATCCTCGGCCTGGAGGTCATGCTCGCGATCGCGGTGCTCGCCTCGATGAGGCACAAAGTCTTCTACCGCAAGTGGTTGCGGTTCCATCAAACGGCGTACATCGCGGTGGGCATCACCGTGGTGCACTCCTGGTTTGGCGCCATCGCCAACGGCAACCTGTCGGTGCTGTGGCTCGGCGGCCTGACCGTCCTCGTGCCCACCGCGACCCTCGCGCTGGCCCGGTTCCTGCCCCCCGAGGTGCTCATGCGCATCGGCATGCTCGAGTCCGAGCGCGGCAAGGAACCCGGCGTCGGCGAGGGCGACGCGATGGACGTGAGCGTCAACAACGAGAAATGCCATCGCTACGGCACCTGCCAGGCGGAAGCGCCGGACGTCTTCCAGCTGATCGAAGACAACCGCCTGACCTACAACCGCAGGCCGCCTGAGGAGCACTTCGCCCAGGCCCGTGCGGCACAGCGCGCGTGTCCGATGCGCGCGATCGAGATCAGGGAGCGAGTGAAGTGAGCGAACGGATCGTGGTCGTCGGCGGCGGGCTCGGTGGAGTCCGTTCCGCGGAACGGCTGCGGGAGATGGGTTTCGACGGGCAGATCACCATCCTGTCCGCCGAGCGGCACCTCCCGTACCACCGCCCGTGCCTGTCGAAGCAGATCATCACCGGAGAGTGGACGCCCGACGACTCGTTGCTGTCGTTCTCGGGCGACCTCGACGCCGAGTGGCGGATGAACTCCCCGGCCCTGCACCTGGACCCGAAGAAGCAGTCGGTCTGGGTGCCGGGAGGCGAGGAGATCAAGTACGACGGCATGATCATCGCGACGGGCGTCGACGCTCGCGCGATGGGCGGCGCTCCGCGCCACGACCCGCGGGTGCACGTGCTGCGGACGTTGGACGACGCGGTCGCGATCCGCAAGAACATCCGTCAGTCGCAGGGACTCGTCGCCGTCATCGGCGGTGGTTTCATCGGCTGTGAGCTCGCGTGTTCCGTTCGTCACATGGGACGCGACGTTGCTCTGATCGTCCGCTCGCCCGCTCTGCTGGGTGGCGTAGTGGGCGACGAGATCGGCAAGAAGATCACCGAGGCGCACGTCGAGCACGGCGTGCGGCTGGCCACCGGCGTGGGCATCAAGCACTGGGTGCGCCAGCCCGGCGGCATCGGCATCCACCTGAGCGACGGCCAGGTCTTCTTCGCCTCGTGCGTCGTGCTGGCCGTCGGCGCCTCGCCGGCCGTCGACTGGCTGCGGGGCTCCGGCCTCGACATCTCCGACGGCGTGCTGTGCGACTCGACCAACCACGTCGTCGGCGCCGAGAACCTCGTCGCCTGCGGTGACGTGGCCCGCTGGCCCAACATGCGCTTCAACGGCGCGGTCCGCCGGGTCGAGCACTGGCTGAACGCGGTCGAAGGCGGCCGCGCGGCCGCTGAGAACCTGTTGGTGGGCCGCAACCACGCCAAGACCTACACCCCGGTCCCGCGCTTCTGGACCGAGCAGTACGGCATGCGCGTCCAGGGCGCCGGCCTGCCCGTCCTGGGCACCGACACCACCGACGTGAACGGCCTCACCGGCTTCATCGCCAACGGCAAGCTCGTCGGCATCGTCGGCCTGGAGGAGCCGGGCAAGATCATCACCGAGACGCCGGAACTGTTCCGGCAGAACCAGGTCGAGACGAACGTTCCCGTGTGGACGCAGCCGGAGACCGAAGTGGTCGCCCCTGCCGAGCCGGAGGTTCTCCCGACGACCATGCTCCCGGTTCCCGAACCGGTCGCCGCCCTCGCATCATCCGTTCCCCCGTCCGTCTCGTCGTCGATGTCCCCGCCATTGCAGCGGCGGAGGCATTCGCGGTCGAGGCCGGAGATGGTGCGGTCGGGCGGAGGACGCGCGAGGCCCTAACCAGGTGAGGAGGTCCCAGGCAGCCGGTACAGGGCAAGCGGGAACGGCGAACTCCGACGTCGCCCGTGTGGCCAGGTGGCGGACCGATGACGTCACGCGGCGATGCGCTCGTTCCCGCGCCGGCAGCCTGAACCTCCCTCTCGCGCGTCACCAACGGTGTGGCGGCTCGGCGGGCTCCCGAGCCGCCACACCGGCCTTGTGAAGGACATGCCGAAAGCCCCGCCGCAGAGACGGGGCTTTCTCTGTGTTGCTCAGGGGGCCGTGATGACCTGGCCCGCCCAGGAAAGCCCGCCGCCGAAGGCGAACAGCAGCACCGGCTGACCCGACGGGAGTTCCCCGCGTTCGGCCATCTTGGACAGTGCGAGCGGCACCGACGCGGCCGACGTGTTGCCGGACTCCACGACGTCCCGCCCGATGACCACGTTCCCGGGCAGCCCCATCCGCTTCGTGAGCGCCTCGATGATCCGCAGGTTCGCCTGGTGCGTCACCACGGCGGCGAGGTCGCCGACCGCGACGCCCGCCCGTTCGCAGGCCTGGAGCGCGACGGCCGGGAGTTCGCTGGTGGCCCAGCGGAACACCGACTGGCCCTCCTGCTCGAACCGCGGCTGCCACTCGTTCACCAGCCGCACCGCGTTCGACCTGCTGGGGTCCGAACCCCAGACGGCGGGCCCGATCCGAGCCTCGTCGGACGGGCTGACGACCGCGGCGCCCGCGCCGTCGCCGAGCAGGATGCAGGACGAGCGGTCGGTCCAGTCGACCAGGTCCGACATCTTCTCGGCGCCGATGACCAGGGCGTGCTTCGCGGCACCCGCGCGCAGGGTGTGGTCGGCGGTGGACAGCGCCGTGCAGAAGCCCGCGCAGGCGTTGTTCAGGTCGAAGACGACGGCCGACGGGATGGCCAGGCGGGCCGCGACCTGGGCGGCGGTCGACGGGCTGCGGTCGATGGCCGAGCAGGTGGCGACGATGACCTGGCCGATGTCGGACGGCGCGAGGCCCGAGGCCTTGAGCGCGTTGGCGCCCGCCTCGGTGGCCATGTCGGCCACGGTCTCCTTCTCGGCGGCGATCCGGCGGGTGGCGATGCCGGTGCGCTGGAGGATCCACTCGTCGTTGGTGTCGACCATCTTCTCCAGGTCGGCGTTGGTCAGCACCCGTTCGGGCTGGTAGTGGCCTAGCGCGACGACACGGGAACCGGACACGGTGAACTCTCCTCCAGGACAGGCGACGCCGCGAATATAGCAACCGATCGGTCGGTAGCTAAAGGTCCTCGTAAGCTACCGGGATGAGCCCGCGCCGTTCTGTCGCCGACACCCTCGAGACGCGCGAGCGCATCCTCGACCGGAGCCTCGCGATCGCGTCGGCGGAGGGGCTCGAAGGGCTCACGATCGGGCGGCTCGCCACCGAGCTCGGGATGAGCAAGGCCGGGCTGCTCGGGCACTTCGGCACCAAGGAGGCCCTGCAGCTCGCCGTCGTCGACCAAGCGGCCGCGGTGTTCCTGCGCGAGGTGCCGGGCAAGGTGAAGCAGATGCCGTCCGGGATGCCGCGGCTGCGGGCCGTGTGCGAGGCGTGGGTGTCCTACCTGGAACGCAACGTGCTGCCCGGCGGCTGCTTCTTCACCGCGGCGACGACCGAGTTCGACGATCGCAGCGGCCGCGTGCGGGACGCGCTGGCCGGCATGAACGCCCTGTGGCGCCGCGACCTCCGCATCCACATCCGCCGCGCCATCAGCGACGACGACCTGCCCCGCTCGACCGACGTCGAACAGCTGATCTTCGAGCTGCTCGGCGTCATGCTGGCGCTCAACCACTTCCTCCAGCTGGAGCACGACAACGCCGCGCCCCGCCGGGCCCGTCAGGCTTTGACTCGGTTGCTCACGAACTGATTGACGATCGCGGCGACCTCCGCCGGCCGTTCGCCGACCAGGCCGTGCGTCGCGTCGATCTCGTGCACCTCGATGTTCGGTGGCAGGTCCCGGCGCACGCCCGCGCGATGCGCTTCGGACAACGGCAGCAGCTCCGGCGGCACCGGCAGGTCGCGCGCGGCGAACACCAGCAGGAACGGCGCGGTCACCCTGGCGAAGACCGGGAGCGCGTCGAGGAGCTCGGGCGAGGTCCGCAGCACGTCGAGGATCCGCCGCGGCGGCCGGGTGATCGTCTCCAGCTGGGCGTCGAAGAGCGCGTTCAGCGCGGCCAGGCTCCGGGTCACCTCCTCGGCGGCCAGCCCGGGGTAGTTCTCGGGATGCGTTGTGGCGGAACGATGTCCGTCCAGGCTGATGGCCGCAGGGCACGCCGGGTGCCGCAACGCCCACAGGCCGGCCAGCACGCCGCCGAGCGAGTGCCCGACCACCACGGGCTCGCCGAGTCCGAAGTGGACGACGGTCTCGTCGAGGTCGTCGAGCACGGCCTCCCAGTCCCACTCGCCGTCGGGCGACTCGCCGTGCCCGCGCAGGTCGACCGCGACCGCGCGGCCGTTCAGGTGGGGCGCAAGAGCTTCCCAGTTCGACCGGGCGCCGCCCAGGCCGTGCAGGAGCAGGTGGGGCGTGCCTTCGCCCCCGAAGTCGGTCGCCGCGAGCTTCACTGGTCTCTCCTCAGTCCGAGCCGTGCCTGGATGGAGTCGACGGCCACCCCGCCGTCCGGATGCCGCTGCAACTTGTGACGGTTCACGAGGTCGTGCACGCCCTGCCGGGTGATGCCGAGCATCGCGCCCGCCACCCCGAACGACACGCCCTCCTTGCTCGGGTGCCCGACCCTGCGCGCGCAGACCCGGCCCAGCGGCGTCGCCCACCACTCCTCGGGCGGGTCGAAGAGCTTGTCGCCGGGGTGGAGCACGGCCAGCAGGCGCACGGCCACCTGCCGCGCCACGGCATCGCGCGGCCCGAGCAGCTGGGCCGCCCACATGTCGGCGTCCGCGCGGACGGACAGCCGCAGGCCGTCGAGATCGGCTTGCGGCAGCAGGATTTCGAGGGGGTCGAGCAGCCGGCTCGTCACGAGCCGGATCAGGTCGTCCCGCAGATCGACGTGTTCCGAAAGGGTCGGCACTTGACAGACGATAGCAAGTACTTGACGCTCGCCGTCAAGTACTAAGTGCCGACTTCAGCACCTGCGAGAGGACCGCTCGCGCGTCCGTCCCGGCCAGGAAGGCCTGCCGCAGTGCCAGGCCGATCCCCACCGCGCCGAGCAGCACGACCACCTGGCGCGCCGGCATCGCGGGCGTGAGCCCCAGCCGTGCCACGTGCTCCTCCAGCAACGCTGTGACCTGCGCGTCGTGCTGCTCCTGCACGTCGGCGATCTGGGCCGCCACCGACGGCTGCGACGCCGTGGCGGCGAGGACCTCGGCCGCCACCGAGGCCCACTTCGCCGCCTCGGCGTCGGCCACCCCGCTCAGCACCGCGACCAGCTCGTCGGCGGACGCCGTCGCGGAGAGCGCGGCGCGCAGACCCTCCAGATGCGTGCCGGCGTCGGCCGAGACGACCGCGAGCCACAGCCCTTCCTTGCCGCCGAAGTGCTTGTAGACCGCCCCGCGCGTGTACCCGGCGTCGGCGGCGATCTCCTCGACCGTCGCCGCCAGGAACCCGCGCCGCAGGAACACCTGCCGTCCCGCCGACAGCAGTTCGGAGTGGGTCCGCGCCTGCTGTTCGGCCCTGGTCAACCGCACCGTAGCCCCATTTCAGTAACATAGTGTTTCTGGAAACAGAGTGTCACTGTACTGTCGGGCGCATGGACCTCGTCGCAGGCCTGGCCGCGTTCCTGAGCCTGCCGCTCGCTCTGGCCGCGTTCACCTGGTACGCGCGAAGAGCCCGCCGCACCGGCAGCGGGCAGTCGCTGATGGCGCCGTTCGAGGAGATCTGGGACCCGGTGGCGCACCGCACGAACGCCGAGGTCCACGCGGAGGCGCAACGCACCCCGGAAACGCCGTCGCCGGGCGACCCCCCCGCCCGAGGGTCGCCCCGCCGCGGGGTAGTGA
>NZ_JBHXLO010000025.1:95940-149201 GCF_042721395.1 Lentzea sp. NPDC058450
ACGCCCCCCCACCCCCACCCCCCCCCCCACCGCCCCCCCCCCCCCGCGGGGCCCCCCAGCCCCCCCCGCCCCCCCGGCGGGCGCCCCCCCCGCGGGGCGGCCCCCCCCCCGGCAGGGGGTGAGTCAGGCGGCCCACATCTGGACGGGCGCGATGTAGTTCCAGCTGTAGAGCTGGTTCGCGCCGTCGTAGCTGCCGTCGGTGCCGGCGCCGTAGGTGTCGTGGACGTAGAACTGGCCGTTGTCGTGGTAGCCGATCACGACCGACAGGTGGCCCGCCGTGGAGCCCCAGGTGCCGCTCATGATCACGAACTTGCCCTGGTCGAGGAACGCGCGGACCTGCGCCGGGGTGAAGTTGCCCTGCTGGACGGCGGCGCCGTTGCGGGCGAGGAAGTCGCGCTCGGACTCCCAGGAGGCGCAGGGACGGGCCGGGTTGCCGCCGCAGTAGTAGCCGGTGATCCAGCCGTGCGCGCCCTTCCACGCACCGGTGCGGCCCCAGTCGGCCATGGTGCGGTTGAAGGTCGTGCCGCGGTTGGAGAACTCGTCGGTGATGTAGCGGCCCCACTTCGAGTAGTGCGAGAACGGCTGGGCGACCTGCACGCCGAACTCGTTGGGCAGCTGGTAGGTCACGAGGTCGATGACCGCGCTGGTCGGGCCGCACGAGGAGTTGCCGTTGAAGTCGTTGCGGGTGTCCCACAGCTGGTGGATGTACTCGGCGCGGTTCAGCCGGCCCATCGTGGTCACCTGACCACCGTCCAGCGACGAGGCCTTGAGGCCCGACGCCTTCACGTAACCGCGCGCCGGGCTGCCGATCACGGCCTCGGCGCCCTCGAAACCGGTCAGCGCGTAGTTGAACGACAGGCCCTCGACGACCCGTGAAGCCTTGTGTGTGGCCAGGTCCTGCACGTAGACGCCGTTGAACGCGGAGAACTGGTCGGGTCCGAGCGTCTTGTCCGACACGCAGCCCATGACCTCGTAGGCGACGCGCGCGCCGTCGGTGCTCCACACGGCGCTGCGGTAGTGGTGCTTCGTCTCGCCGACCAGCGACGTGACCTCGCCGTTCTCCGACGCGAGCCCCAGCCACTGCGGTTCGGCGCCGCCGCAGCGGTAGATCTCGTTGTGCTTGATGAAGCTGACATGCCGCTCGCCCTGGACGTCGACCAGTTTGAAGTCGCGGTACAAAGCCTCGTCACCTGAGCTGATCAGCGGCTTCGCGGCGCCGGACTTCAGGTCGAACCGCACCAGCGAGCCCACGAACGTGCTGTCGTCGGCGACGTCCGGGTGCTCGACGGCCAGCAACCCGCTGCCGTCGGTGGTGAAGCCGAGCAACGACGGCGCGCGGCCCTTGAGCTTGCCCGCGACGACGCCGTCCACCACCACGTTCTCGCCATCGGCGTAGGCGAGCTTCGCACCGTGGAACACCGCAGACGTGATCGCTCCACGAGCGATGAACCGCTTCTTGCCGTAGCGGTCGACGGTGTGCAACGAACCGCCGCTCGTGCCGTCGAAGTCTGAGATCACAGCCGCATAGGCGCCATCGGCAGAGGACGTCGAACGGACTGTGTAGGCGGGATCGCTGACAGCGAAAGAGGCTCTCTTCGCGCCGCCGACGACCACGTCGTAGCCGTCGCCGGACCGGACGGCGTGCGACTGCGCGGGGCTGGTGGAGTAGGGCTCGACGCCCTGAGCGGGGGACACCGCGGCGGCCACCGTGCCGAGTGTCAGCACCAGAGCCAGTGAGGTTCTCGTCATGGTGCAAACGTCCTGGCGCGTGGCATGCGTCCGGTATGCGGTTGGTGGTTACGATCGGGAGTTGTGGAGTTCCGGGTGCTCGGGCCGGTCGAGTGTTACGCCGACGACGGCGTGCGGCTGGGCCTTGGGCCGCCCAAACAACGAGCGGTGCTCGCGTTGCTCCTCGCGCAACCGGGCCGGGTGCTGTCGGTCGACCGGCTGATCAGCGTGCTGTGGGACGACGCCCCGCCGAAGACGGCGTTGAAGAACCTCCAGGTCTACGTCTACCAGCTGCGCAAGATCGTGGGCTCGCGGCTGCTGTCGCGCGCGCCCGGCTACCTGATGTCGATCGACCCGGCCGAGCTCGACCTCACCCGCTTCACCGAACTGCTCGACGCGGCCCGCCGCGAACGCACCCCGCAGGCCTACCGCGAGGCGCTCGCGTTGTGGCGCGGCCCGGCGCTGGCCGACCTCGCCGCGTCCGGGTTGCTGCGCGGGGTCGTGGCGCAGTTGGAGGAACTACGGCTCGCCGCGCGGGTCGAGTGCGCCGAGGCCGAGCTGGACCTGGGCCGGCACGTCGAGATCGTCGCGGACCTCAACGAGTGGGTGCGCGAACACCCGTTGCACGAACGCCTGCGCGAACTGCAGATGGGCGCGCTGCACCGGGCGGGCCGCGCGGCCGAGGCGCTCGCCGCCTACCAGGAGTGCCGGCGCGTGCTCCAGGACGAGCTCGGCGTCGAGCCGGGGGAGTCGTTGCGGCGCCTGCAGGCCGAGATCCTGCGCGCGAAACCCGTCGGTGCGGCGGCGATCCGGCAGCTGCCACCGGACGTCGTCACGTTCTCCGGCCGGTCCCGGGAGCTCGCCCTGATCAAGGGGCAGCCGCGGCAGGACCGGGTCGCGGTGTGCGTGATCACCGGCCAGGCGGGCATCGGCAAGTCGGCGCTCGCGGTGCGGGCGGCGCACGAGATCGCGGCGCGCTTCCCCGACGGCCAGCTGTACGCCGACCTGTCCGACGGCGCGTCCGACCGCGTGCTGAGCCAGTTCCTGCGCGCCCTCGGCGAACGCCCCGGCGACGAGGAGGCGCTGCGCTACCGCTCGCTCACCGCGTCCCGCAGGCTGTTGGTGGTGCTGGACAACGTTGCCACGGCCGGTCAGGTCAAGCGCCTGCTGCCGACAGGCCCCGGCTCGGCCGTGCTGATCACCTCCCGCCGCCCGCTCACGTCGTTGCACGGCGCGTCGTACGTCAAACTCGGTGCCCTGCAACTGGAAGACGCGTACCGCCTGCTGGAGGGCGTCGCCGGGCGGGTCGAGGACGCCGCCGACCTCGTGCGCTGGTGCGGCGGCCTGCCGCTGGCCCTGCGCATCGCCGGGGCGAGGCTGGCCGCCCGTCCACAGTGGACCGCGCCGCTGCTGGCGGCGCGGCTGGCCGACGAGACCCGCCGCCTCGACGAGCTGAGGCTGGGCGACGTCGCGGTGCGCTCGGCGTTCGAGGTCAGCTACGCCGAACTGGGATCCGCCGACGTGGCAAGGGTCTTCCGGCTGCTCGGGCTCCTCGACGGCCCGGACTTCGCGGTCGCCGCCGCCCGCGCGCTGACCGACGTGCCGGACGTGGAGGAGCTCCTCGCCGAGCTCGCCGACGCGCACCTGGTCGAGGAACCGGTGCCGGGCCGGTACGCCCTGCACGACCTGCTGCGCCTCTTCGCCCGTGAACGCTGCCGCGCCACCGAGACGTCCGACGAACGCACCCTGGCGTTGGAACGCCTGCACAAGCACTACCTGGAAGCGTTGGCGGACAACCCGACCGACCTCTGGCTCGCCGAAGAACGCGACAACCTTCTGGCCGCCGCCCACCAGGCCTCCCCGGCCGGCGCGATCGCGTTCGCCGAGGGCCTGTCCTGGTACTTCCGCCGCCGTTCGGAGGTCGCGGACTGGGCGGCCCTGAACACCCTGGCGCTGGAAGCCGCGCGCACGCTGGGCGACCTGCGGGCGGAAGCGCTGGCGCTGAAGGAGCTCGGCGCGGCCTGCGAGCGGGGCTTCCGGTTCGCCGAGGCCCAGCAGCACTGGACGGCCGCCCTGGACCTGGCGCGCGCGTTGCACGACCGCCAGCTGGAAGCCGTGACGCTCAACAACCTCGGCATCGCCCACTGGCGCCGCCGCGACCTGCCCGCCGCCCTGACGTCGCTGGAGGCCTCGCTGACGTTGCGCGAGGAGCTGGACGACGCGCAGGGGGCGGCCTACGTGCGCACCAACCTCGGGCTGGTGCACGCGGCGCTGGGCGATCTGCCGGCTGCGCTGGTCTGCTACGAGGAGACGCTGGCGACGCTGCGGGCGTACGGGGACAGGCCGGGCGAGCTGCACGCGCTGGCGAACATGGCGGACGCCCATCGCCAGCTCGGCTCTCTGGACCAAGCGCTGGAACTGGCGGACGAGGCGTTGCGGCTCGCGCGGTCGGTGGGGGACCGGCAGATCGAGGCCGGCGTGCTGCTGGACCGGGGGATCGTGCACGAGCTGGCCGGTCGGGCGGGGGAGGCCAAGGCTTCCTACGCCGAGGCGGTCGAGCTGTCGCGGCGGATCGGGTTCCGGTGGGGGGAGACGGAAGCGGGTCGTCGGCTGGCCGGGCTGGAAGGCTAGGCCGGTTGGACCTCCCCGCAGGCCGTCAACTCGCGCCCAAGCCTCACCCCCACCCGGATCCCACTACCTCCCGGCCGAGTATCTGCCCGGCGCGAACACGCCGCCCGGATCCAGCGCCTGCCCGATCCTGGCCTGCAACGCCGTCGCCGCCACCGGCCTGTCGACGTCCCGGCGGTACGGCAAGAACCCTTCCGCCGCGAAGGTGTCGTGCAGCCGGTCGAGCGTCTCCCGCGCCTCCGCGGCCGCGGCGAGGTCGCCCGGCGGGAAGCCGATGCCGATGACGTGGTCCACGGTGTCGCTGTCGAGCACGTTCATCGTCACGCCGGGAGCGGACGGGCAGCAGTCGCGCACCAGCTTCTCCGTCAGCGTCACGGCCTCGCCGGAGAACGGCACGATCGGCAGGAACATCAGGAGCCCGAGTTCGGCGTCGACGCGGTCGGCGGGGCAGCCCGTCGTCTTGCGCAGGAACCAGGTGTCGGCCGGGTCGGGCTCGCCCGCGTAGGTCCGCCGGACCACCTCGTCGGCCGCCGAGGCCGGTGCGGCGAGCAGCGGGGACCGGCGCGCGGCGTCGAGCAGCACCGAGCTGAGCGCCTCGACCACGTCGCCCGACCCGCTCAGGCACACGTGCGCCAGGTAGTCCCGCACGCCGTTCGCCTGGGCCGCGACCGGGTTGTAGACCTTGGTGGTGGGCGGGATCAGGCGCTGGGCCGTCCACTCGCGCAGCACGTCGACCGCGTCGGCCAGGTCGTCGCGCTCGAAGGTGAACGGCAGCATCCGCACCTCCTCCGGGCGCGGCAGCAGGCGGACCACGGCGGCGGTCACCACCGCGAACGACGACTGCGTGAAGAGGTGGGTGAGCGTCGGGCCGAGGCCGTGCGTGCGGGGGACGGCGGAGGTGCCCGGCCACCAGCCGACGTGGTGGCGTTCGCCGTCCGCCAGCACCACTTCGAGTCCCACGAGGTCCTCGGCCCTGGCCCGGTGCACGCCCACACCTCGTTCGAGGGCGTTGCCGATGACGCTGGTGTGCAGGGAGGAGCCGGTGAGGTTGAAGATCCTCGGCGTGTCCCGCACCAACTCCGCGAGTGCGCCCTGGGTGACGCCGGGTTCGACGACGGCGTAGCCGCGGTCGAGGTCGAGGGCGCGGACCTGGTCCAGGCCGCCCAGGTGCAGGACGGTGGCGCCGTCCGCGACCGGCAGACCTGAGCCCAGGCCCCAGTTGTGGCCCGTGCTGATCGGGTGCAGGGGGCCGCGGCCGGACCGGACGATGGCCACGACCTCGTCGGCGGTCGCGGGCCTGAGGACGTCGGCGATCGCGCGGGTGCGGAAGGCCGCGGGGTGGTCGATGAGCACGGGGTCGCTCCTAGTGGTGTGCGGCGAAGGTGGCGAGTCGTTGCCGGGCCAGCTTCTCCGCTGCTTCGAGGCCGGTCTCGGTCTTGCCGCCGAGCTGTTCCATCAGCAGGCTCTGCTCGGTGCGGCCGCCGAAGCGGTCGCACACCCACAGGTGCGCGTCGTACATCTCCTGGATCGCGCCGCGCACCTCAGCCGCGTCGTCGTGGCTCAGCCGGGCCATCGCGCCGTCCTGCTTGAGCTTGCGGAACTGCACGACGAGCTCGCGGTGGTCGCGGGTCTGCAGGCCGCTGAAGCCCGCGTTGACGACCGGCGGCACCATGGTCTCGCGGACCACGCCGTAGATCTCGGGCGGGAAGTCGGCCGCGTACCGCATCGCGTGGGCACTGCTGCGGCACAGCCAGGCGAAGTCCTGGACGGCGTCGGCGTCGGCCTTGTCCCGCAACTGCTTCACCGAGATGATCAGCAGCTGCATCAGCACGAAGAACCGCTGGTGGCCCACGAGCCACCGGTGGTTCGCCGCCGCGGCCGGGTCCTCGGCGTGCCACGGGCGGTCCTCGCTCGCCGGCAGGGTGGTGGAGGTCAGGTAGCCGCTGACGCCGATCAGCATCCGCTCGGGGTCACTGTCCACAGTGGTCCCGTTCGCGGCGAGATCGCGCTGGACGAGCAGATCGCTCAACAGAATCGCGCCCGCGAGCAATGCGGCGCTGTCGCCCTCGGCGCGACGAATGACGAAGAAATCGTCGTGCACCTCGCAGGCGGGAGGAGAAGTGTCTTCCGGCGTGAATCCGGTGTCCAGGTTATCCGTCATCCACCGGATCAATTGGTCCCGAACCACCGAGTTCCGAAACTCCATGGCCTCGAAATGATCCGCGGGAATGTCCAGCAGCAGCGCCGACAACCGTTTGGAAACGTCCGAAATGGACGATGGCAACGCCGTGGGCAGCGGCAGGACGAGCGGGAGCTGGTCGCCAGGTGCAGCGCCAGTGTTCATTGATCAACTCCGGGACCCCGGTGTGACTACGGACGGTGAGTGATCATTACGATAGGTGGCCCGCGTCTCGCAGAGCCGCGATCACCGTGAGGATGACTCGAATTGGTGACTTCGACTGTCGCCCCTGTCACACCGATCCCGCTGATGGAGCTGACCACGGGATTCTGGAAGTTCAAGGCAATGGCCGCCGCCGTCGACATCGGCCTTTTCGCCGCCGTGGAACGGCGTGGTGAAGCCACTTTCGCGGAGCTCGTCACCGATCTGGGACTGCACGCGCGCCCGGTGCGGATGCTGCTCGGCAGCTGCACGGCGATGGGGCTGCTCGTCCGCTCGCACGGCCGTTACCGCAACTCCGGTCTCGCGGCCGAGTTCCTGGTGCCCGGCAAGGAGCACTACTTCGGCGGGTTCGTGCAGTACTCCGACCAGCACGCCTACCCGGCGTGGGGGCGGTTGCAGGAGGCGTTGCGCACCAACGCCCCCACGACGTGGGACTCGTCCACTCAGGACAGTGCGTTCGTCGCCGAGACCGAGCCCGCGATCCTGGAGAACTTCTGGGAGGCCATGTTCTCCCTCTCGGCGTTCACCGCGGAGGCCCTCGCCGACGCGCACGACTTCACCCGGCACCGCAGGCTGCTCGACGTCGGCGGCGGCATGGGCCCGTTCCCGATCGGCCTCTGCCGCCGGCACGAGCACCTCACCGCGACCGTCTACGACCTCCCGCACATCGCCGAGAAGTGCCGCGCCAAGGTGGCGGAGCACGGCCTGGGCGACCGGATCTCCGCGCACGGCGGGAGTTTCCTCGCCGACGCCGAGTTCCCGGCGGGCCACGACGTGATCCTGCTCAGCATGATCCTGCACGACTGGGACGAGCGGACGTCGCGGGACATCCTCGCGAAGTGCTACGCCGCACTGCCTCCTGGCGGCGCCGTGATCATCTGCGAGCTCGTGCTCGACGACGACGAGACCGGTCCGCTGCCCGCCGCCATGATGGGGCTGAACATGCTGGTCGAGACCAGGGGCGGGCACAACTGGACCGACGCCGAGTACCGGGAGTGGCTGACCGGCGCGGGTTTCCGCGGCATCGAGACGGTCCCGATGCACTCGGCCGGGGCGAACGCCGCGATCATCGCCTACAAGTAGCGACGGAAGTCGGTAGCCGGGGCCGGGTGCCGCGGTGAGGATCGGCAGGATGACGAGAATCCTGATCTCGCTGCTCCTCCTCCTGCTCACCCCGGCCACCGCGCACGCCGCCGCGAAGACGTGCGAGCCGGTGATCACGGGCAACGGCCCGTCGCTGCACCCCGAAGGCGTCGCGTACGACCCGCTGCGCGACCAGTTCCTCGTCGGGTCCGTCACGCACGGCACGGTGTCGCGTGTCGTGCGGGGCCAGGCCCGCACGCTCGTCGACGACCCGTGGCTGATCACCACGATGGGCATCGCGGTGGACGCGCGACGCGGCCGCGTGCTCGTCGCCAACGCCGACCTCGGGCTCGCCGACCGCAGCAGGCCGGAGACCACCAGGGCGTTCGCCGGGCTCGGCATCTACGACCTGCGGACCGGAAAAGCGCTCCACCGCGTCACGCTCGCCACCGGGCCGGGCCACTTCGCCAACGACGTCGCGCTCGCCCCCGACGGCACGGCGTTCGTCACCGACTCCATCTCCGGCACGGTCCACCGCGTCACGCCCGGCGGCCACGCCACCACGTTCGTCCAGCACCCCGACCTCGCGCAGCCGCCGACCGGGGGCTGGGGCCTCAACGGCATCGTGCACGTCGGTGACAAGTTGATCGCGGCCCTGTCCGGCGCGCGCAAGCTCGCCGTCATTCCGCTCCGCGACCCGCAGAACGTCACCACGATCACTGCTCCGATCGGCGCGCCGGACGGCCTGCTGGCGTTGGGCCGCAACCGCTTGCTGCTCGTCGACAACACCGCCGCCAACCGGCTGGTCGAGGTGCGCACGCAGGATCGTTGGCAGACGGTCGAAGTGGTGAAGGAGACTGCGTGGCCGGACAAGGCGCCGACGACGCTCGCCCGGACGCGGTGCGGGGTGTACGCGCTGGCCGGAAGGCTCGACGTGCTGCTCGGGGGAGGCCGCAGCGACGAGTTCGTACTCCGAAAGGCCTAGTGTTGGCGGAGTGGAACTGCTGCATCTCCGATACTTCGTCGCGGTCGCCGACGAGCTCAACTTCTCGGCGGCCGCGCGGAAGCTGCACATGGCCGCCTCGCCGTTGAGCCAGCGGATCAAGGACCTCGAACACGAGCTGGGCCGGCAGTTGTTCGACCGCAGCACCCACCACGTGGCGCTGACCGACGCCGGCACCGCGCTGCTGCCGATCGCCCGGGACGTCCTCGACCGCGTCGGTTCCATCAAATGGCGCCTCGACCAGGCCACGAAACCCGACCGCACCACCGTGTTCGTCGGCATGCCCGCGGGCGTCCACCCGGTGCTGCGCGAACGCCTGACCCTGCTCGCCGAGCAGGTCGCCGACCGGTTCGAGGTCAAGCGCTGGCCCGGCACGACCACGGACCTCGTGGCGGCGGTGAAGGACGGCAGGCTCGCGCTCACCCTGGCGAGGCTCCCGATCCGGGAGCCCTCGCTGGACACCCTGCACGTCATGTCCGAACGGCTCGGCGCGGTCGTTCCGGCCGATCTGTTCGAAGGGAAGAAATCGGTCAAACTCGCCGATCTCACCGAACTCGCGTACGCGAAGTCGCCGGAAGAACTGATACCCGCCTATTTCGAGCTGCTCGACCGGCAATTGCACGATTTGGGCATCAAAAAGCGCATCCAGCTCAGCAACACCGGCTACCAGGGCACCTCGGAGATCGTTTCCGGAGGCCTCGGGTTCTCGGTCTCGATGCTCGACGAGGACAGCTCCATGCGCGGCTACCAGCTGGAGAACATGGCGATCCTGCCGTTCGAGGACTTCCGCGCCCAGCTCGACACCGGCCTGCTGTGGCGGCACGACCGGGCGTCGGGCGGCGACCTCGACGAGCTCGTCGAGGTCGCCAAAGAGGTGTTCGCGGAGCCTCTCGTCAAATAGAGAATGGTGTGATCGCTCTGGTCATACCATTGTTCGCGAGCTGATCGTTCCCTTTCTGTTCGTCCCTCACTAACGTCGGTGGTGCAGGAAAACGAACAGGTGCGAAAGGACGAACGATGAAGGACATCACCGCCGGTCCGCTGGACGGCGTGCGGGTGATCGACCTCTCGACCGTGGTGATGGGCCCGTACGCGGCCCAGATCCTCGGAGACCTCGGCGCCGACGTGATCAAGATCGAGTCGCCGGTGGACACCGTCCGCAACGGCCGCTACCGCACCACGCCGGGCATGACCGCGTTGAGCCTCAACGTCAACCGCAACAAGCGCAGCGTCGCGCTGAACCTCAAGGACGAGGACGACCGCGAGACCGCGCTCAAGCTGATCGACACGGCCGACGTGCTGATCACCAACATGCGTCCGGGTGCGCTGAGCAGGCTCGGGCTGAACTACGCCGACGTCGCCGAGCGCAACCCCGGCCTGGTCTACGCCCACGCCCAGGGCTTCCGCGGCGACTCCGACCGAGCCGGGATCGCCGCCTACGACGAGACGATCCAGGGTGCGTCCGGCCTGGTCGACATCGCGAACCGCGCGATCGGCAGGCCCGTCTACCTCCCGACGATCCTCGGCGACAAGGTGTCGTCGCTGACGATCGCCTACAGCGTGCTCGCCGCGCTGGTGCACCGGAACAACACCGGTGAGGGGCAGCGGGTCGAGATCCCCATGGCCGACACGATGATCGCGTTCAACCTGGTCGAGCACCTCGCCGGGCACGCGTTCGTGCCGGAGGAGGGGCCGACGGGCTTCAATCTGTCGATGGCCAAGGGCCACCACGCCGTGCACACGAAGGACGGCCTGGCGTGCGTCGTGCCCTACAACCCGCAGAACTTCCGCGACTTCTTCGCTGCCGCAGGACGTCCCGACCTGGTCGAGGACCCGCGCGTCGCCGGTGACCGCATCGACCCGGACGACAGCGACGACCTGATGGGCGTCGTCGACGAGTGCGCGTCCGCACTGTCCACTGAGGAATGGGCCGAGGTGTGCGCGAAGCACAGCATCCCGTTCGGTCCGGTGCTGGAGCTGGACAGGGCGCACGAGGACCCGTACGTCCGCGACGGCCACCTGCTCGACGAGGTGCAGCACCCCAGTGAGGGCGCGGTTCGCTCGATCGGCATCCCGGTCAGGTTCTCCGCCACGCCCGCCACCGTCCGCCGCCTGGCCCCGCTGCCGGGCCAGGACACCGCAGAAGTGCTGAAGGAGTTGGCATGAGCGAGGTTCGCACCGAACGCGTCGGTTCGGCACTGCTGATCACCCTCGACCGTCCCGAAGCCCGCAACGCCGTCAACGCGGCCGTCGCGACTCGGCTGTCGGCCGCCCTGGACGAACTGGAGTCCACGCCCGACCTGCGGGTCGGCGTCCTCACCGGCGCGGGAGGCTCGTTCAGCGCCGGCATGGACCTCAAGGCCGCGCTGAAGGGCGAGTCGCCGGTGGTAGGCGACCGCGGCCTCGGCGGTCTCACCGAAGCCGAGTTGAGCAAGCCGTTGATCGCCGCGGTCGAGGGGTTCGCGCTCGGTGGCGGGTTCGAGATGGCGCTGGCCTGTGACCTGATCGTCGCCGCGCAGGACGCGCGGTTCGGGTTGCCCGAGGTCAAGCGCGGCCTGATCGCCGCCGCCGGGGGAGTGGTCCGCCTGCCGCAACGGATCCCGCACCACCTCGCGATGGAGATCCTGCTGACCGGCGAGCCGATCGACGGCGTCCGCGCGGGCACGCTCGGCATCGCCAACCGGGTCGTGCCGCCCGGCGAGGCCGCCGCGATCGCACTCCAGCTCGCCGAGCAGATCGCGCTGAACGCCCCGCTGGCGCTCGCCGCCGTCAAGGAAGTCGTGCGCTCCCCGGACCCCTGGGCCGCGCAACGCACCGCAAGCGCCCGCCTGATGGGCACGGCCGACGTCCGCGAGGGCATGACCGCGTTCGCCGAGCGCCGCGCTCCACAGTGGACAGGACGCTGATCATGCTGGGCATCACGCCTTTGAGCGCTCCGGCGTTTCCCGCCGTGCAGCCGCGTTTCTTCGACCGCGAGTACCTGAACATCGTCTACCGGACCGACCCGGAAGCGCTGCGGGCCGTCGTGCCGCAGCCGTTGGCGATCGACGAGCCGCTCGTGCGGTTCGAGGTCATGAAGATGAACGACGTCACCGGCTACGGCCCGTACACCGAGGCCGGGCAGGCGATCCAGGTCGTCTTCGACGGCGAGCGCGGCGAGTACCTGCACGCCATGTACCTCGACAGCTTCGCCGCCACCGCGTCCGGCCGCGAGGTCAGCGCGTACCCGAAGGTCATGGGCAAGCCGACGCTCTACGCCGACAGCGGCGCCCTGGTCGGAACGCTCGACTACGGGACGATCCGGGTCGCCACCGCCACGATGGGCTACAAGCAGTACGACCTGGACATCCGGACGGCTGAGGCGGAGATCACGGTTCCGACCTTCATGCTGAAGACGATCCCTCACTATGACGGAACGCCGCGGGTCCAGGAGCTCGTGCGCACGGAGATCACCGACGTCGTGGTCAAGGCCGCGTACACCGGTCCGGCGCGCCTGCAGCTGTTCCAGCACGTCCTCGCGCCGCTCGCCGACCTCCCCGTGCTGGAGGTCGTCTCCGCCAGCCACGTCATCACCGACCTGACGCTCGCTCCCGCCAAGCCGGTCCACAACTACTTGGAGGAAGCATGAAGACGGCAGTCATCGGCGCCGGCGTGATCGGCCTCTCGTGGGCCCGCCTGTTCGCCGGGCACGGCCACTCTGTCAAGGTCGTCGATCCCCGTCCTGACCTGGTCGTTCCCGACGGCGTGCAGGTCGTCGCGAGCCTGGCGGACGCCGTGCGCGACGCCGACGTCGTGCAGGAGAACGGCCCGGAGGACCTCGAGTTCAAGAAGTCCCTGTTCGCCGAGCTGGTCCGCGAGGCGCCGCAGCACGCGCTGCTGCTCAGCTCTTCGTCCGCGATCCCGTCGACCGCGTTCACCCAGGGCATCGACGGCTCGCGCGTCCTCATCGGACACCCGTTCAACCCGCCGCACGTCATCCCGCTGGTCGAGGTCGTGCCGGGCGAGCAGACGACGGAGGAGTCAATCGCCCGAGCCGTCGACTTCTACCGCGCGCTCGGCCGCACCCCGGTCGTGGAACGCAAGGAGATCCCCGGCTTCGTCGGCAACCGCCTGCAGGCCGCGCTCTCCCGCGAGGCCGCCTACCTGGTCGAACAGGGCGTCGTCACGCCCGCCGACCTCGACACCGTCGTGACGCACTCGCTCGGCCTGCGCTGGGCGACCGTCGGCCCGTTCCTCGGCGCCCACCTCGGTGGCGGCCCCGGCGGGTACCGGCACCTCGCCGAGCACATCGGCAAGTCCATGCGGGGCCTGGAGCTCGGCACCCCCGCTCAAGATCCGGAACGGCTCATCAAGGCCGTGGAAGACGCTTACGGCTCCTCCACGTACTCGGCCCTCGCCGAGACGCGCGACCGCAGGCAGCTCGCCGTGCTGACGGCATTGGAGGAGAACTGACATGAACCGCCTGGAAGACCAGCTCACCGCCGACTTCTACAACTACGAGGCGTTGCTCGGCGACGAGGAGCGCAAGATCCTGCTGAACGCCCGCGAGTTCATGACCACCGAGATCAAGCCGCTGGTCAACGAGAACTGGGCCAAGGGCGAGTTCCCGCACGAGCTGATCGGCAAGTTCCGCGGCGCCGGGCTCACCGCCCTGTCGTACGAGGGCTACGGCGACCACCCCGCCGCCGTCTCGAACCTCCTGACCGGCATGCTGGCGATGGAGATGACCCGCACCGACGCGTCGATCGCCACCTTCTTCGGCGTCCACAACGGACTCGCGATGTACTCGATCTACGCGGGCGGCTCGCAGGAGCAGCGCGACCGGTGGCTCCCGGCCATGGCCGCGATGGACAAGATCGGCGCGTTCGCCATGACCGAACCGCTGGGCGGCTCCGACGTCGCGGGCGGCATGCGCACCACGGCCCGCCGCGACGGTGACGCGTGGGTGCTCAACGGCGCCAAGAAGTGGATCGGCAACGCCACCTTCGCCGACTACGTGATCGTGTGGGCGCGCGACCTGGACGACAACCAGGTCAAGGGTTTCGTGGTGGAGAAGGGCACGCCCGGCTTCGTCGCCGAGAAGATCGAGGGCAAGATCGCGTTCCGGATCGTCGAGAACGCCGAGATCACGCTGACCGACGTCCGCGTGCCCGAAGAGAATCGCCTGCAGAACATCAACTCGTTCCGCGACGTCGCCGAGATCCTGCGCGCGACCCGCGGTGGCGTCGCCTGGCAGGCCCTCGGCGTGATGATCGGCGCGTACGAGCTGGCGCTGGCCTACGCCAAGGAACGTGAGCAGTTCGGCCGCCCGATCGCCCGGTTCCAGATGGTGCAGGACAAGCTGGTGCAGTCGCTCGGCAACATCACCGCGTCGTGGGGCATGCTCGTGCAGCTCGCCCGGTTGCAGGACGCGGGCATCTTCCAGGACGAGCACTCGTCGCTCGCCAAGGCGTTCGTGACCTCCCGCATGCGCGAGGTCGTCGCGTGGGCGCGGGAGATCTTCGGCGGCAACGGCATCGTGCTCGGCTACGACGTGGCGCGCTTCTTCGCCGACGCCGAGGCGATCTACTCGTTCGAGGGCACCCGCGAGATGAACACGCTGATCGTCGGCAAGGCGATCACCGGCGAGAGCGCGTTCGTGTAGGGCCGTCCGCGGACGTCAACGCTGCCAGAGGAACGCGGCCTCTCCGCAGGGCCGGCAGTGGAAGACGTACCCCCGGCCACCGCCGCCGAAGTTGATCGCGGTCCGGTGGTCGCGCCCCTCTTCGAGTTGGGCCGCGAAGGTCATGGGAGCGCTGCAGGACGGGCAAGCGGGCGTCTCGTCGTTCTGCCACCACTCGGGTTCACCACCCAGCCGTCCGAGGACGAACTCCTCGGGCGGCTCTTCGGCGTGAGGCCCCAAGGCGGTCACCGCGCCGAGCAGCGTCTCGCCCTCGGCGGGAACGACGGCCGGTGAGAGCGGAGCGGTGAACAGCAGGGCGCGGTTGCCGCCAGAGGTGGCGTCCCACTCGTCGCACATGCCGGGGTCGTTCTGGCACATGAACACCGCCACCGCGCCGATGTCGAGCGGCAGGTGGGCGAGGAACTGCATGGCGCCACCGCATTCGCGGCACAGGGGCCAGGTGAATCCGTCCGGGACCAGCGGGACCCCGCCGGTGCGCAGAACGGGCGCGTCGGCCGCGGTTTCCCCGCCGTGGACCAGGAACACGGTCTCAGGCCTCGGGGATCTCGACGACCACGTGCGTCGACTTGATCGAGGCCACCGCGACGCTGCCGACCTCCAGGCCGAGCTCGTCCGCCGACTCCCGGCTCATCAGGGACGTGACGCGGAAGGGCCCGGCCTGCATGTCGACCTGGGCCATCACGCCGTCCTTGAGCACGCGCGTGACGATGCCCTTCATGCGGTTGCGGGCCGAGGCGGCCACCGTCGCGCCGGGCTCGGCCACGTCCGTCATCTTCTGCGCGAACTGCGCGAGCTCGGTCCCGCTGACGCCCTTGCGCCCGTTGTCCAGGACCACGGACGCGAGACGGCCCTGGTCGATCCACCGGCGCAGGGTGTCGTCGCTCACCCCGAGCAGCGCGGCGGCCTCGCTGATCCGCAAGTTCGGCACGGACCGAAGCCTAGTCCCGCGTTCGCCCGGAAGCCGGGCGGGTACGGTGCGAACCGCAGGGAACTCTTCAATCCGACAGGTCGTGATGCATGAACGAGTTCAGGGACAACCTCCTCGCCCGCATCGAGCAGGCGGAGGAGGCCACGCGCGTCGCGGTCGAGCAGAAGGACGCGTACGCGGCTGACGTGCACGGGGCCGATCTGGCGAACCTCCGGCGGCTCGCCGCAGAGCACGGAGTGAGCTGAACGTTCGGGGCACCCGGTTCCGCACCGGGTGCCCCTCTTCGTCAGTGCCCGGCGATGCCGCGCGGCTGGTACCCGGACTCGAGGAGCCGCACCTCGTCGTCGGTGAGCTCGAAGTCGACCGAGGCCACCGCGTCGTCCAGCTGTCCCGGCTTGGTCACACCGACGATCGGCGCCGTCACGACCGGGTTGCGCCGCAGCCACGCCAGCGCGACCTGCGCCCGGGACACGCCCCTGGCCGCCGCGACCTCGGCGACCGTCTCGACGATCTCGCGGTCGGAGTCGAGGTAGAGGCGCTTGCCGAACTCGTCGGTCTCGGTGCGGGCGGTCGAGGAGTCCCAGTCGCGCACCAGCCTGCCGCGGGCGAGCGGGCTCCACGGGATCACGGCGATGCCCTGGTCCGCGCACAGCGGCAGCATCTCCCGTTCCTCCTCGCGGTAGACGAGGTTGTAGTGGTTCTGCATCGACACGAACCGAGTCCAGCCGTGCTGCCGTTGCGTGAACAACGCCTTCGCGAACTGCCACGCGTACATGGACGACGCGCCGATGTACCGCGCCTTGCCGGACTTCACGACGTCGTGCAGCGCTTCGAGCGTCTCCTCCAGCGGCACGGTCGGGTCGAAGCGGTGGATCTGGTACAGGTCCACGTAGTCGGTGCCGAGGCGGCGCAGCGAGTTGTCGATCTCGGCGAAGATCGCCTTGCGGGACAGGCCGAACCCGTTCGGGCCCTCGTGCATCCGGTGGTGCACCTTGGTGGCGAGCACGATCTCGTCGCGCTGGGCGAGGTCCTTGAGCAGCCGGCCGGTGATCTCCTCGGAGGAGCCGTCCGAGTAGGTGTTGGCGGTGTCGAAGAAGTTGATGCCGGCGTCGAGCGCGGCTTTCACGAACGGCCGGGACTCCTCCTCCGGCAACGACCACGGGTGGCCGCCGCGCTTCGGATCTCCGTAACTCATCATGCCGAGACAGATCTCGGACACGTCCATGCCCGCGAGCTTGGTGTACCGCACGGTCAGCCCCTCAGGAAAACGACGATCACGGTCGGGTGATGGTGACGACAGCCCGTTCAACATCAACCTAGTCGCGCTCGCCGGATAGTGCCTCTCTTCGACACGACAGTGGTGTTCGCGCCTGTTCGCCTGAGCTGCGGGTTTAGCGTCGTTTTCCCGGGGTCTGAGAGGAAAGCGCATGACGAGCATCGACGTGGCCGCGCCGCCGCAGGACGTGCAGGCCCGCACCCGCGCCGCGGTGGCTCCGCTGGTGCGCGCGGCGCTCGACGAACTGCCCGGCGAAACCCGCGAGGTGGTCGAGCACGCCCTGGCGTCCCAGGACTTCTCGACGGCCGCCCTGGTGCAACTCTCCGCCGCCGCCTTCGGCGACGACGACGTGGCGCTCATCGCGGTCGCACTGGAGTTCGCCGACGTGCACGAAAAGCTGCACGCGGACCTGATGCACCGCACGGGCGCGCGCGAGGTGTTCGGCGCCGACCGGACGGTCTCGGCCGCCGACGCCCTCCTCTCCCTCGCCTGCGCACGCCTCACCAAGCCGGGCGTGATGCTGCTGAACGTCGCGCTGATGTCCGTTGTGGACGGTTACGTCCAGGAGATCGGCATGGACGAGGACGCCTCCGCGGACATGGCACAGCACCTGGGCGTGGCGGCGGCGAAGCACAGCTCCCTCCCCGCGGCGGCGTGCGAACTGGGAGCCCTCGCCGCCGGCGCGACCGCGAGCCAGGCAGCACACCTGCGGCAGTTCGGCGACGACCTAGGCCTGGCGCGCAAGCACGTGGACGACATCCGGGGCATCCACGACGACCTGGCCTCGGGACGGCGCACGCTCCCGGTCGTGGTGGCGATCAACGCGGGCGTGGAGGTGGACGGCCCCGACTCGCACGCGGCCGTGGTGGCGGCGGGCGGGCTGCGGTGGTGCGAACAGCAGGCCGAGCTGTTGCTCGCGCGCGGCCTGAACCACCTGCGGCAGTGCACGCCGCAGGCCGTCGCGGCGGGGGAGTTGGCGGGCCTGGCGAGGAGGGTGACGACGGACCGGCTGGTCGCCGTCGTGCCGTCGCAGCCAACGGCCCCGGCCGAACCGGCCGCCTCCTCGCAGCCAACCGCGCCGGCCTAGCTGACCGCTTTGCCGGCGACGGCACCCGCGGAGCCGACCGCTCGTGTGAGACGACCGCCCTGCTTGGCCAACCGCCCCTGCTTGGCCAACCGCCCCTGCTTGGCCAACCGCCCCTGCTTGGCCAACCGCCCCTGCTTGGCCAACCGCCCCGTCCAGCCGACCGCCCCGCCGGGCCGACCGCCTTCCGCAGCCGACCGCACCCGCCTAGTCGACCGCCTGCTGGCGGCACTTGCGGAGCTGGCCGTTTTGCTCAGCCGACCGCTCGACCGGGCCGACCTCTCGGCTGAGCCGACCGCTCTGCTTAGACGACCGCCCTGCTTGGCCAACCGCCCGCCAGCGACGGCACCCGCGGAGCCGACCGCCCTGCTTGGCCGTCGCTTCCTTGGAACCGACCGCATCCGCCGAGCCGACCGCCCCTCGCAGCTGACCGCTACCCCCTGGCCGCCGCTCTCCCGACCGACGCCTCCCGACCGTCACTCCTCCGGGCGCAGCACGACCTTGCCCGCCGCGTGCCCGGACTCGACCAGTTCCTGCGCCTTCGCCGCGTCCGCCAGCGGCAGGCTCGCCGCGATCCGCACCGCGAGCTTGCCGTCGGCGGCGAGGCGCGCGTACCCGGCGAGCTCGTCCCCGAACGGTCCGCTGCGGCCGGACGAGAACGGAACGCCCAGGTCCGCGGCTGCCGGGTCGGCGATCGTGACGATCCGGTCGGTGCCGCCGCGCAGCTCGATCGACAGCGGCAGGTCGCCCTGCCCGGCCGCGTCGTACACGGCGTCGACGCCGTCCGGGGCGGCGGCGCGGACTCGGTCGCCCAGGCCCTCGCCGTACGCGACCGGGGTGGCGCCGAGCGAGCGCAGGTAGTCGTGGTTCGCGGGGGAGGCGGTGCCGATGACCTTGGCGCCGCGGGCGATCGCGAGCTGCACGCCCACCGCGCCGACGACTCCCGCCGCGCCGTGGATCAGGAGCGTGTCGCCCTCGCCCACCTCCAGCAGGTCGAGGACGCGGGCCGAGGTCTCGACGGCAGTGGGCAGCGCGGCGGCCTGGTCCCAGTCGAGGGTCGCGGGCTTCGGGGCGAAGTCGGTGGCCAGGGCGTGTTCGGCGTAGCCGGCGGTGACCCAGCCGAGCACCTCGTCGCCTACCTGCACGCCCGTGACGCCCTCGCCGACCTCGTCCACGACTCCGGCGGCCTCCAGGCCTGGGACGGCCGGGAACGGCGGCGTCATCTGCGGGAACCAGCCATTGCGGATCTTGTGGTCCAGCGGGTTGACCGCCGCCGCGACCACCTTCAGGCGCACTTGGCCGGGGCCCGCGTGCGGGGCGTCGGCCTCGCCCAGGCTCAGGACCTCGGGACCGCCGTGCGTGGTGTAGCTGATCGCCTTCATGGCTGACTCCTTCATTTGGTTGACGTATCAACACTAACGATCCAGCTCGATCACCTATGCCCGTACTTCGGCTAGTTCGCCCTAGTCGAAAGACCAGCCGGCTGCCCGGCCTGCGGGGTTACGCTCGGTCTCATGGACCTCCAGACCGCCGCCGCCCTGATCCAGGCGCCGCTGGGCGAGACGCTCCAGCGCGTGTCCGAGGCGCTGGCCGCGGACATCCCGCACGTGGCGATCGCGGAGCTGTCCAACTGCTCGTACGCGCCGTTCAAGTTCCGCGGCGAGTCGTCAGGGCCGTCCGTGACGATCGCCGACCTCGCCGCGCTGCGCTCGCAGGTGCCCGCGCGGGGGAGTTGGCAGGGCCGCGCGGTCGTGGGGGAGACCGAGATACCGGTGGTGGTGCTGGTCAGCGCGATGTCCGAGCCCAGCGCGATGCTCGTGCTGCTGCGCGACGACGACGTACCGGTGCCGTCGCACGTGCTGACGGTCGCCAACGCGCTGTGGGATGTCGTCACCTCGCACATGGAGGGCATGCGCAACGAGGCGGTGCCCGCCACTCTCGCCGTGTCGCGCGCCGCAGCAGCGGCACGGGCCGTGGCGATCTCCGACCTCGGCGACGTCTACGGCGCCGCGCTGACGGCGTTGCTCGGTGTGCTGCGCGATCGCGACGTCGCCGACTCGGGAGCCCGGTCGCGTGCCGTCGACCTCGCCGTGACCGCGCTGGTCGAGCTGCGGGCGCGGGCCGACCTCGACCGCGCCCAGGTCGAGGAACGGGCAGGTGACGCGTTCGAACGCCTCGCCGAGTCGCTGCGCCGGGTGCTGCGCGGCCGGGACGTGCGGCTCGACCTCGGCCCGCCCGGTGCGGAGGAGGGCGCGGACCGCGTCGTGCCGACCGAGGTCGCCTCGACGGCCGCGGCGGTGGTCCGGTCGACCGTGCACGCGATGCTGGACGACCAGGGCGGGGTGAGTCGCGTCCACATCGGCTGGAAGATCGCGGGCGCGGTGCTGCGCGCGACCGTCCGCGACAACGGTCCCGGCACCCTGTCGTGCGGCAGTCTCGACGTGCGGCGGGTTCCGGAACGGCTCGGGCCGCTCGGCGGTGAGGTCGAGGTCGACGCCGTGCCCGGCTGGGGTGCGACGGTGACGATCCACGTGCCGCTCGGGCCGCCGGAGAACCCGCGCGAGGACCCGTTGACCGTGCTCGGCGCGCGGGAGTTGGAGGTGCTCGGGCAGCTCGCGCGTGGCCGCCGCAACCGCGACATCGCCGGTGAGCTGCACATCAGCGAGTCGACGGTGAAGTTCCACGTCGCGAAGATCCTGGAGAAGCTCGGCGTGGGGTCACGCGGCGAGGCCGCCGCGCTCGCGCACGAGTGGGGCGCCGCCTCGCGCTAGATCTCGCTCAGCCGGTGCCGGACCAGGTCGCGGACGACGTCGTCGGGCAGCGGCCGGTCCGCCGTGAAGCGGATCGTCCCCTTGGACAGCGAGTAACCAACCAGTTGGTCGCGTACGGCGTCGATCGCGGCCGGGCTGAACGGGAACACGGCCAGGTGATCTTTCGCGGCCTTGAACCCGAGCAGCGGCTTGCCCCGCACCCGCAGCGCCGCCATGCCGTAGCTCGTGCCCTGCTCCGCGGCGGGCGCGAGTTCCTCCGCCAGCACGCGGATCCGGGCGAACGCGTCCCGCGACGACGCGTCGAGGCTCGCGAAGTAGTCGTCGACGTCGGTCATGCCGGGCACGCTACCTGCGCTGAGTGCTCCGCGAGCGAACCTGTGGCCGGTGGCGGGATCATGTCGTTCCTGCTCGATACAGAGACCTGGACCACGCTCGGTTGCACGTCCAATAGTAGGAAGTCAAACTATTCTCATGGCGACCACTCTGCACAAGCCGGCGAACCCGGTGCGCTTTGTGACCGCGTCCAGCCTGTTCGACGGCCACGACGCGGCGATCAACATCATGCGGAGGATCCTGCAGTCGCAGGGCGCGGAGGTCATCCACCTCGGGCACAACCGGTCGGTCGCGGAGGTCGTCAACGCGGCGATCCAGGAGGACGCGCAGGGCATCGCCATCAGCGCGTACCAGGGCGGCCACGTCGAGTACTTCTCGTACCTGGTCGAACTGCTGAACGAGCGCGGCGCCGGGCACATCCGCGTCTACGGCGGCGGGGGCGGCGTGATCGTCCCCGAGGAGATCGAGCTGCTGCACTCGCGCGGGGTCGCGCGGATCTTCTCGCCGCAGGACGGGCAGACGATGGGGCTCGCCCGCATGATCAACCTGATGATCGAGGAGTGTGACCACGCGCTCACCGCGCCGTTCAGCCACGACGCGCTGCTGACGGGTGCCGACGAGGCCCTGGCGCGCGCGATCACGCACATCGAGGCCGGCACCGCCGAGCCGCTGGAGACCACCCGCAAGGTGCCGGTGCTGGGCATCACGGGCACCGGTGGTTCCGGCAAGTCGTCGCTGACCGACGAGCTCGTGCGCCGGTTCCGCCTCGACCAGCAGGACAAGCTGCGCATCGCCGTGCTCGCCGTCGACCCGACGCGCCGCCGTGGTGGTGGCGCGCTCCTCGGCGACCGCATCCGGATGAACTGCCTCGACGGCGACCACGTGTTCTTCCGCTCGCTCGCCACGCGCCGTGCGGGCAGTGAGATCCCGGACGGCCTGGAGCAGGCCATCGTGGCGTGCAAGGCTTCCGGTGCGGACCTGGTCATCGTCGAGACGCCCGGTATCGGTCAGGGCGACGCGGCCATCGTGCCGTTCGTCGACTTCTCGCTGTACGTGATGACGCCGGAGTTCGGCGCCGCGTCGCAGCTGGAGAAGATCGACATGCTCGACTACGCCGACGCCGTCGCCATCAACAAGTTCGAACGCCGCGGCGCCGAGGACGCACGCCGCGACGTCGCGCGTCAGATGGTGCGCAACCGTGAGGCGTTCGGCGTGAAGTGGGAGGACATGCCGGTCTACGGCACGTCCGCCGCGACGTTCAACGACGACGGCGTGACCGCGCTGTACCAGTTCCTGCGCGACGGCCTCGTCGATCACGGCCTCGCCGTGGAGGACGGCACCCTCGTTCCGGTGTCCGGCAAGACGTCGACTTCGGCGTCCACGGTCGTGCCGGCGTCGCGCGCGCGTTACCTCTCGGACATCGCCGACACCGTGCGCGGCTACCACCGCAAGACCGACGAGCAGGTCCAGGCCGTGCGCACGCACACGCAGCTTTCCGCCGCGCAGAAGGCGTTGGAGGCCGCGGGCAAGGGTGTCGAGGACATCGCCGAGCTCGCGTCCGACGCCGAACGCAAGGTGGAGCGGTCCAGCACCGACCTGCTGACGGCGTGGCCCGCGACCGTCGAGCAGTACTCCGGCGACGAGCTGGTGTTCAAGGTGCGGGACAAGGAGATCCGCACGTCGCTGACGCGCGAGACGTTGTCCGGCAATCAGGTCCGCCGCGTCAGCCTGCCGCGCTACGACGACGAGGGCTCGCTGCTGCGGTTCCTGCGCAAGGAGAACCTCCCCGGCTTCTTCCCGTACACCGCGGGCGTCTTCCCGTTCAAGCGCGAGGGCGAGGACCCGGCGCGCATGTTCGCGGGCGAGGGCGACGCGTTCCGCACGAACCGCCGCTTCAAGTACCTCTCCAAGGGCAACCCGGCCACGCGACTGTCCACGGCGTTCGACTCGGTGACGCTCTACGGCCGCGACCCCGACACCCCGCCGGACGTCTACGGCAAGATCGGCACGTCCGGCGTCTCGATCGCCTCACTGGACGACATGAAGGCGCTCTACGACGGCTTCGACCTGGTGGCGCCCACGACGTCCGTGTCGATGACGATCAACGGCCCGGCGCCGACGATCCTCGCGTACTTCCTGAACACCGTGATCGACCAGCAGGTGGGCGTCTTCACGGAGAAGGAGGGCCGCGAGCCGTCGGCGGAGGAGCACGCCCAGATCAAGGCGTTCGCGCTGGCCAACGTCCGCGGCACCGTGCAGGCCGACATCCTCAAGGAGGACCAGGGCCAGAACACCTGCATCTTCTCCACGGAGTTCTCGCTGCGCATGATGGCGGACATCCAGGAGTGGTTCATCCAGCAGCAGGTGCGCAACTTCTACTCGGTGTCGATCTCGGGCTACCACATCGCCGAGGCCGGGGCGAACCCCATCAGCCAGCTCGCCTTCACTCTCGCCAACGGCTTCACCTACGTCGAGTCGTACCTCGCGCGCGGCATGAACATCGACGACTTCGCGCCGAACCTGTCCTTCTTCTTCTCCAACGGCATGGACGCCGAGTACAGCGTCATCGGCCGGGTGGCGCGGAGGATCTGGGCCGTGGCGATGCGCGACCGCTACGGCGCTCAGGAGCGTTCGCAGAAGTTCAAGTACCACGTGCAGACCTCAGGTCGTTCGCTGCACGCGCAGGAGATGGACTTCAACGACATCCGCACGACGTTGCAGGCTCTCTGCGCCCTGTACGACAACTGCAACTCCTTGCACACCAACGCCTACGACGAGGCCATCACCACCCCGACCGAGTCGTCGGTGCGCCGCGCGATGGCCATCCAGATGATCATCAACAAGGAGTGGGGCCTCTCCGCCAACGAGAACCCGCTGCAGGGCTCGTTCGTCATCGACGAGCTCACCGACCTCGTCGAAGAGGCCGTGCTGATGGAGTTCGACCGCATCTCCGAACGCGGCGGCGTCCTCGGCGCGATGGAGACCGGCTACCAGCGCGGCCGCATCCAGGACGAGTCGATGCTCTACGAACAGCGCAAGCACGACGGCTCGCTGCCGTTGATCGGCGTCAACACCTTCCTGCCTGAGGACGGCACGCGCGAGGTCGTGAAGATCGAGCTCGCCCGCGCCACCGAGGAGGAGAAGGAGTCGCAGGTCGACCGCACCCGCGCCTACCAGGCCGCGCACCGCGACGAGGCCGCACGGGCGCTGGCCCGGTTGCGGGAGGTGGCGCAGACGGACGAGAACGTGTTCGCGGTGCTGATGGACGCGGCCCGCGTGTGCACGCTCGGCCAGATCACCGAGGCGTTCTTCGAGGTGGGCGGCCAGTACCGCCGCAACATCTAGACGGCGTAGGGCCGGCCGACGATCCACCCGCCGACGTGCGCGGGCAGTTCGTCGGTCGGCACCACCTCGACCGGGTCGCCGACGTTCACCACGCCGGACCGGATCACCCAGCTGTCGAGGCACAGCACGCCGCCGAACTCGTGCCGGATGCGCCGGTGCACGTCCAGGTCCTGCGCGCCCGTGTCGGGGTCGATCGTGGTCACCACGCACCGGGCGCGCTTCTGGTACATCCCGATCACCACGTCCCCGACCACCAGGGCGTGACCGGGCCAGGTGTCCTCGACTCCGGCCTCGACCCCGCCGATCAGGATGTTGGGCCGCAACCGCCGGACGTCGACGCCCGCGGCCGCCACCTGCCCGTCCGTCGCCACCAGCACGTTCAGCACGTCGAAGCGCTCCGGCCCGGCGTAGCGGGTCAGCCTTCCGCCGAACGGGAGCACCTTCTCGTGCGCCTGCCAGCTGTCCCACGGGTGCCCGTCCACCAGCGGCCCGTCGGGCCCGGTCGTGGCGGGGATCGTGAGCAGCCCGTACCGCGTGCGCCCGGTCAGCACGCCCCGTGGTCCCTGCACGTGCACCAGCCGGTCGCCCTCGACGCCGTCGGAGGTGAACACCGCCTGGTCCAGGGGCTCGCCGCCGAGCGACTTCACCGGGTAGCGCCACAACGCCTCGACGTGCACGTCACTCCGCCGGGATCTCGTCGGTGGACAGGGGGTCGACGCGCCGTTCCGACTCGGCGATCTTCACGTCGTTGATGCTCGCCTCGCGCCGCGCCATCAGGCCCGACTCGGCGAACTCCCAGTTCTCGTTGCCGTAGCTGCGCCACCACTGGCCCTCGTCGTCGCGCCACTCGTACTGGAAGCGCACGGCGATGCGGTTGTCGCTGAACGCCCACAGCGACTTGCGCAGCACGTACTCGTGCTCGCGCTCCCACTTCTTCGTCAGGAACGCCACGATCTCGTCGGTGCCGTGCACGAACTCGGACCTGTTGCGCCACACCGAGTCCGGTGTGTAGGCCCCGGCGACGCGCACGGGGTCCTTCGTGTTCCAGGCGTCCTGGGCGGCCTGCACCTTCAGGCGGGCGGTCTCGGCGGTGAACGGGGGCACGAGTTTCACGACGATCCTTCCAACGGTTGGGCGACGTTGTAAACGTTAGAACGAAGACCTAACGGATGCAAGCCTGTGTTACCGTTAGGCGTGCTGACGCCCGACGAGCCCCGTCCGGTCCTGTTGATGAACACCATCTGGGCCAACCGGTCGCACCTGCACGACGACCTGACGACTGTCGGTGGGCTTCGCGAGTTCCTGGGCGTGCCGGCCGACGAGGCCGATCTGGAGGCGTTCCTGGAGCTGCGGCAGGCGCTGCGGGACCTCGCCGCCGTCGTCACCGAGGACACCCGTGAGATCGCGCAGGGGCGTGACCTCGAACGTGCGGTGGTCGCGGTCAACCGTGCGGCGCGCAGCGCGCGGCTCTGGCCGCAGCTGACCGTGCGGGACGGCGAGTTCTTGCGGCACAACGAAAGCGAGGGATCACTCGCGGATCGTGAACGGGCCGCGATCGCCGCCGAGGCGGTGGAGCTGTTCACCGGCGAGGACCGCGTGTTGTTGCGCGCCTGCCACGCGCCGGGCTGCGTGCTGTACTTCGTGAAGGACCACCCGCGCCGCGAATGGTGCTCGCCGTCGTGCGGCAACCGGGTCCGCGCGGCCCGCCACTACCGGCGCAACCGGGGGTGAATCCCCTGGTCCGAACGGGTTTTCCTGATCAGCGGGGGTAAACATGAGCCGCGCCGGTTCCGATTAAACGGACAACAGGTTGGGCGCGTTTTGTGTGGTGGTGATCCGTGATGTCCCGAGAATCCGTGCCAGGTCACGACATCAGCTATCACCTCGTCTGTTTCGACGAGACCGGCAACGAGCGGGGGCGCGACAGCGCGGACGTGCTGTACGACGCCCGCCGAGGCGTCACCGACGTCTTCTTCTTCATACACGGGTGGAACGGCGACGTGCCGGCCGCCCGCTACCAGTACGGGCAGTGGGTCCGCACCATGGCGGACTGCCGCGCCGAACGTGAAGCCGCACACGGGCTTCCGGGCGGCTTCAAGGCGTTGCTCGTCGGGCTGCACTGGCCGTCCAAGGCGTGGGGCGACGAGGACGTGCGCTCGGACGAGTTCATCAAGGCGCAGGCGAACCGTCTCGGCGGAGGCGCCGGGCGCACGGCCGCGGTGCGCACGATCGTCGAGGCCGCGCGGCAGCACCCCGGCTGGATGTCGGCCGCCGTCAAGCAGGCCTACGACTACCTGGAGGGCTCGGTGCCCGACCTGCCGGGCGAGGACGGCATGGTGTTCGACGCCGAGCAGCTCTACCGCGCGTGCCTGGAGGACCCGGCGCTGGGCGGCATCCTGTCGCCGTTGCGGATCCTGACGTTCTGGAAGATGAAGCGGCGCGCCAAGGTCTTCGGCGAGAGCGGCGCCGCGCGGATCGCCCGGGACGTCGCGCAGGCCGCGCCGTCCGCCCGCATCCACCTGATGGGCCACAGCTTCGGCTGCATCACCGCGACCGCGATGGCGAACGTGGTGCCCGCCGCGACGCTGACGCTGGTGCAGGGCGCGATGTCGCTGTGGTCGTTCGCGGAACGGCTGCCCGGCGAACCCGGCTCCGGCTACTTCCGCGGCGTGCTGGCCCGCGTGCCGGGCCCGATCATCGTCACCACGTCGTCGAACGACTACGCCATCGGCCGCTTCTATCCGCTGGCCGCGCGCTCGGGCCGTCAGATCGACCTCGACTCGTACCCGAAGTACGGCGGCATCGGCTCGCACGGCGTGCAGGGCACGTACGCACACGGCCACAACATCGGATCTCCCGGCGAACTGTCGCGCGGGCAGGTGCACAACGTCGACTGCACGTCCGTGATCCGCCGCATCGACGGAATCGCGGGTGCCCACAACGACATCTGCCACCCGGAACTCGCGCGGCTGCTCTGGAAGGCGGTGCTGGCCAGGTAGGGATGTCCGTTTTCAGAAACACGCGTTTCCGTTGACCGCTCCGAGGAATCGGTTCTACGGTGATGTCACCGTCGCCGCGCCACCTCGGAGGACGGTCGACCATGTTACGTCCATTGTGGATAGCTGTGCTGGCGCTGGCACTGGCTTCGGGAACCCCGGCTCAGGCGGATCCCGTGCTGGTGCCCGTGTTCGACGGCAGGACGCTCGACGGCTGGACCATGCACGCCAAGGACGCGTTCGTCGTGAAGAACGGCGCGATCCACAGCCAGAAGAACGCGACCCGCGGCTGGATCTACTACAACAGGCGGCAGTACAAGAGCTTCCGCTGGATCTTCAAGCTGCGCCAGGTCTCCGGCGACCACAAGCCGACCGTGCTGATCTGGGGCAGGATCGCGACACCGGCCCTGAACGGGCTCGGCGCCATCCAGTTCCAGCCGCCCAACGGCGGCGCGTGGGACTACCGCCCAGGCCACAACAACGGCGGCGGCAAGCTGTTCACGAAGTACCCGCACCCGAGCTGGGACGTGAAGAAGTGGGCCCAGTGCGAGATCCTCGCCGACGGTGACACCGGGATCGCGCGGATGGCGTGCTGCCCGCTGCCCGACGGCGCCGTGCAGTGCAAGGCGACGGAGGTCCTGAAGTTCGAGGACAAGAAGGAACCCGCCGGCCGCGAGGCCCCGTTGGCCATCCAGATCCACAACAAGGGCATCGAGGACGAGTACAAGGACCTCGTCGTCGAGTCACCCGTGGCCGACCCGTCGAAGTTCCTGACGACCTAGCCCAGGTGCAGGACGACCTGCGGCACCAGCGTGTTGCCGAGGGACGGGCGGAGGTCCGCGCGCAACGCGGACAGGCTCACCGCGTCGAGCGCGGGGGAGACGGCGAACCCGACCGTCGCCGCCGTCAGCACGACGCGCTGCATCGCCTGCCCCGCCCGGATCTCCGCCGCCGCGCCCTGGTTGAACGTGCAGAGCACCAGCTCGGTCGGGCTCTGCACGTGCAACCAGGCCCGCTCGACCTCGGCCGCCCGCGACAGCAGCCCGCGCCACGACGCCAGTTCGGGATAAGCCGTCCACGTGCGACGGTTGGTGCGCAGAGCGTGCAGCAGCGCCACCACGTCCGGCCCTGGCTCCTGGTACCCGCCCAGCCGGATGGCCGCCGCCGCGTCGTTCGCGCTCGGCCCCGGCAACAGCGTCACGAGTGGACGGATGCCGTGCCCCTGCAACGCCAGCCGGGCGTTGAGCAACGCCACCCCGCAGGCGAGGCGCGTCTCCCGGTCGTGCGGGACGGAGGTGTGCAGCTCGATCTGCTCGGGGCGCACCTCGAACCGCACGCCGTCGACCGAGGCTCTCGCGAGCGCGAGGACGTTGCGCACGTCCTCACCCGCCAGTCCGAGTGAGCCGGGCACAGCGATCGTCATGGTCATACTCTCCGGCCGCTTTCACGAGTCAGCCACGGTCGAAGGTCCTCACTTGCTAGGGCCTGTTTCAGGCAATCGTCCGCGACAGCCGGGGCCGAGGCGGCCCCTGACGGCACGGGCGGCCGACCCGAATACGCGCCGGTATGCGGGTCGGCCGCCCGCACCGCCAGGAACCACCTCGACCGCGCCTCTCATCGAACGATTGCCTGAAACAGGCCCTGGCCGTGCGGGGCCGAAAAGTGTGCGAATCTAGGCGGCGTGCCTGACGCGCCCGGTCGCCGTGACCTCGACGAGCTGCTCGACGAGGTCCGTGACCGCATGGACGAGATCGTCACCACCCGTGACCACATGCAGGAGCTCCTGGGCGCGGTGCTGGCGGTGGCGTCCGGCCTGGAGCTCGACTCGACGTTGCAGCGCATCGTCCAGGCCGCCGTCGACCTGGTCGGCGCCCGCTACGGCGCGCTGGGCGTGCTCGGCACCCGGGACGACCTGGCGGAGTTCGTGTACGTGGGCGTGGACGAGGCGACCCGCGCCACGATGGGCCACCTGCCGGAGGGCAAGGGCCTGCTCGGCCTGCTCATCAAGGAGCCGGCGCCGTTGCGGCTGCGCGACCTCTCGCAGCACGAGATGTCCGTCGGCTTCCCGCCCAACCACCCGCCGATGCACGGCTTCCTGGGCGTGCCCGTCCGCGTGCGCGACGAGGTGTTTGGCGCCCTCTACATGACCGAGAAGATCGACGCCGCCGAGTTCACCGCCGACGACGAGGCCGTCCTGCAGGCCCTCGCCGCCGCCGCGGGCATCGCCATCGAGAACGCCCGCCTGTTCGAACGCTCCCGCATGCGCGAGCGCTGGCTCGAAGCCATCGGCGAGGTCAACTCCGAGCTCCTCGGCGGCGCGTCGGGCGAGTACGCGCTGCGCCTCATCACGCAGCGCACCGTGGAGCTGGCCGCCGCCGACGCCGCCCTGGTGGTGCTGGGCGACGGTCAGCACGCGCCGTTGTCCGTCGCCGCCGGCGCCGGTGCGAAGGTCGACGACTTCAACGCCACCGACTACGCCGTCGACGAGGTGGTGCGCTCGGGCGTGCCGTTGCTGGTCGACGACCTCGGCAAGTCCTTCGGCCCGGCGCTCGCCGTGCCGCTGCGCTCCGAGATGGGCGTGACCGGCGCGTTGCTCGTGCTGCGCCGCGGCGGCGAGACCCGCTTCCTGCCGGACCAGGTGCCGATGCTCGCGTCGTTCGCCGACCAGGCCGCCGTGGCCCTGGAGTTCGCCGAGCAACAACGCTCCCAACGCCTGCTCGACGTCCTGGAAGACCGCGACCGCATCGCCCGCGACCTGCACGACCACGTCATCCAGCGCCTCTTCGTCACGGGCCTGACGTTGCAGGCCACCATGCGCCGCGTCACCGAACCCGAGGTGGCCGCCCGCCTCCAGACCGCCGTCGAACAGCTCGACGAGACGGTCCGCGAGATCCGCACGTCCATCTTCGACCTGCACTCGACCGACAACACCTCGCTGCGCCGCCGCCTCCTCGACCTGGTGGCGGGCCTGACCGAGGCGACGCACCTCAAGCCGTCCATCCGCATGTCCGGCACCGTCGACAACTCGGTGCCCCCCGAACTCGCCGAACACGTCGAGGCCGTGGTGCGCGAAGCCGTCACCAACGCGGTCCGCCACGCCGACGCCACCGAGCTGACGGTGCTGATCGACGCCGGCGAGGACGTCGTGATCACGGTGCAGGACAACGGGGTCGGCATTCCCGCCGACGTGGCACGCAGCGGCCTGCGCAACCTGGCCCACCGCGCGTCGAAGTTCGGCGGGTCGCTCGCGGTGCGCGCGACGGAGGGCGGCGGCGCCTGCGTGGTGTGGCGCGTGCCGCTGGGCTAGTGCGGCTTCTCGCCGTCCTTGCGGAACTGGGAGGCGAAGACCGCCGCCTGGGTGCGGCGTTGCATGCCGAGCTTGGCTAGCAGGTGGGAGACGTAGTTCTTGACGGTCTTCTCCGCCAGGAACATGCGCTCGGCGATCTGCCGGTTGGTGAGGCCCTCGCCGATCAGGTCGAGGACGGTGCGCTCCTGCTCGCTCAGCATGCGCAGCGGGTCGCCCTCCTCACGTTCGCGGCGGATCCTGTTGAGCAGCGCGGAGGTCGTGCGGGCGTCCAGAAGGGACTGTCCCGCCGCGACGGTGCGGACGGCGTTGACGAGGTCGGCGCCGAGGATCTGCTTGAGCACGAAGCCCGAGGCGCCGGCCATGATCGCGTCGAACAGGGCCTCGTCGTCGGCGAAGCTCGTGAGCATCAGGCACTGGAGGCCCGGGATTCTGCTGCGGAGCTCGCGGCAGAGTTCGATGCCGTTGCCGTCGGGGAGCCTGATGTCGAGCACCGCCACGTCGGCCTGGGCGCCCGGCACCTTGGCCAGGGCCTCCGCCACCGACGCGGCGTAGCCGACCACCTCGAGATCGGACTCCTCGCCGAGCAGGTCCGCGATGCCGCGGCGGACGATCTCGTGGTCGTCGACGAGGAAAACACGCGTCGCCATGGGGGTCACGGTAGCCCAAAGACCCTGCGATGAGGGGACCAACGGCAGAGGGCTCGCTACGACGATCGGGCTTACTTTGGGATCATGAGCAGACTGCCTGTGGTTGTCGGGGTCGACGGGTCCTCGTCTGCGCTCACCGCGGTGGCGTGGGCCGCTCGCGCGTGTATGCGGCACGGTGCGCCGTTGCGGCTTGTGCACGCGTACACGTTGCCTACGCGCGGGTATCCCGAGGTCATCTCGTCGGCGCGTGACCTGCGGTCGGCCATGTACGACCAGGGGCGGATGTGGCTTTCTCAGGCCGTTGCGGTCGCACGGGCGGAAGCGCCTGATGTGCCTGTTGAGCACGACTTGCGCATGGAGCACCCCACGCCCGTGTTGATCGCGGAGTCTGCACGCGCACGAGAAGTGGTGGTCGGGTCGCATGGGCTGGGCGGGTTCACCGGAGCGTTGGTGGGCTCAACGGCCGTTGCGCTGTCGATTCACGGTGACAGTCCCGTGGTGGTGGTGCGGGGGCATCAGCAGGACGGGCCCGTGGTGGTGGGGGTCGACCTGTCGCCCGAGTCGGACGCGGCCATCGGCTTCGCGTTCGAGGAGGCCGCGGCTGCGAGAACGTCGGTGGTAGCGGCGATGGCGCACGTCGACGAGCAGTCGTCGTTGCTGAAGGCGCGACTGTCCGGGTGGCTCGAGAAGTACCCGGACGTCGTCGTCGAGGAGCTCGTGGTGGGGGAGCGGCCGATTCCGTTGCTCCTGGAGCTCGGGCACCGCGCCGGACTGCTCGCCGTCGGGACGCGGGGGCGTGGCGGATTCGCCGGGATGCTGCTCGGATCTACCTCGCAGGCCCTGATCTACCACGCCCCGTGCCCGGTGGCCGTCGTCAGGCCTGCTTGATCGCGGAGATCTCGAACTCCAGGACGACCTTCTCGCTCACCAGCACGCCGCCGGCCTCGAGCGCCGCGTTCCAGCTGACGCCGTAGTCCTTGCGGTTGATCGTGTGCGAGCCCTCGAAGCCCACGCGGGTGTTGCCGAACGGGTCGACGGCCACGCCCTCGAAGGCGAACGGGATGGTGATGCTCTTGGTGACGTCCTTGATGGTCAGGTCACCGGTGATCTCGAAGTTGTCGTCGTCGACCTGCTTCGCGGAGGTCGAGACGAACTTGATCTCCGGGTAGGTCTCGACGTCGAGGAACTCGTTGGTGGTGAGGTGACCGTCGCGCTGCGCGTTGCGGGTGTCGATCGTCGCGGACTTGATCGTCACGGCGGCGGTGGTGTTCTCCGGCTTGTCGCCGTCGATGGCGATCTTGCCGTCGAACTCGTTGAACGCACCACGAACCTTGGTGATCATCGCGTGGCGCGCAACGAACCCGATGCGGGAGTGCGAGGCGTCGATGACGTAGTCGCCGGTCAGTTCGGTGAGGTTGGTGGCGGTGGTCATGGTGTCAAGTCCTTCGGTTGCTCGATTTGGTTGAAGTGTCACTCACCCTGCCGGAACGTGGATGATGTGTCAACTATTCCCGTATGCTGGAGCAGTGACACGATGGTTGGAACCTGAACAGCAGCGGGCGTGGCGTGCCTACGTCCGCATGCAGGGGGAGCTCAATGCGCATCTGAGCAGGCAGATGTCGGTCGACTCGGACCTGTCGATGGCCGACTTCACCGTGCTCGTGCAGCTCACGGACACGCCCGATGAGCGCGTACGGGTCTTAGAACTCGCACGCTCGTTGCACTGGGAGAAGAGCCGTATCTCACATCACGTCGCACGGATGGAGAAACGCGGCCTGGTGCGCCGGGAGAACTGCCGCAGTGACGGGCGCGGGTCGTTCGTCGTGCTGACCGACGAGGGTCGCGCGGCGATCGAGGCGGCCGCGCCGTCGCACGCCGAGACCGTGCACAAGCTGGTGTTCGACCTGCTCAGTGACTCCGAGGTGGTGGCGTTGCGGGAGATCTCCGAGAAGATCTTCGGGCGCCTAACGACAGGAGAATGTGCGGCGGTAATCGCTCGGTGCGACGCCGACGACCCGATGGAAGTGGTGTCGGAGGAGAGCGGCTGTCCCGAAGCCTGACCTGGTCGCGACCGCGTCGACGTCCAGGTCGGTCTCTTCCAGCAGCCTGCGCGCGTGCAGCACCCGCTGGAGCGACAGCCACTTGTTCGGCGTGGTGCCGGTCTCCGCTGCGAACCGGCGCGCGAAGGTCCGTTCGGACATGACGGCGAGCTTCGCCATCGTGGCCACCGTGTGGTTGTCCGCGATCGTGTCGAGCACCCGCTCCAGCACCGGCTCCAGGCTGTCGGCGCTGCACTCGGGGATGGGCAGCTCCACGAACTGCCGCTGACCGCCGTCGCGCTGCGGGGCCACGACCATCCGGCGCGCGATGGTGTTGGCGATCTTGGTGCCCAGCTCGCGGCGCACGAGGTGCAGGCACGCGTCGATGCCGGCCGCCGTGCCGGCGCTGGTGATGATGTTGCCGTCGTCCACGAACAACACGTCCGCGTCCAGCTGGGCCTTCGGGAAGCGCTCCTGGAACGTGCGCGCCTCACGCCAGTGCGTGGTGCAGTGCCGGTCGTCGAGCAGGCCGGCCGCGCCGAGGATGAACGCCCCGCTGCACACGCTGAGCAACGTCGCGTCGGTCTCGCGCAGCGCCTTGACCAGCTTCTCCGGGTACTCGTCGCGCACGCTGGCGGCCGGCAGGGCGACGAGGTCGACGCTCTGCAGCGCGTCGAACCCGTGTTCCGGCGTGATGCTCACGCCGCGGATGTTGGTCGGCACCGGTTCGTTCGGGGTCTCCCCGCACACCCGGAAGTCGACCAGCGGCACGCCCTCCTCGGTGCGGTCGACGCCGAACACCTCGCAGAGCAGGCCGAACTCGAACGGCGCGACGCCGTCGATGAGCGGAACCGCCACGGAACGGAGCATGGCAGGATTTTAGCGTGCAGCGTCAGATCTGCCACTGTTGGCGGGATGTTGATGGCCGCAAACTTACTGACATGACTCTTGCAGCGATCGTCCTGGCAGTGGCAGCACTCTCCGTCTGGCTCGACCGGCACCGCGACCAGAACGCCGGTCTGGCGGGCTCCTCCGACGTCAACGACCGCGACCGCGTCCGCGTTCGCGACGACCTGAGGTACCTCACCTGAGTCGTGCCTCCCCGATGCGGGGTTCCGGGCCCGTGTAGCGGGCGACCGGCCGGATGATCTTCTTGTCCTCGGACTGCTCGAGGGCGTTGGCGCACCATCCGACCACCCGGCTGCACGCGAACGTCGGCGTGAACATCTCGCGCGGAATCCCGCACCGTTCCATCACCACGCCGGCGTAGAACTCCACGTTCGCGTACAGCTGCCGGCCGGGCTTGAGCTCGGCCAGCAGCTCCGTGACCCTGCGCTCGACGGTGACCGCGAACTCGGTGAGCGCGGTCGGCTGCTCCAGCGCGACCTCCTTGAGCAGGCGCGCCCGCGGGTCCTCCGTCCTGTAGACGGCGTGGCCGAACCCCATGATCCGGTCGCCCTGCTCGATGCGTTCCCGCACCCACGCGTCGATGTTGTCCGGCGACCCGATGAGGTCCAGCGCCTCCAGTGCCCGGTCCGGTGCGCCCCCGTGCAACGGCCCGGAGAACGTCCCGATCGCCGCCGTCACCGCGGACACGACGTCGGCCCCGGCGCTCGCCACGACGCGCGCAGTAAATGTTGACGCGTTGAAGCCGTGGTCGATCGTGGCGATCAAGTACTGCTCTACAGCACGACTCGTCCACGTTGACGGCTCCTGTCCAGTCAACATGTACAACCAGTTCGCCGACGTGGACAAATCAACCCTGGGGTTGATCGGGTCAAGTCCACAGTTGATTCGGTGCAGTGCAGCCAGGATCGTCGGCGTCATCGCGCTGACCTTGAGCGCGTCCGCCTTCCGCTCGCTCATCGGCGCGTCCCACATCGGCCGGCACGGCACCATCGACAACGCGGTCCGCAGCCCGGCCAGCGCCGTGCACCCCGACCGCGCGATGGCGGGCAGCACCTCACTGATCGACGCCGGCAGTTCCCGCAGCTCGGCGGTCTGCCGGGCGAACGCGGCGGCTTCGTCGGCGGTCGGCAGCCTGCCTTCGGTGAAGAGGAACCACACCTCCTCGAACGACCGCGTCCTGGCCAGGTCGATCGCGTCGTGCTCGCGGTAGTGGTAGTAGCCCGCGGCCCCGTTCACGTCCCCGATCCGGGTGGTCGTGACGACGACGTCTTTAAGCCCTTTGGGTGCATCAATCAACATGCACAAAGGTTCCGTCAACATGTCTTGTACAGTCAACGTTGATGGAATCAATGTTGACGACGAATCAAGCTGCCCGTCGCCTCGGCGTGAAGCCGGCGACGGTCTACGCGTACGTCAGCCGCGGGCTCCTGACCAGCAACAAGGTCAACCGCTCCAGCATGTTCGACGTGGCCCAGGTGGAGGCCCTGGCGCAACGCACTGGTGCCCGCGGAGCAGTGGCCGCTGTGACCGATCGCATCCGCACCAGGATCTCGTTGCTGGAGAACGACCGCCTGTACTACCGGGGGCGGCCGGTTCCCGAGATGGCCGCCACCAAGCGGTTCGAGGACGTCGCTCACTGGCTGTGGACCGGGATCGACTCCGTCGGCGTCCAGTTCCCCGAGGGCCAGGAGATCTGGATGGCCCTCCCCGACAGTGCCACACTCACCGACCGGGTCAGGGTGGCCATCGCGCTGGCGAGCGTCGGTGATCCGCTCCGGTACGACCTGGACCGGGCCATCACCAGCGCCAAGTCGTTGATCGCCGACGTGGTCGAGTCGCTGCCGCTGGTCGGCCGGCCCGCCGGTACCGACATCGCGGAGCGCCTCTGGGCCCGCCTCTCGCCGGAACCCGCCCAGACCGACCTGCTGAACGCGACGCTGATCCTGCTGGCCGATCACGACCTGGCGATCTCGACCATGGCGGCCAGGGTCGCCGCCTCGGCCCACGCCCACCCCTACGCCGTGGTGTCCGCCGGCATGGGCGCGATGGAGGGGCAGAAGCACGGCACCGCGACGACGATCGCGTGCCGGTTCCTGATGCAGGCCGAGTCCGACCCGATGGGGACGGTGGCCGAGCACCTGCGGTCCGGTCAGCCGATCCCGGGGTTCGGGCACCGGGTGTACCAGCAGCGCGATCCGCGAGCCGACTTCCTGCTGGCGGAGCTGCGCAGGCACGGGGATCTGGTGGCGGACAAGGTGATCGCCACGCAGACGCAGGGCTTCCCGAACGTCGACCTGGCGCTCGCGCAGTTCGCGTTGATGTTCAAGATGCAGCCGGACGCCGGTGAGGCCATCTTCGCGATCGCGCGGATCGTCGGGTGGATCGCGCACGCGATGGAGGAGTACAAGGAGCCGGGCCTGCGGTTCCGCACGATGGGCGTCTACACGGGCGACAGGCCGTAGCCGTGCGAAGCGCCAGGCGACCCCCAGGACGCCTGGCACCTCAGCGCGAGTTCACTCCGGCAGGGCGGCGTGGTCCTCCCCGGCGAAGGCGAGGATCCGCGCGGTGGTCAGCTCGGGTTCCTCCAGGTTCAGCGCATGGGTCGCCCTGGGCACGATCTCGGTGCGCACGCGCGGCACGAGCGACTCGACGCGCGCGGCGAGCTGCCGTGCCTTGATCAACGAGCGCTCGCCCAGGATGAAGTAGGTGGGCACCTCGATCGACCGCAGCTCGTCGTCGGTGAACACGTGCAGCGGAGCCATCTGGACCTTGTACTTCATGCCGCGGAACACCAGCGGGCGCATCGTGTGGCGCACGGCGGGATCGCCCTTGCTGATCCGGCGCAGGATCGCGGCGGGCAGCCACCAGCGGGACAGCTCGCCGATGCTCCACAGGACGAACTTCCGGAAGTCGATCCCGAACCCGCCCGGTTCGAAGGCGAGGATGCCGGCGACCCCGGCAGGACGCCGGGTGGCGAGGTTCAGCGCCAGGCAGGCGCCGCGCGACATCCCGATCAGGTGGACCTTCTCGTGACCGAGGCCCGCGAGGACGTCGGCGAGCCAGTCCGCCTCGTCGTCGGTGCTCTCCATCGGCCGAGTCTGGACCGAACGCCCTGGTTCGCCGATCATGTCGACGGCGTACAAGGTGTGCCGCGCCGCCAGTTCGCCGACCCAGGGGTACCAGGACAACGAAGTGCCCATGGCGCCGTGCAGCAGCACGATCGGCGTGCCGGTGCCGCTGCGCCGCACGCGCGTCGTGCCGAACCGGGTATTCACGTCCAGCTCCTCGGACGGCACCGGCCACTTGCTCCGGATCGCCTCGTACGTGGCGAAGTAGCGGTCCGCTGCCTTCTGATCCACGAACTTCCCGACCATCACACCCCCAGATGTTTTTTCCAATGCAGATGCAATGTAACAGGCGTGTGCGGTGCCCGTCGACACCGGCCGCTGTGCCACAGTGATCACATGCCCAAGCGCGTTGACCACGACGAGAAACGGCGTGACCTCGCGGAGGCGCTCTTCCGGATCGCGTCGACGCAGGGCCTGCAGGCCGTGACGCTGCGCGCGGTCGCGGCGGAGGCGGGCGTGTCGATGTTCCAGATCCAGTACTACTTCCCGACCAAGGAGGAGATGCTGCGCCACGCCTGGCAACGCATCACCCAACTGGGCGCCGAACGGGCCGGGAAGGTCATCGCGGAGGCGGCCGAGACGGGCGACGAACGCGCTGTCATCCGCGCGTGCGTGCTCGGGGTCCTGCCGACGGACGAACGCACCCGCATGCTGTGCGCGGTGCAGATCGCCTACTTCGCCGTGGACGTCACGCGCGGCAGCCAGGCGCCGGACCAGCAGGCCATGCTGCCGCACCTCGTGCGCCTGATCGCGGACCAGCTCGAGCACGCACGGCAACGCGACCGGATCGCACCGGGCCTCGACCTCCAGCTGGAGGCGGACGCGCTGGCGATCATGACGGGCGGCCTGCTCAGCGGCATGCTCGTGGACGCCTACGACGCGACCAGGGCCGCCGAGATCGTCGACTACCGGCTCGGCCAGCTGTTCACCGGCTGACGAGACCCCTCTTGGCCGCTGGCGTGATCGCCAGGAGAAGCGGACCATGAAAACCATGAGATTGTCCGCAGTGGACAACCTGAAGGTGATCCTGGTGGCGTGGGTCATCGGCGGCCACGCGCTGCTCGGCTACTCCGCGATCGGCGGCTGGCCCTACGACGAGGTCAACGAGGTCACGTTCCACCCCGGCGTCGAGACGGTGCTGGCCGCGGTGATCGGGCCGTCCGGGCTGTTCTTCATGGGCACGTTCTACTTCATGGCCGGGATCTTCACGCCCGGCTCGATCGAGCGCAAAGGCAGGCAGCGGTTCATCGCCGAGCGGCTCGTCCGGCTGGGCACGCCCTGGGTGGTCAGCGCGCTGGTGGTGTGGCCGACGTTCGTGTGGCTCGCCTACACCGGCGCCGGGCGCGACGTGACGTGGTGGCAGGCGTTCACGGGACGCGATCCGTTCCTGGACGGCGGATCGCTGTGGTTCGTGGGCGTGTTGCTGATCTTCAGCATCGGGATCGCGTTGGCACCGCCCATAAAAGAACGCATCATCACCACGCGGACCGTTCTCGGCATGACGGTCGTCGTGGCCGGAACGACCTTCCTGACGCGGCTGGTGTTCCCGGCGCGCAGCGGCCAGGTCGGCGACCTGCACCTCTGGTGGTGGCCGCAGTGCCTGGGCATGTTGCTGCTCGGCGCCATCGGTGGGCGCAAGCTCGCGGAACGCGTGCCGGACGAGATCTACCGCATGACCCGCACCGTCGTCATCGGCACGATCGCGCTCCTCCCGGTCGCCGCCGCACTGATGGGCGTCCTGGACCTGGCGAAGAGCGCGGAACCGTTCCTCGGCGGGTGGCGGTGGCAGGCCGCCGTCCTCGCCCTGGTCGAAGGAATCCTGGTGGTGGCCGGGAGTCTGTGGCTGATCGGGCTGGCACAGCGGCGGTTGACGCGCCAGGGACCCTTCGTCGAGGGGCTGGCGCGGTCCGCTTACGTCGCGTTCGTCGTGCAGGGGCCCATCTTGCTCGCGCTCGCCACGGCACTGCGGCCGCTCGAAGCACCCGCCGAGGTGAAGGCGCCGCTGGTGGGAGCCGGCGCCATCGCGTTGTCGTTCGCCATCGGCTGGGTGGTCACTTCACGCCGAGGCGCTTCAGCACGCTCGTCGTGATGCCGGCGGCGTCCAGGCCGTGGGCGCGCAGGATGCGAGCCCTGGAGTCGTGCGGCAGGAAACGCGGCGGCAGCGCGAACGTCGCCACGCACGTGGACGTCCCGGCCAGCGCCTGACCGAGTCGGGCCCCGAGGGCACCGGTCGACGTGGTGTCCTCCACGGCCAGCACCAGCCGGTACCGGCCGCTGAACTTGATCAGGTGCGGGTCGAGGGGCGCGATCCAGCGCGGGTCCACGACGTCGACGCGGACGTCGTGCGCGGCGAGTTCCTCCGCCGCCGCCAGACAGGGACCCGCGAGCGGTCCCACCGAGATCAGCAGCACCTCGGCGTCCTCGACCTCGCGCAGGACGTCGAAGTGGCCCACGTGCCGCATCGCGGGGACGTCCGGCCCCAGCGCCGCCTTGGGGTAGCGCACGACCGTGGGACCGTCCGAGACCTCGACCGCCTCCCGCAGCAGAGTGGCCAGCGACGACGGGTCGCGCGGGGCGGCGAGGCGCAGGCCCGGGACCACCGGGAGGATCGAGGCGTCCCACATGCCGTGGTGGGAGGCACCGTCCGGGCCCGTCACACCCGCCCGGTCCAGCACGAACGTCACGGGCAGCCGGTGCAGCGCGACGTCCATCAGGAGCTGGTCGAACGCCCGCGACAGGAAGGTGGCGTAGACCGCCACCACCGGGTGCAGGCCGCCCATCGCCATGCCCGCCGCGGACGTCACGGCGTGCTGCTCGGCGATGCCCACGTCGAAGATCCGCGAGGGAAAGGCCTCGGAGAACGGGCGCAGGCCCACGGGTTCGAGCATCGCGGCGGTCACGCACACCACGTCCGGGCGGTCGGTGCCGATCGCCACGATCTCGTCGGAGAACGCGTCGGTCCACGTCCGGCTCGACGTGGCCCCCGAGGCACCCACGGCGTGCATGCGGTCGGCCTCGTCGGACTCGGCGGCGGTGTATCCCTTGCCCTTCACGGTCTTGCAGTGCACGACCACCGGCCGGCCCAGGGACTTGGCCTCCCACAACGCGTTCTCGACGGCGTGCACGTCGTGGCCGTCGATCTCGCCGAGGTAGGCCAGGCCCAGCGACTCGAACAACGCCCGCGCCGACCCGGCCAGCAACGACGCCGCGAGACCACCGGCCGTCGGGTCGTACGAACGGCCGTTGTCGTTCAGCAGCACCACGACCGGACGCGAGGAACCGCCGATGTTGTTCAACGCCTCCCAGCACATGCCCCCGGTCAGGGCGCCGTCGCCGACGATCGCGACGACCCGGCGTTCGGCAGAAGCCAGCTCGAACGCCTTGGCCAGACCGTCCGCATAGGACAGTGCGGTGGAGGCGTGCGAGTTCTCGATGACGTCGTGCGCCGACTCGGCCGCCGACGGATATCCCGACAGCCCACCGGCCTGCCGCAACGAGTCGAACTCCGCGCACCGGCCGGTCAGCATCTTGTGCACGTACGCCTGATGCCCGGTGTCGAACAGCACCACGTCGACCGGCGACGTGAAGACCCGGTGCACGGCGATCGTCAGCTCGACGGCCCCCAGGTTCGGCCCGAGGTGCCCGCCGGTCCGATGCACCTTGGAGATCAGGAACGACCGGATCTCCGAGGCCAGCGAGGAGAGTTCCGACGACGACAGCGCGCGCACGTCCGAGGGCGAGGTGATGTCAGCCAGCACGGCGCACCGCCAGAGGAAGCGTGAACGCGATCGTCTCGACCGCCGTCGTGTGCGTGGACACCGTCACGGATCCCAACGCCTCCAAGGCCGCCACGACCTCGTCCACCAGTTCGGGCGGCGCCGAGGCACCGGCCGACAGCCCGACGGACGACACCCCGGCGAGCCACTCCGGATCGATCTCCGAGGCGTCGTCGATCAGGTAGGCCGGCGTGCCACCGCGTGCGGCCAGCTCGACCATCCGCACCGAGTTGGACGAGTTCTTCGACCCCACCACCAGCACCAGGTCCGACTGCTCCGCCACCTCGCGGATCGCGATCTGCCGGTTCGTGGTGGCGTAGCAGATGTCGTCCGAACCGGGCCCGCGCAACTGCGGGAACTTCTGCTCCAGCGCGGCGATGACCTCCAGGGTCTCGTCCACGGCCAGCGTCGTCTGGGTCAGGTACGAGACCGGCCCGGTGATGTCCAGCGCGAGCACGTCCTCGACGGTCTCCACCAGCACCATCTGGTCCGGCGCCTCGCCGAGCGTGCCCTCGACCTCCTCGTGCCCGGCGTGCCCGATCAGCACGATCGTGTCGCCGCGCTCAGAAAAACGTCGAGCCTCCGCGTGCACCTTCGTCACCAACGGGCAGGTCGCGTCCAGCACGTCCAGGTCCCGCAGACGGGCCTCCGCGCGCACCGCCGGAGACACGCCGTGCGCGGAGAAGACCGCCGTGGCACCGAAAGGCACCTCGGACAGCTCCTCCACGAACACGGCGCCACGAGCCTCCAGCGAACGCACGACGTGGACGTTGTGCACGATCTGCTTGCGCACGTAGATGGGGCCGCCGCGTTGGTCGAGCAGTCGTTCCACGATCTCGATGGCGCGCTCCACCCCGGCGCAGAACGACCGGGGTGACGCGAGCAGCACCGAACGCGGCGGATGTTCCTTCATCTAACGCCTTTCCGAGCAGGGTCAGTGGTCCCGGTGTGTCACGAGCTGGGCGAGCGTGCCGAGCTCCACGGCCGCACGCGCGGTCGGCGAAGCCTCGCCGAGATGCACCAGCGCCTGCGTGTGGAGCTCGTCGGCCTGCGTCTGGCTCCACGCCCGCCCACCGGCCAGATCGACCAGATGAGCCGCTCGCGCAAGCGTTTCCGCGTCCATCTCCTGCGACCCGAGGTACAGCACGCCGAGTTCCTCGGAGGCGGGCACACCGGCGTTCAACGCGCGCACGACCGGCAGGGACTTCTTGCGGTTCACCAGATCCGAGTGCACGGCCTTGCCCGTCACCTCCGGGTCGCCCCAGATGCCGAGCAGGTCGTCCACGTGCTGGAACGCGAGCCCGAGCTCGGCACCGAACCCGCGCATCGCCTCGACCTGCCCGTCGGACCCGTCGCCGTACAGCGCGCCCAACGCGGTCGAGGCACCGAGCAGGGCACCGGTCTTGCCGCGCGCCATCCGTTCGACCTCGGCCACCGACACGTCGTTGCGCGTCTCGAAGTCCAGGTCGTACGCCTGCCCGTCGAGCAACGCCACCACGGCGTCGCCCAGCGTCCGGATCGCCTCCAGCGACCGCGGATGTCCGGACGCGGCAAGGACGTCCACGGCCACGGCCTGCAACGCGTCACCGCTCAGGATCGCCGCGTTCACGCCGAACACGGTCCACGCCGTGGGCCGGTGCCGCCGGGTCGTGTCGCGGTCCATCACGTCGTCGTGCAGCAACGAGAAGTTGTGGATCAGCTCGACCGCGACCGCCGCCGGCACGGCGGAGGAGGCGGTGCCGCCGACGGCCTCGGCCGCCAGCAGCACCAACGCGGGACGGATCGCCTTGCCGCCGTTCTCCAGCACCGGGTTGCCGTACTCGTCGCGCCACCCGTGGTGGTACTCCGCGACGGCCCGCAACGACGGCGGCAGCTGGTCGACGGCCTTGCGCAGAGCCGGCAGCACGAGGCTCCGGCTCCACGCGAGGACCTCGCCGGACGGACGCCCGGCGGCCAACGCTTCGGTCATCTCCGCAGTCATGGCTCTAGAGACCGATCTCCACGTTCTCCAGCACGCCCAGGGCGTCCGGCACCAGCACCGCGGCCGAGTAGTACGTCGACACCAGGTACTTGAGCATCGCGTGCTCGTCGATGCCCATGAACCGCACGTTGAGGCCGGGCTCGTACTCGTCCGGGAGGCCGGTCTGGCGCAGGCCGACGACGCCTTGCTTCTCCTCACCGAGCCGCAGCGCGATGATCGACGTGGTGCCGTTCTTGTTGACCGGGATCTTGTCGCACGGCGCTATCGGGACGCCGCGCCACGACTGCAGCGCCTTGCCCTCGACCTCGACCGTCGGCACGTACAGGCCGCGGTTGTTGAGCTGACGCCCGAACGCCGCGATCGCCTTGGGGTGCGCGAGGATCAGCTTGGTGTTGCGGCGCCGCGAGATCAGCTCGTCCATGTCGTCCGGCGTCACCGGGCCGGAGTTGGTGCTGACCCGCTGCTTGAGGTCCGCGTTGGCGAGGAGGCCGAACTCCTTGTTGTTGATGAGTTCGAACTCCTGGCGCTCGCGCAGCGCCTCGATCGTCAGCCGCAACTGGTGCTCGACCTGGTCCATCGGCTGGCTGTAGAGGTCCGCGACACGCGTGTGGACGCGCAGGATCGTCTGCGCCACGCTCAGCTCGTACTCGCGCGGCCGCAGCTCGTAGTCGACGAACGTGCCGGGCAGCGTCGGTTCGCCGTCGTGGCCGGACGAGATGTCGATCTCGGCCTCGCCGTGCTTGTTGGAGGCGTTCGTCGGGTTCGCGAGCTGCTGCTGGATGTGCTCGCGCAACGGGTCGATCTGCCCGTTGAGCTGCGCGAACGCCGCCCGAGACAGCACCACGGCCGTCGTCGGCGTCAACGCGCGGGCGGTGAAGCTCCAGTCCTTGTCGGCACCGGAGAGCACCGGCTCGTCACCGATGTACTCGCCGTCCGCGATGGTGCCGAGCGCCACGTCGTCGCCGTACTCGCCGCGCCCGGTCTTGGTGACCTTGCCGTGCGCGATCACGATGATCTCGTCGACGGACTGGCCGCGCTGCGCGATCACCTCGCCCGGCTCGTACTCGCGCTGCTCGAAGCGGTTCGCGACGGCCGTGAGCGCGGCCTCGTCCTCGAACCCGCGCAGCAGCACGAACTCGCCCAGCTCCTGCGGCACGATCCGCACCTCGGAACCCACGGCGGTGAACGTGACCCGGCCGTCGCCGATCGCGAAGGTGAGCCGGCGGTTGACGCGGTAGGCACCACCCTTCGCCTCGACCCAGGGCAGCATGCGCAGCAGCCACCGGGGCGAGATCCCCTGCATCTGCGGTGCGGACTTGGTGGTCGTGGCGAGGTTGCGAGCGGCGGCCGTCGAGAGGCTCAGCTGCGCGTTCTCGACCCCAAGGCCCGGATCGGTAACAGTCACGGGAAATCCTGCCAATCTGTTGGTGCGGTTGTGGAACTAGCGGACCAGGACCGCAGCGGTACCGAGTCCGGTGGGGCGGAGGAAAGACGCCGTCGCAGGCGTCGGGTCGGGCTCGTAACGGCCCGTGCGTTGCGTCCACATGAGCTCGCCCGCGAGCCATGCCTTCAACGCCTCGACGTACGCCTTCAACGCGATGCGTTGCGCCGAGTCGAGCCCGTACTGGTCGGCGAGGTACGGCAGGTCGTCCGCCGCCGACGTCGCGAACTGCTTCATGCGGGCGTTGACCAGGTCCGCGACCATGTTCATCGCCTGCTGGAGCTCGCAGTCGAAGAAGGTCCGCACGACGTGCACCGCGTTGGTGACGAGCCCGGTGTCCGGGCCGAACCGCTGGTAGCCCACGACGTCGGCCTTGAGGCTGGTGATGTCGGCGAACGCGTCCACCAGCGCCTGCATGGTGGAGTTGGCCAGCAGTTCCGGCGGCAGCCGGTCCATCAACGGCCCGGCGGCCAGCCGTGCGGACATGTCGGCGGCGACGGTCCGCCGCCGCATCTCCACGAAGTCGACCGGGTCGGGCACCCGGCCGAGCGCGTTGGCGTGGACCTCCCACAGCATCGCGTCGAAGTACTCGTCGAGCGACTCCCGGTCGCGCTGGTCGAGCGGCGCGCGGGTGAGCAGGTCGGCGAGTCCTCGTTCGGCCACGGTCCACGTCGGCTGCGCCGGACTGTCCATGATGGACCGCATCCGAGCGACGAACGCCTTGGCGCCGGGGAGGTCCCTGGTGCGGAAGTAGCCGTCGTAGAAGAGGTCCGCCACGTACCAGGCCCACACGTGCATGTCGCTGATCTGGACCAGCGCGTCCAGGCCGAGCGTCGGGTGGGCCAGGGGAGTGAACGAGCCGAAGTCGGACTGGTCGTAGTACGCCTCGGTCCACACGGTGCCGTCGAGCATGCCCATGTCGCGCGCCCACAGCTTGCTGTGCTGGCGGACCTTGTCGACGTGCGGCGAGAGCCGGGCGGAGAACGGCATGTCGAACGACGGGATCTCAACCACGGGCCACCCCCAGCCACGCCGCGGACGTGCCCAGACCGGTCGGCCCGCGCAGGATCGTGCGGAAGAAAGCGGAGTTGCCGCCACCACCGTCCACTTTGGTGTAACGACCCGCGTGCAGGTGCCACTCGTGGCCGCCGGACTGCCAGTCCTGCAGGCCCTTCACGTACTTCAGCACCCGCGCCTGCTCGTCCGGTGCCAGCGCGTTCTCCGCGAACAGCAACGGGAGCTCGGTGAACACGGTGTTCTCGAACTGGTGCAGGCGTGAGGTCAGCAGGGCGTTCACGGCCTCGACGGCGGTCTGCGTGTCGTGGCCGAAGAACTTCTCGAACACGAGCACCCCGTTGGAGTTCTCGCCCTCGCGCTCGACCTCCCGTTCGTACGAGAAGATGTCGTTGCGCAGGTGGATCGCGTCGGAGAACGTGTCGGACAGGACCCGCAGCGGCCGGGTGCCCGCGACGGACGCGGGCACCTCGGCTGCTTCGGAGACCTCCACCAGGTTCGCCGACCACGGCGCGCCGCCGACCTTGCGGCGCATCTCGATGTACTCGATCGGGTTGGCGACCGTGCCGCTCTCGATGTTGCGGATCTCCCACATGCACTCGAGGAGCAGGTTGTGGGTGCTCGTGGTGAACCGGCGCCGCCAGTCCTGCGACATCAGCGGGATCGTCCGCTGCCACAGGTCGACGAGGCCGCGTTCGGTCGGGTTCTCCGGCTCCGGCCACGGGTCCGTGCCGTTGAGCGGCATGAACGCCGGCAGCCGGTCGAGGTAGGCCTTCGCGCCCGCCACGTCCTTGCCCTGCTTGAACTCCGCGAAGAACTCGTCGTCGAAGTAGAAGACCCAGACGTACCAGTCCGTGATGAGGTCGAGGATCTCCGCGGGCGCGTCCGGGTGGGTCCACGCGCACATGAACCCGTAGTCGTCGCCCGCGAGGACCTCCTCGGTCCACACCCCGGTGTCGAGCATCCCCAAGTCCCGCGCCCACTGCGTGGAGTGCACGCGGGCCCGTTCGAGGTTCGGGTTCATCCGCGCCGGGTGCGGCACGTAGAACTCCGGCATGGTGAAGGACGCCAACGCCTTAGCCCTCGCGACCGAGCTCGACGTGCTCCAGCACACCGATCGCGTCCGGCACCATGATGGCCGCCGAGTAGTAGGCGCTGACCAGGTAGTTGATGATCGCCTGGTCGTTGATGCCCATGAACCGCACCGACAGGCCCGGCTGGTACTCGTCCGGGATGCCGGTCTGGTGCAGGCCGATGACGCCCTGGTTCTGCTCGCCGGTGCGGATCAGCATCACCGACGACGTGCGGGTGTCGGAGACCGGGATCTTGTTGCACGGCAGCACGGGGATGCCGCGCCACGCCGGCACCTGCTGGCCGTTGAAGTCGATGTGCTGCGGGTACAGGCCGCGCTTGTTGAGCTCACGGCCGAACGCGGCGATCGTGCGCGGGTGCGCGAGGAAGTACCCGGGGTCCTTCCACACGATCGACAGCAGCTCGTCGAAGTCGTCCGGGGTGGGCGGGCCGGACCGGGTGTGGATGCGCTGCTTGAGGTCCGCGTTGTGCAGCAGGCCGAACGAGCGGTTGTTGACGATCTCGTGCTCCTGGCGTTCGCGCAGGGCCTCGATCGTGAGCCGCAACTGCTGCTCGATCTGGTCCATCGGGTGGTTGTAGAGATCGGCGACGCGGCTGTGGACCTGCAGCACGGTCTGCGCGACGCTCAGCTCGTACTCGCGCGGCGAGAGCTCGTAGTCGACGAACGTGCCGGGCAGGATCGGCTCGCCGTCGTGACCGGACGACAGTCCGATCTCGGCCTCGCCGTGCTCGTCCTGCGGCTTGTTGCGGCTGTTGAACGTCTGCTGGATGTGCGCTCGCAGGCCGCCCGCTTCCCCGTTGAGCGCCTGGAAGTCCTCCCACGACAGCGTGAGCACGGTGACCGGGGTGACGGCCTTGGCCGTGTACTCCCACTCGCCCTGCGGTCCCGCGAGGACGGTCTCCCCGAAGTACTGACCGTCCGCGAGGTTGCCGAGCACGGTGTCGCCGCCGTACTCACCGGTGCCGATCTTGTCCACCTTGCCGTGCGCGATCAGCACGACGGTGTCCTTCGGGCGGCCCTTCTCGACGATCACGTCGCCGATGCCGAACTCCCGCTGCGTGAAGCGGCCGGCCAGCGCGGAGAGCACCTCCTCGTCGTCGAAGCCCTTCAACAGAGCCAGTTCGGTGAGCTCCAGGGGCACGACGCGGATCTCCGCGCCGATGTTCGTGAACGAGACGCGGCCATCGCCCAGCGTGTAGGTGAGACGGCGGTTGACGCGGTACGCACCACCCGCGGCCTGCACCCAGGGCAGCACCTTGAGCAGCCAGCGGGAAGTGATTCCCTGCATCTGCGGGACGGACTTGGTGGTAGTGGCCAGATTTCGTGCGGCGGCCGTGCCCAAACTCAGCTGCTGACGGCCCTCATTGAGGTCAGAATCCGTCACAGTCACAACCGGTACCCACCTATCTCAATGCGCTAATGGACCAATCCGATAAGCCGGAACGGACGTTAGTTCGCGCTGTTGAGAACTGTGAAGGGGCCAAAAAGGCGACATTCGGGTGGGTGGTTTAGGCCTGTCGGCGCTACAGAGCGTACAACTGCTGCCTCACGCAACGGCAGTTGTATCGGCAGGTGGGTGACTGATCATTATTCTCGGATCGATGGAATCGAGCACTCGTTTGGACCAGTAGGATCACTCTTTCGTGCGCATTGTCCGCACTGGTTCCGATGTTATGTGACTCCACTTCGAGTGGACCGAAATCCACTCGAAGTGGTGGCTGTCAATTTGTACCAACGACTATTCGAGTTATTACGCGTCGCGCGAGTTCAGGAACGATTCCAGCTCGGCGACGACGAACGCGTGGTCCTCCGCCTGGGGGAGTCCGGACACTCCGACGGTGCCGACGGGGCCTGTCCCCCGAAGGATGACGGGAAACACACCGCCGTGCGCGGCGTAGAGGTCCGGGTCGAGCCGCGACTCCGCCTCGAACGTCGTCCCCTTCTCGCGGAACGTCTCCCCAACGTAGAACGAACTGTGGCCGAACAGCTCGACGACACGCGCCTTGCGCTCGAGCCACCTGTCGTTGTTCGGCGCGGTGCCGGGCAGTGAGACGTGGAAGAGCCGGTGCCCGTTGCGCTGCACCGAGATCGCGATCGGCAGACCCTGCTCGCGGGCGGCGTCGAGCAGGTGCAGGCCGAGGTCGATCGCGACGTCGTTGCCGAACCGGGTGAACTGGAGCCTGCGCTCCTGGGCGAGGAGTTCTTCTGAGCTCACAGCTCGACCACCTTGTTCTCGCGTGCGGACAGGAAAGCGGCCTCGATGACCTGGAGCGAGGCGATGGCGCCGGCAGGGTCGACCGGGACGCGCCCGGCGGCCAGCTCGGCGTAGAAGTGCTGGTACGCACCGGGTTCGACGGTGATCTCGGTCGTCTCGTCGAGCACGCCGAGCCGTCCGGTGCGGGTCTCGCGGCCCCAGTTCCCGTCGGCCGGGCGGCGTCCGGCGGCGAGCGCGTCCTCCTGTTCGTCCAGGCCGTCGATCTCGAACGCGCCCTCGCTGCCGAGCACCCGGAACCGCGGCCCGTAGTTCGCCGCGTGCGCGCTCGCCCACAGGTGCGAGCGCACGCCGTTCTCGTGCGTCAACGCCACGAACACGTCGTCGTCGACCTGCGCGCCGGGGCGTCGCCGGTCCTGCTCCGCGTAGACGGACTTGACCGGGCCGAACAGCTCCAGCGCCTGGTCGACGAGGTGCGCGCCGAGGTCGTAGAGCAGGCCGCCGGCCTCCGCGGGGTCGCCGAACTCGCGCCAGTTGTCCCAGATCTCCGGCACCCAGCGCTCGAACCGCGACTCGAAGCGCCGCACCTCGCCCAGCTGTCCGACGATCTCGCGGAGGGTCAGGAAGTCGCTGTCCCAGCGGCGGTTCTGGAAGACCGTCAGGGGGACGTTCGCGGCTCGGGCGGCGTCCAGGAGGTCCTGCGCCTCGGCGGACGACGGCGCGAACGGCTTGTCCACCACGACCGCGACGCCCCGGTCGATCGCCTTCCGGGCGTACTCGACGTGCGTCCGGTTCGGCGTGGCCACGACGATCAGGTCGAGGTCCAGCGCGAACAGCTCGTCGGCGGTGACGATCTTCGCGTCCGGGTGCGCGGCGCGGGCCTGCGCCTGCCGCTCCGGGTTCGCCGTGACGATCGCGACGAGGTCCATGCCCTCGGTCGAGGTGATGAGCGGCGCGTGGAAGACCCGCCCCGCGATGCCGTAGCCCAGAAGTCCGACCCTTGTCATGCTTCCGATTAAAGCAACGCTGTTGAATAATTGCGACCGTGGACCTCACCTCGCTGCGTTCGCACAACGACCGGACCGTGCTCCGGCTCGTCCGCTCAGGTGCCCTGAGCAGGGCTTCCATCGCCGAGCAGGCCGAGCTGACCCCGCAGGCGGTCTCGAAGATCGTGGCGAGGCTCATCGCGGCGGGCCTGCTGGAGGAGACGGGCGCGGTGCGCGACGGGGGTCGCGGCAAGCCCCGCCGTTCGTTGCGGCTGGTGGCTGATGGCGCGTTCGCGTACGGCGCCTACGTCGACCGCGACGAGCTGCGGGTCGTGAAGCTCGACCTGACCGGCGAGCCGGTGTCGTCGTCCGTCGTGCCGCTGCCGCCGATGTTCACCCCGTCCGACGTGCTCGCCGCGCTGGAACCGCTGGTCGAGCCGGACCCGAAGGTGCTGGGCCTGGGCATCGGCATCGCCGGTCCGCTCGACTTCCGCGACGGCGTGGTGTCCCCGAACGGCCTGCCGGGCTGGTCCGCGGTGCCGTTGCGCGCGCTGGTCTCCGAACGGCTCGGCCTGCCCGTCGTCGTCGACAAGGACACCAACGCCGCCGTGCTGGCCGAGGCGTGGCGCAGGCCGTTGCAGGACGCCGCACTCGTCTTCGTGGGCACCGGTCTGGGCGTGGGCCTCTTCCTCGGAGGGGAGGTGCATCGCGGCACGCGGTCAGGCGCCGGCGAGTTCGGCCACACGACCATCCAGCTCGACGGCCCGCTGTGCGTCTGTGGACGGCGCGGCTGCATCGAGGCGGTGCACGCGGCCACCACGGGCGTCGACGCGGCCCGGGTCATCGCGGCGGCGGTCACGAACCTGGTGCAGCTGCTCGACCTCGACCAGATCGTCCTGAGTGGACGGAAGGTGCTCGCGTCGCCCGACCTCTACCTGCGGGCGATGCCCGAAGTGGACGTGAGCGTGACGGAGTTCGGCGCCGACCTGGTGCCCATCGGCGCTGGGCTGCTGATCCTGGGAGAGTTGTTCTAGCATCGGGCTCGTGGACGTCGAGCACGTCATCGGTCTGCCGCACCCGCGGCTGCGGCCGTTCGTCACGCGCTACTCCGGGTACCGGATGCGGACCGAACCCGGCGTGCACCGCGGCCTGCCGTCCCGGTCGCTCACCCTCGTGGTCACGCTGGACGGCACGGTCGACCTGCCGGAGGGCCGGTTCGCCACGTTGTGCGGCGGCCTGCACGACGAGGCCGTCCTCATCACGCACGACGGGTTCCAGCACGGCGTGCAGTGCGACCTCACGCCGCTGGGCCTGCGGGCCCTGTTCGGGATGCCGGCCGGGGGGCTGAGCGCGACCACCGTCGGTCTCGACGCCCTCGACGCACCGGCCGGCCTACGCGAACGGGTGCAGGACGCGCCCACGTGGCTCGACCGGTTCGCGCTCCTCGACGAGCTGTTCGGCGCGATGGTCCGGCCGGTGCGCCAGCAGGTCGAGGTGGCGTGGGCGTGGCAGCGGCTGGCGGCCGGGGCGCCGGTCGCGGAGATCGCCGCCGAGGTCGGGTGGAGCCGGCAGCACCTGAGCGCGCGGTTCGCCGTCGAGTACGGGCTCACGCCCAAGGTGATGGCCAGGGTCATGCGGTTCGAGCGGGCCAACCGGATGCTGCGCGGGGAGGTGCGGCCCACGCTGACCGAGGTGGCCGCGGCCTGCGGGTACACCGACCAGGCGCACTTCAACCGGGACTGGCGGGCGCTCTGCGGGGCGACCCCGACGGAGTGGATCGCGGCCGAGCTTCCATTCGTACAAGGCAGCGAGGGCGGGCAGGGCGCAGAGTTGTCCTCATGAGCACACCACCGCCCACCTGCTGGCCCACACTGTCCTATCAGGACGCACCCGGCGCGATCCGCTTCCTCGTGGAGGCGTTCGGGTTCAAGGAACATCTCGTCGTGCCGGGGGAGGGCGACGGCGAGGTCGTGCACTGCGAGATGGTCTGGCCCGAGGGCGGCGGCGTCATGCTCGGGTCCGTCGTGCGGTCGGTCGGCGAGGTCGAGGCGACCAGGGCCGGTCAGGCCTCGGTCTACGTCGTCACGGACCGGCCCGACGAGCTGCACGCGCAGGCGTTGGCGAACGGAGCAACGGAGATCCGCGGGTTGCGCGACGAGGACTACGGCTCGCGCGGGTTCACCGTCGCCGACCCCGAGGGCAACCGCTGGAGCTTCGGCAACTACCGCGGAGCCTGAAGCACCCGATCGGTTCCCTCAAGAGAGTGACAACCCGACTGTAGGCCGAACGGCCGTGCTTGTGTTGCGTCCTAGGGCGTAACCAAGCGGCCGTTCGGTCGTTGTAACCCCCTGCGGCACCTGCCCCGCCGAGCGCGAGACGAACCAGGGACGCGGCGTCTCAGCGCCCAGGGCAGGTGCCGCCGATCTCGGTGGCCCACCCGGTACTTCTGTGATGACATTCGCTCCCATGGGGACTTTCGAGACGCTCGTAGCCGAAGGCGAGGCCGTCCCGCTGGACGGCTGGGACTTCGGCTGGTTCGCGGGACGAGCCACCGAGCAACGCCCGCCGTGGGGCTACGCGAACCAGATCGCCGACCGCCTGAGAGCGGTCTCATCAGCCCTGGACCTGCAAACCGGCGGAGGAGAGGTCACGGCCTCCGCGCCCGTCCTGCCGCCGCTGATGGCCGCGACCGAGTCCTGGCCGCCCAACGCCCTGGTGGCGGCGGGAAACCTGCCGCTGGTGGTGCGGGCACCGGACGACGGCCCGCTGCCGTTCCGCGCCTCGACCTTCGACCTGGTGATCTCCCGGCACCCCGTCCTCACACCATGGAGCGAGATCGCGCGGGTGCTGAAGCCGGGCGGGACCTACTTCTCGCAGCAGATCGGCGCAGGCACCAACCGCGAGCTCACCGACTTCATGATGGGCCCGCAACCGGTGAGCCAGGCAAGGTCGACAGCGACCGCCCGTACGGACGCCGAAGCAGCCGGGTTGGAGGTGCTCCAACTCGAACCGGTGTCGCTGCGGGTGGCGTTCTTCGACGTCGGCGCGGTGGTGCACTTCCTGCGCAAGGTGCTGTGGACCGTGCCGGGCTTCACGGTGGAGGCCTACCGCGACCGTCTGCGCGCGATGCACGAACACATCGAGGAACACGGCGAGTTCGTGTCGACGTCAGAACGGTTCCTGGTCGAGGCCCGCAAGCCCTGACACCACCACTCAACCGCAGTCGCGAACGCAAGGCGACCACCGTCTTGGCCAGGCGCGCGAACTCAACCGGACAGCCGTCAACGCAAAGCCAGCCACCTACGAGGCCTGGCACGCGATGCCGAAGGCGAGCCCGAACGGGCTGATGCCACTCCGAGAGCCGGTTCCGCCCACGCATGGCGATTGGGGCTTGACTTTGGGTGCGAGGTGCTAGCTTCTCGAGCTCGGCCGGGCGCTTTTCAGCCCGGCCTTTTCCGGCCGATGAGCG
>NZ_JBHXLO010000026.1:0-148275 GCF_042721395.1 Lentzea sp. NPDC058450
TCGGCCGGAAAAGGCCGGGCTGAAAAGCGCCCGGCCGAGCTCGAGAAGCTAGCACCTCGCACCCAAAGTCAAGCCCCAATCTCTTTGCAGCGTGGTTGCGTTTGTGCTGGTACGTCACGTCATTACCGGTTGCCCTGGTTCGCCCAGGAGGGACGCCTCGCCTTCGGCATTGCGTTGAAGCAGGGAAGCTCGGCTGCGCCATCGCCGTACGCACGCTCAGACGGGCTCGCCTTCGGCTTCGCGTGTCCTCAAGCCATTGGTGACCTGAGTCTTGGCTCCACCCGTCTTGGCTCTACCCGTCTTGGCTCCACCGTCCTGGCTCCACCGTCCTGGCTCCACCCATCCCGGTGCTACCCCGTCCTGACTCCACCCGTCCTGACTCCACCCGTGTTGGCTCACCACCGGCCCGCACGCCCAGCCACCGCACCCCGACCACGGCGTTCGGCGGCCTCGCCCCGGCCACCGGTCAGCAGCCCACCAGTCCCACCGGCAAGCCCGCCCCGTCGTTCCCGCTGACAAGCCCGCGCCGCAGTCGCCGCCGGTCAGGTCGCTCGCCTCGTCGCCGGGTCAGCCTCCTGCCACGCTCGGCAGGATCTGCACCTCCGCCCCCTCCGGCAGCAGTGTGCCCGCGCCCTCCAGCCGTCGGCACTCCTCCCCGTTGACGTAGAAGTTCACGTACCGCCGCAGGCCAGCCCGCTCGTCGCGCAGCCGCCGGTCCAGGCCTGGGTACCGGTCGGCCAGCACGTCCAGGGTCGAGCCCAGGGTGGCTGGTGGAGGCACGTCCACCTCCAGTGAGGCGGCGCCGTCCACCACTCCTCGCAGGACGCCTGGGATCAGCACCTTCACCTTCACGTCGGGACCACCGCCGCTCGGACCGACATGACGTCGGGCAGGTGGGCGGCCACCTGGTGCCAGGTGTTGCCCTCGTCCGGGCTGGCGTAGACCTCGCCTGAGCGCGAGCCGAAGTAGACGCCTGGGGTCGGGGCCGTGTCGGTGCACATGGCGTCGCGCATCACGGCCGACCAGAAGGTGTCGGGTAGGCCCTCGCCGAGGGCTTGCCAGGTGGTGCCTGCGTCTTGGGAGCGGTAGACGCGGCACTTGCCTTCTGGTGGGAAGCGGCGGCCGTCCGCCTCGATCGGGAAGGTGAAGATCGTGTCCGGGTCGTGGGGGTGGACGACCATCGTGAAGCCGAAGTCGGTGGGCAGGCCGGCTGCGATGGACTGCCAGGTGTCGCCTCCGTCGTCGCTTCGGTAGACGCCGTGGTGGTTCTGGGCGTAGAAGCGCGAGGGCGAGGCCGGGTGTTGGGCGACCTTGTGGACGCACTGGCCGAACTCTGGCCACGGGTCCGGGTAGAAGTAGGCCTTGATGCCCTTGTTGCGGGCTTCCCAGGACTTGCCGCCGTCGGCTGTGCGGTAGACGCCGCCGGTCGACATCGCCACGAGCATGCGGTCGGGGTCGACCGGGTCGGGGACGATCGTGTGGATGGCCTGGCCGCCGAAGCCCTCGCCCCAGTCCGGGCGGTGCGGGTGGTTCCAGAGGCCCTCCACGAACTCGAAGGAGCGGCCGCCGTCGGAGGACTTGAAGAGCGCGGACGGCTGGGTGCCCGCCCAGACGACGCCCGGTTGGGAGGACGGGGCCGGTTGGAGTTGCCAGACGCGTTCCAGCGAGGCGTCCTCCACCGGGAACGCGATCGGGGGTGTCGAGGACTCCTCCCAGGAGGCGCCCAGGTCGTCCGAGATCGAGACGCCGGGGCCGAAGTGCGGGGACGAGACGCCGGCGAGCAGGCGCAGCCCGGAGCGGGCGTCGAACGCCACGGCGTACACCTCCTGCATCGCGTGGTGCGGGCCGTCGACCTGCCACGAGACCCTGTCCTCGCTGCGGGCCAGCCAGAGCCCCTTGCGCGTACCGATCGCCACCACCACCGTCATCGCAACGCAGCCTCCCAAGCCCAGGAATGTGACTCACAGCACGTTACGCCGAGGGTCTGACAATTTCTGAACGAGAGGGAAACCCCACGTAGACCCACAAGTTACTCACTGGTAGCGTCCGAACGCAGAGACGCAAGGAGGCGCACAGTGCTGCTCGACCCGAACCACTACGACCCGGCCCACCTCGACGACGAGACCCGCCGCCTGCTCAGGGCGACCGTCGACTGGTTCGAGGCCCGCGGCAAGCGGCAGCTCATCGCGGACGCGCAGGACAAGGTCTGGTACACCGAGTTCCTCGACTTCGTGAAGCGCGAGAAGCTCTTCGCCACCTTCTGCACGCCCGGCAGCGTCGACGGCACCAAGCGCTGGGACGCCGCCCGCAACGCCGCGTTCAGCGAGGTGCTCGGCTTCTACGGCCTCCAGTACTGGTACGCCTGGCAGGTCACGGTTCTCGGCCTCGGCCCCATCTGGATGAGCGGCAACGAGGAGGCCAAGCAGAAGGCCGCGGCCCTGCTCGACTCCGGCGCCGTCTTCGCGTTCGGCCTCTCCGAGAAGGAGCACGGCGCCGACGTCTACAGCACCGACATGATCGTCACGAAGACGGACACCGGCTACGAGGCCACCGGCGGCAAGTACTACATCGGCAACGGCAACGTCGCCGGCATGGTCAGCGTCTTCGGCAAGCTCGCCGACTCCGACGAGTACGTCTTCTTCGCCGTCGACAGCCAGCACGAACGCTTCGAGCTGGTCAAGAACGTCGTCGACAGCCAGATGTTCGTCAGCGAGTTCAAGCTCAACGGCTACCCCATCACCGACGCGGACGTCCTGCACCGCGGCCCCGACGCGTTCTCCGCCGCGCTCAACACCGTCAACGTCGGCAAGTTCAACCTCTGCACGGCGAGCATCGGCATCTGCGAGCACTCGTTCTACGAGGCGATCACGCACGCCCACAACCGGATCCTCTACGGCAACCCGGTCACGGACTTCCCGCACGTGCGCCAGAACTTCGTGGACGCCTACGCCCGCCTCACCGCCATGAAGCTCTTCGCGGACCGCAGCGTCGACTACTTCCGCAGCGCGAACGAGGACGACCGCCGCTACCTCCTCTTCAACCCCATCACCAAGATGAAGGTCACGAGCGAGGGCGAACACGTCATCGACCTGCTCTGGGACGTCATCGCCGCCAAGGGCTTCGAGAAGGACACCTACTTCACCCGCGCCACGGCCGACATCCGCGCGCTGCCCAAGCTCGAAGGCACCGTGCACGTGAACCTGGCCCTGGTGATCAAGTTCATGCCGAACTACCTCTTCAACCCGAAGAGCTACGACGAGGTCCCGACCCGCCACGACGCGACGGACGACGACTTCTTCTGGCACCAGGGCCCGGCACGCGGCCTCGGCAAGATCCAGTTCCACGACTGGGAGCCGATCTACACCGAGCACGCCCACCTGCCCAACGTGAAGCTGTTCCACGAGCAGGCGAAGGCCATCAAGACCCTGCTCACCACGGCCGCGCCGGACGCCGACCAGCAGAAGGACCTCGACTTCCTGCTGAACCTCGGCCACCTGTTCACGCTCGTCGTCTACGGCCAGCTCGTCCTGGAGCAGGCCAAGATCACGAACACCGACCAGCACGTGCTGGACCAGATCTTCGACGTCCTGGTCCGCGACTTCGCCGGCTACGCGACCGCGTTGCACGGCAAGGCGAGCAGCACCGAGGCCCAGCAGCAGTGGGCCGTGGGCCAGATCCGCAAGCCGCACGTCGACCCGGCCCGCTTCGACGCCGTCTGGCAGCAGGTCGAGGCCCTCTCCGGCCGCTACGAGATGCGCCCCTAGGACTGGTAGCACTCCAGCGCCGCGATCATGAGTTCGAGCCCGAACTCGAACTCGTGGTCGTGGTCGTAGGTCGCCAGCTCGTCGATCACCCCGGCGGACAACGGGAACGCCGACACGTCGACGTCCGCGTACGGCGACAACGCGATCCCGCCGAGCTCCGGCGACGTCGCGACCTCCCGCATCAACGTCCCCAGCAGGTACGACACCATCGCCCGCATCATCCCGACGGCGATCTTGCCGCGGAAGCCCGCCCGGTCGAAGTTCACCAACGCGGCCTCGATCGTCCGGAACCCCGCCTCCGAGCTCAGCCGGCGGGTCGCGAGCAGCACGAACGCGCGGGGGTGCCGCCGGGCCAGCTCCCGGACCGCACGGGCGTGCGCCCGGAAGTGATCACGCCAGTCGTCGCTGTCCACGTGGTACGGCCGGGCGTCCGCCATGATCCGCTCGGCCGCGAGATCGACCAGCACGGCCTTGTTCGGCACGTGGTTGTACAGCGACATCGTGCCCGCGCCCAGCTCGGAGGCGAGCCGTCGCATCGAGACCGCCTCGACGCCCTCGCGTTCGATCAGCCGCACGGCCGCATCGACGATGCGGTCGCGGGTCAACGGTTCACGAGATGAGGACACTGGCGGAGACCATACGACGTGGAGTAGCTTCCCTGCGACGTACGGCGTACGTAGGAGGGTCGGCCGGCATGACCGAGTCCAAGGCGCTCAGAGCGCTGCGTGAAGCGATCGTCTTGGAGCACATGGAGTCGCAGAACCAATTCGACTTCGACACCTCCCTGAACACGTTCCCCCACCCCCGCTACGAGATCATGGCGTCCGGCCAGGTCCTCGACGGCGTGGACGCGGTCTGGGACTACTGGCAGCGCACCCGCGCGGCGTTCCCCGACCAGCGCAACAAGGTCATCGACGTCCACCACGCGGACAACGCCGTGATCCTCGAGTTCGAGTTGCAGGGCACGCACCTCGGCAGCCTCACCGGCGAGGAGGTGACCGGACGGTCGTTCAAGGTCAGAATGGTCGGTTTCTTCCTGTTCGACAAGGACGTCCTCGTCTGCCAGCGGGTCTACGGTGACACAGCCACCGTGATGGCCCAGCTCGGCCTGCTGGACGTACCGGAAGAGTTCTAGAAGACCACCCGGACCTCCCCGACGACCTGTCCACCTCCTGTCACGGGTACGGCCAGGGATTCCTTCGCGGGCGACACGTCGAACCCCATGGCCGCCAACGCCGTGAGCCCGATCGCCGTCGTGGCGCGGGGATTGCCGTCGAGCACCTTCACCGCCACGGCGTGCCCGGCCGCGGTCGCGAGCACCAGCACGCCTTCCGCACCGCCCTTGGCCACCACGCCGGGCAACCGCTGCATGATCACCGTGTTCACGTGCCCGGTTCCCCCGACGTACTCGGGAAATCCGCGCATCGCGTCGGCCACGGGAGTGCGCACGAGACCCTGCATCGCGCGCGCCAAGCCGTGCAACGACAACGCGAACACCGGCGCTCCACAACCGTCGATCGCCGTGTGCACAACGGACTCGCCGGCCAGTTCCTCCAGAGTCCGCCGCACGAGCTGTTGCAACGGATGCGACGGCTCCAGATAGGTCTGTGTGGGCCACCGCGACGCCACACAGGCCGCCAACATCGCCGCGTGCTTGCCGGAGCAGTTCATCCGCACGCGCGAGGGTTCCTTCAACCGTTGACGCGTCTCCTCGTCCTCCGGCCACGACGGCGGGCAGCGCAACAACCCCACCGGCAACCCGCCGAGCAGCTGCCGGACGAGCTCGACGTGCCGGTTCTCCCCCGTGTGCGACCCGGCCGCGATCGCCAGCGACGGCCCTGCCAGCGGCGCTCCCGCGGACAGGCAGGCCAGCGCCTGGAACGGTTTCATGCACGACCGCGGCAGCACCGGGTCCTCGACCGCGCCGACCGCCACGCCCACCTCACCGGACGGCAGCAGCCCGATGACGCTGCCGTGGTGCAGGCTCTCCACGAACCCGGAGCGGGTGACCTCAGCGAGCAGTGCGGGCACGGGATGCCTCCAGCCTGTGGGCCAGCCTGGACAGCGCCAGGTTGACCACGAGGTAGACGAACGCGACGACGATGAAGGTCTGGATCAGCAGGCCGTTGTAGTTCGCGAGCACCCGGCCGTTGAACAGCAACTCCGTGTAGGACACGACATATCCCAGCGAGGTGTCCTTCAAGAGGCTGACAGCCTGCGTCACGAGCAGCGGTGTCATGTGCCGCACGGCCTGGGGCAGCACCACGACCCGGGTCACCAGCCCGTCCGGCATGCCCAGCGACAACCCGGCTTCGCGTTGCCCCGCGTCGACCGCCTCGACGCCCGCCCGGAAGATCACCGCGTACGACGCCGCGTGCGACAACGCCAGCGGCACCACGAGCTTCCAGAACAGCGGCAGGTTCACGCCGAACGACGGCAGCACGAACAACATCACGTACACGAGCAGCAGCACCGGGACCGTGCGCATGACCTCGGCGTACGCGCGTGTGAACCGGTTGGGCCGCAACGCCAGCAGCAGCCCGGCGGCCATCGCCAGCACTCCAGTCGCACATGCCGCCACCACCGTCGAACCCAGGCCTTCGAGCAGATAACGCCACACGGGCCAGGTCAGATACGGCTGCCACCGAACCGGCTCCAGCTGGCCGTTCGCGGCGAACTGCCGCAACCCCAGCGCCACCAGCCCGAGCAGCACGACGGCGGACACCGCCGTGACCCAGCGGACGCGGCGGCGGAACCGGGGACCGGGAACGTCGAACATCAGGCCAGCCGCCGTTCCAGCACGCGCGCACCGAACCCGATGCCCGCCGCCATCACCAGGTAGCAGAGTCCGACGCCGGTGAACACCAGCAACGGCTGGGCGATCTCCAGGTTGATCCGTTGCGCCGCACGGGTCATGTCCACCACGCCGACGACGCCGGCCAGCGCCGTGGCCATCGTCAGCGCGATCGCGATGTTCGCCAACGGCTGCACGACGTTCTTCAGCGCCTGCGGCAGGATCACGTGCCGCAACGACTGCCGGAACGTGAGCCCCAGCGCCCGTGCGGCCTCGCCCTGACCCGGCGCCACGGCGTGCACACCCGACCGCAGCGCCTCCGCCACGAACGCCGCCTCGTACAGCGCGATCGCCGTGAAAGCCGTCCAGAACAACGGCATCCGCACGCCCACCTCGGGCAGTCCGAACACGAACAGCACCAGCCACGCGAGCAGCGGGACGTTGCGCCAGACCTCGACGTAGACCGCCCCGACCCCGCGCAGCAACGGCACCGGCACGATCCGCAGGACCGCGACCAGCGCTCCGACCAGCAACGCTCCGGCACAACACAGCAGGGTCAGCGCGACGGTGTTCAGAAACCCTTCGAGGACCAGGCTCATGAGGCGATCGCGGGTGGCGCCGGCGCGTCGCCCGCGACCACGGTACCGATGGTCTGCCGCCAGACCTCCTGCCACAGCCCGGACTTGCCGATCTCGCGCAGCCAGTCGTTCACGAACTTCGTGAACTCGGCGTCCCCGTGCTTGATGCCGATCCCGTACGGGTCCTCGGTGAACGGCTCGCCGACGAGCTCCAGTTCGGCGTCCTTCGACGCGTCGGCCACGAGAATCGCCTGGTCCTGCACGTAAGCGTCGCCGCGACCCTGCTTCAGCGCCGTCACGCACTCGGGGTCGGAGCCGAACTCGACGATCTTCGCGGTGGGCGCGGTGTCCTGAACCGCTTTCACCCCAGGGGTGTTCGCGCCGACGATGACCGTTTTACCTGCCAGGTCAGCGGGTTTCGAAACACCGGTCGTGCCCTTGCGCACCGCGATGGCCTGCCCGGACTGGTAGTACGGCCCGGCGAACGACACGCGCTCCTGCCGTGCGGGGGTGATCGTGTAGGTCTGGATGATGACGTCGACGGTGCCGTTGGCCAGCAACGGTTCGCGCGTCTCGGAGGTCGCGGTGAGCAGCTCCGTCGAGGGCTTGCCGACGATGTAGTGCGCGAGCAGCTTGCCGAGGTAGGCGTCGAAGCCCGTGAGCTCGCCGCTGATCGGGTCGAGCTGGGACAGCAGCGGGGCGTCCTGGGAGCCGCCGACGATCAGCTCGCCTCGCTTCTTGATGCGGTCGACCGCCGAGCCTGGGGTCACCTGACCTGCGTAGACAGGGGCTTTGGCCAGTAGGGCGTCGATCTTGCTCCCACCGGGGACAGCGTCTGAACCGCCGGAACACCCGGCCACGAAGAGCAACAGAGCGGCTACGAACAGTCTCCCCATGCCCCGAAGCTACTGATCGCGTTCGGACGGGCACAAGACGCAGCGAAGCCGCCTGTCCAATACAGGACAAGCGGCTTCGTTGTGAGATCAGCTGTGCTGACCGGTCAGACTCAGACGGCGCGAACGCCCTGGGCCTGCGGGCCCTTCTGGCCCTGACCGATCTCGAACTCGACCCGCTGGTTCTCCTCGAGAGCCTTGTAGCCGTTCATCTGGATCTCGGAGTAGTGGACGAACACGTCGGCGCCACCGTTGTCGGGGGAGATGAAGCCGAAGCCCTTCTCCGCGTTGAACCACTTGACGGTGCCCTGTACTGCCATCTTGCTACTTCTCCTCTAACAGGTGCCGGATCGCGCTCGCGACCACCGGGTCAAGTCGGAAGAGCGCCTTCTCCGGAACCTGGAGAAACCGCACAACTCGCGACCTCGTTCCGCGAGCGGGGTTTGTCCACGAACACGAAACGTACGACCTCGGACAGTCAACCACGCCTCCCTGGTCGCAGTCGAGCCATCAATCTCACTGCTACCGTGAGACCCCGAACGACCGCACGGAGGTCCCCGGTGTCCGAGTTGACGACGATGTCGATCACCGTCACCGTCGCCCCGCACACGGCCGGAGCCCTCACCGCTCTCGTCGAGCAGCACCTCGCCGCGCCCCCCGTGAAGCGCTCCCCCAAGCGCCGCTCGAACACCGTCACCTCGGTCACCGGCGGCAACGTGTTCCAGATCGGGACGATGTACGGCGACGTCCACACCGACCGGGACCGGTAATCTGGTGGGTCGTTGACCCAGGGGGCCGTGGTGTGACCGGCAGCGAGAGACTGCTCTTCTTCTTCATCGGTTTGGTGACCACCTTCGTGTTCATCCGCATCAGCGTGCGCATGATCAGGGCGAAGGTGCGGTGGTGGCCGGGAAACATCGTGCATGGCGACACGCACGTGCATCACGTCGTGTTCGGCACCGTGCTGCTGCTCCTGTCGAGCGTGATGGGCCTGGTGATCCCGGACGACATGTACGGCGCCCGGCTGGCCGCCGCGGCCGGGCTCGGCGTGGGCGCGGCGCTGGTGCTGGACGAGTTCGCGCTGATCCTGCACCTGCGGGACGTGTACTGGACCAAGGCGGGCCGGCTGTCCGTCGACGCCGTGTTCCTCGCCGTCGGCCTCACCGGCACGTTCCTGCTGGGCGCCCGGCCGCTCGGCTACGACGAGGTGCTCCAGCTCAACCCGGAGACCACGCCCGCGTCCACGTTCACGCTGCGGGTGATCGCGATCGGCGTGAACCTCTGCTTCGCGATCGTGGCACTGCTCAAGGGCAAGATCTGGACGGGCCTGCTCGGCCTGCTGATCCCGGTCGTGCCCGCGGTGGGGGCCGTGCGGCTGGCCCGGCCGGGCTCGCCGTGGGCGCGCTGGCGGTACCCGGAGGGCTCGCGGAAGCTGACCCGCGCCTACCGCCGGGAGGCGCGGATCAGACAGCCGATCATCCGGGCGAAGATCGCCGTGCAGGAGTTCATCTCCGGTCGCCACGACCTGCCCGACCAGGACAGGCCGTAGCGACCGGGAGCGTCAACCGCCGACGATGTCCTGCTGCTTGCACACCGGTCCGAGATCGCCGGCGCACAGCTCGGCCGCCTTCACGATCCCCTCGGTGACCAGACCGCGCACCGAGTCCTTCTTGACCAGCGTGGCGCCCAGCAGCACCGACTTCATGTCGCGCCGCGACACGGGGTCCCGGAGGTTGCCGGTGGCGAGGTCGTCGGCACCGTCCAGGTCGCCCTTCGCGATGGCGATGGCGAGCCGCGCGGCCGCCTCCGCCTCGTCGCGCACCGGCTTGTAGACCGTGACGCACTGGTCGCCCGCGAGCACCGCGCGCAGACCGTCGATCGTGGCGTCCTGGCCCGTGACCGGCACCTTGAGGTTCTTCTTCTTGAGCACCGCGATGACCGCGCCCGCGAGGCCGTCGTTCGCCGCGACCACGCCGTCGACCTTGCCGCCGTTGTCGTTCAGGATCTGCTCGAACAGCTGCCCGCCGAGCTCGTTGTTCCAGTCGGCGACCGGCTGCGACTTCACGAGCTTGAGCGCGCCGCTGTCGTACTTCGACGACAACCGCGACTTCTGGCCCTGCGTGAACAGCGTGGCGTTGTGGTCGGTCGGCGCGCCCTCGATCTCGATGATCTGCGCGCCCGGCTTGTTGCCGAGGCACTCCAGCAGCCCGTCGGCCTGGAGCTGGCCGACGTTCACGCTGTCGAACCCGACGTGGTACTCCGCCTGGCCGCCGAGCGTCACCCGGTCGTAGTCGATGACCGGGATGTTCGCGGCTTTCGCCTTCTTCTGCACCGCGAGACCGCCCGCCGCCGACAACGGCGTGATCATCAGGACCTTCACCTTGCGGCGGATCATCTCGTCGGCGATCTGCGCGAACTTCGCCTCGTCGCCCTCGGCGTTCTCCATGAACGGTTCGATGTCCGCGTAGTTGAACGCCTGCGTGAGCAGCGGCCGGTCCTGCTCTTCCCAACGCGCGGATGTCGTTCGGTCGGGAAGGATTACCCCGACGATTGGTTTGGGACCGCGCGTGGGCAGCGTCGGAGAACCCTGACCAGCGTCACCACAGGCAGAGAGGAGAAAGAGCAGGCACGCCGACGATGCCATTACCCGTCTTCGCATAATCGCGAAGTCCAGCGCTTGAATCTTGTTAAGTCAAGATTTCTTCTCATAACATCACGCTCCGCTTCCGATCGGCTACAGTTCGATTCCGTACGAAAGGTGCTGATGCGAGGCGAATTTTCGTGTCAGTGTGTCCAACTTGGGCGGCAATCGGGGGCCGCACCGATGTTGTTGGATCCAGCCCTGACCGGGTGTGAGGAGACAGCTAGGTGAGAACGCGCAGAACCGTGATGGCGGTGGCGGCAACGGTGTCGCTGATCGCCGCGGGCACTTCGGCGGCGGGGGCCGCGCCGGCCAGCACCGGGCCGGTGACGGAGTACACCGTCCTTCTGGAACAACCCGGTAACCGCGACTTCGCGATCGACGCCGTGGAAGCGGCGGGCGGCGAGGTCCTGCGGAGCAACGACGCCGTCGGCCTGCTGACGGTCAAGGCGCCCGCGAACGGCTTCGTGGAGAAGGTCTCCGCTTCGAAGGAGATCGTCGGCGCCGCGCGGACCACGCCGATCGGGCACGCGCCCGCGGCGAAGGCCGCGAAGATCAAGCAGGACAACGTCGAGAAGGAGAACAAGGGCGAGAAGCCGAACAAGGCTCCCGCCCAGCAGGGCTCGACCGCCGGCATGGACCCGCTCGACGGGGACCTGTGGGGTCTGAACCTGGTGCGCTCCAACATCGCGCGGGCCAAGCAGGCCGGCGACAAGCGCGTGTACGTCGGCATCCTCGACACCGGTGTGGACGGTTCCCACCCGGACATCGCGCCGAACTTCAACAACGAGCTCTCGCGCAACTTCACCATCGACATCCCGAACGACTCCGATGGTGGCGTGTTCGACGGCCCGTGTGAGTTCCGCGGTTGCGTCGACCCGGCCAACTGGGACGACGGCGGCCACGGCACGCACGTCGCCGGCACCATCGGCGCCGCTGCCAACGGCTTCGGCATCTCCGGTGTCGCGCCGAACGTGTCGCTGGTCAACATCCGCGGCGGCCAGGACGCGGGCTCGTTCTTCCTGCAGCCCGTCGTCGACGCCCTCACCTACGGCGCCGACATCGGCCTGGACGTCATCAACATGTCGTTCTACGTCGACCCGTGGTACATGAACTGCGCCAACGACCCCACGGCCTCCGCCGAGGAGCAGCTGGAGCAGCGCACGATCATCAAGTCCGTCCAGCGCGCGCTGAACTACGCGCACAAGAAGGGCGTCACGCTGATCGGCGCCGGCGGCAACAACCACGAGGACCTGGGCAAGCCGCGCCAGGACGTCGTGAGCCCGAACTACCCGCCGGGCCACGCCCGCCCGCGTCCGGTCGACAACGCGACGTGCCTCAACCTCCCGACCGAGGGCAACCACGTCATCTCCGTCTCCGCCCTGGGCCCGTCGACCTCGAAGGCCGACTACTCCAACTACGGCCTCGAGCAGACGGCGGTCTCGGCTCCCGGTGGTTACTTCCGCGACGGCCTCGGCACGCCGTGGTACCGCACCAACGAGAACCTGATCCTGTCGACCTACCCGCGCAACGTCGCTCTCGCCGAAGGCGCGATCGACGAGGCCGGCAACATCACCCCCGACGGACTCGCCGTGGGCGTGAAGAAGGCCGTCCAGGGCGACAAGGTCGGCTACTACCAGTTCCTGCAGGGCACCTCGATGGCCGCTCCGCACGCCGCTGGTGTCGCCGCGCTGATCGTCAGCCAGTACGGCAAGAAGGACAAGAAGAACCCGGGCCTCACCCTCGACCCCGAGAAGGTTGAGAAGGTCCTGCTCAAGACCGCGACGCAGCGCGCCTGCCCGAACCCGCGCACCGTGTCGTACGTCAACGTGGGCCGTCCGGCCGAGTTCGACGCCACCTGTGAGGGTGACGCGAAGTTCAACGGCTTCTACGGCCACGGCATCGTGGACGCTTACGGCGCTGTCACCCGTGGTGGCCAGTTCCTGTAAGTCCTTGTAACGCAACAAAAGGCCCCCGGTGTCTTGCCGGGGGCCTTTTGCGTGCGACGAAAGTGGACTCGCTCTCACACCTTCGTCTGAAAGATCCGTTCTGCCTTGACCGTGCCGTAGCGGCATAGTTTCCACTGGGTCCTGTCAGCAAGCCGGAGAGGAGGAACGTCGTGGGGTGGAGCACCAGTCAGCTGGCCGATCTCGCCGGCACGACGTTGCGCACGATCCGGCACTACCACGACGTGGGCCTGCTCACCGAGCCGGAACGCCGCGCCAACGGCTACAAGAGCTACGGCGTGGACCACCTCGTGCGAGTGCTGAGGATCAAGCGTCTCACCGATCTCGGGCTGTCGCTCGCGCAGATCGCGGAGCTCGGCGACGGCGACGAACACCCGCGTGAGGCGTTGCGGGAGCTCGACGCCGAACTGGCCGCGCAGATCGAACGCCTGCAGCAGATGCGGGCGGATCTCGCGCTGGTCCTGCACCAGCAGGTGCCGACCGATCTGCCGCCGGAGGTCGCGGTGATGATCGAGAACGCGAACCTGTCACCGCAGGACCGCTCGTTCACGGTCGTGCTGGCCCAGCTGCTCTCTCCGGAGACGCTGGCCCGCTACGCCGGGACGTTGAAGGACTACTCGCGGGATCCGGCGGTGATCGCGTTCGACACCCTGCCGGAGGACGCGGACGAGCAGACCCGGCAGGCGGTGGCGGACGGCATGCGCGCCATGCCGTACATGGCCGAGATGCGGGCGGCGTTCCCGGATCCGGCCGGTCTGTACAGCGACGCGCCGCGCGGCGTGGAGCACGCGAAGCAGACCGTCATCAAGGTCATGGTCGAGCTCTACAACAAGGCCCAGCTGGATGTTCTCGTCCGCATGAGCAGCTGACATTCCATTGGTTGAGGCGTGCCGAGGGGGCACGCCGTCGGGGAGGTATTTGCTAATGCGAAAAACGATGTCGCTGGCCGCGGTGGTGACCGCGGCGGCAGCGCTGGTGATCACGCCGGGGGTGTCGTCGGCGACCACGCCGGCCGTGGAGATCAAGTGGGCCGCGTGCCCGTCCGACGTGGCGTTGCCGGGTCTCGAGTGCGGGACCATGCAGGTACCGCTCGACTACCGCAAGCCGTCGGGCCGCAAGACCGAGGTGATGATCTCGCGGCTGGCCAGCCAGAACCCGGAGAAGCGCAGGGGAATCCTGCTGACCAACCCGGGCGGGCCGAGCGAGGGGCTGACGTTCCCGTTCGTGCTCAAGGCTTTGGGGCTCCCACAGAGCGTGCTCGACGCGTACGACGTGATCGGCATGGACCCGCGCGGCATCGGCTACAGCTCGCCGTCGACGTGCGACATGACCGAGGAGCAGATGGCGGACGGCAGCGTTCCGCCGTACGCCAACAACTCCGCCGACGTGCGGCAGCGCGCCGCCGAGGTGAAGCAGATCGCCGAGCAGTGCCTGAAGTCGTCGTCGGCCGAGGCGTTGCCGTACAACACGACGCAGAACATCGCGCGTGACCTGGACACGGCCCGTGCGGCGCTGGGCGAGAAGAAGGCGTCGTTCCTCGGCTACTCCTACGGCTCGTACCTGGGTTCGGTGTACGCCACGCTGTTCCCGAAGACCTCCGACCGCGTCGTGATCGACAGCAACCTGCCGAAGACCGGCTGGGACGTCGAGGGCGGCCGGCTGATGGGCCGCGGCGTCGAGGACACGTTCCCGGACTTCGCGAAGTGGGCCGCGGCGCACCCCGAGTACAACCTGGGCACGACGCCCGCGCAGGTGAAGGCCAAGTTCTTCGAACTGGCCGCACGCCTCGACAAGAAGCCGTCGGTCGAGGGCATCGACGGCAAGCTGTTCCGCTTCACCGTCTTCACGAAGCTCTACGCCACGGGTGACGCGACGTTCAAGAAGATGGCCGAGTCGTGGCAGGCCTTCGACACCGGCAAGCCGCAGCCGCCGGAGGAGTACCCGCCGGTCGCGCGCGTGCAGGCCCTGCTGGCCGGACGCCTGAACGTGATCTGCGGCGACTCGGCCTGGCCGACCTCGGTCAGCACCTACGAGCGCAACGTCGCGATCGACCGCGTCAAGCACCCGATGTTCGGTGCGGCGGCCGCGAACATCCAGCCGTGCGCGTTCTGGCCGAAGCCGGTCGAGAAGCAGGTCCTGCCGTCCGACAAGGGCCCGCGCAACGTGCTGCTGGTGCAGAACGAACGCGACCCCGCGACGCCGTTGGTCGGCGCTCAGTCGACGCGCCGCGCGTTCGGTGACCGGGCCGCGCTGATCACCATCGACCAGGGCGGTCACGGCGCCTACGCGCTCGGCAAGAACAAGTGCGCCAACGACAAGGTCACCGCGTACCTGCTCGGCGGCGAACGTCCGAACGACACGAAGTGCGCAGCTGAAACTGGCTGATGACCGACAGGGCCGGTCCGCTTCCCGCGGGCCGGCCCTTGCCGTGGGAGCGCTCGCACGCTAGCTTGGCCACCGCACCAACGTCGCCGCCGAGTCCACTGTGGAACGGAGCGGCATGAAGACGTTTACACGGCTCGCGGCAACGGTTCTGTGCGCGGCAGCGCTGATCACCCCTGCCACCGCGCACGCGGCCGACCTGAACGACCCGCAGCTCAAGGACATCGCGATGCAGCTGGTGTCGAGTGCGGAGAACTCCTCTTTGGACTGGCGCGCCCAGTTCGGGTACATCGAGGACATCGACGACGGCCGCGGCTACACCGCCGGCATCATCGGCTTCTGCAGCGGCACCGGCGACATGCTCGACCTGGTCCGCCTCTACCGCGACTGGAGCCCCGGCAACGTCCTGGAGAAGTACCTCCCGGCGCTGGAACGCGTGAACGGCACCCCGTCGCACGACGGCCTCGACCCGAACTTCACGGGCGACTGGGAGCAGGCGGCCCAGGACGGCACGTTCCAGGGCGCCCAGGAACACGAACGCGACCGCGTCTACTTCGACCCGGCCGTGAACCGCGCGAAGCAGGACGGCGTCCAGGCACTAGGCCAGTTCATCTATTACGACGCAATCGTGATGCACGGCGACGGATGGGGCGATCTGGACTTTTCGTCCATCCGCCAGCGCGCACTCAACACCGGCGTTCGCCCGCCCGCGCAGGGCGGCGACGAAACCCAGTGGCTGCACGCGTTCCTGGACGCCCGCGCGTGGGCCATGAAGCAGGAGCCGGCCCACGAGGACACCAGCCGCGTCGACACAGCTCAGCGCCGCTTCCTCAACGAGGGCAAGCTGAACCTCGAACGCCCTCTCCAGTGGCACGTCTACGGCCAGCAGTTCGACATCAGGTGATCTGACGTTCCGGCGGAAGCGCGTGCAGGACAAGCGTTTCCGCCGGAATGCCGCCCCGAACGGCAATTGTCCGTTTCGCGAATTAGTAAAGACTCTTGCCAATAAAGGTCTGAACCCCTTACCGTTGCTCCCACGCCGCCCGGGCCCCCACAATCCCTGCCCCGGAGGGAACTTCGTGAAAATCACTGGTCGCCTCGCGGCCGCACTGCTGACGTGCGCCGCCCTCTTCACCACCACGGTTGGCACCGCCTCCGCGGCCAACCTGGACGAGCCCCGCCTCAAGGACATCGCGATGCAGATCGTGTCCAGCGCGGAGAACTCCTCCACGGACTGGAAGTCCCAGTTCAGCTACATCGAGGACATCGACGACGGCCGCGGCTACACCGCGGGCATCATCGGTTTCTGCAGCGGCACCGGCGACATGCTCGACCTCGTCGAGCTGTACAAGACCAAGAAGTCCGGCAACGTCCTGGAGAAGTACCTCCCGGCGCTGCGCAAGGTCAACGGCACCGACTCGCACTCGGGCCTCGACCCCAACTTCACCAAGGACTGGAAGACCGCGGCGAAGGACTCCGTCTTCAAGGCGGCACAGGAGTCCGAACGCGACCGCGTGTACTTCAACCCGGCCGTGAAGCAGGGCAAGGCCGACGGCGTGCGCGCCCTGGGCCAGTTCGCCTACTACGACGCGATCGTCGTGCACGGCGACGGCGGCGACAAGACGAGCTTCACCAACATCCGCAAGCGCGCCCTCACCAAGGCGAAGCCCCCGTCACAGGGCGGCAACGAGACCACGTGGCTCAACGCCTTCATGGACGCCCGCGTGTGGGCCATGAAGCAGGAGGCGGCCCACGAGGACGTCTCGCGCATCGAGACCGCCCAGCGCGTCTGGCTGAAGGCGGGCAACTTCGACCTGAAGACCCCGCTCAAGTGGAAGGTCTACGGCGACAGCTTCTCCATCAGCTAGTCGCACCGCTTCACCCGTGAGAAGAGGGGCGCTCCCGGCAGGAAGCGCCCCTCTTCTCACGTCCAGGAAAGGCAAGCACAGCACCAACCGCAGTCGTCAAAGCAAGGCGACCACGCACGCCAGCCCGGCGCGCGCACCCAACCGGCAGCCGTCAACGCAAAGCCAACCACCTACGAAACCTGGCACGCGAAGCCGAAGGCGAGCCCGAACGGGCCAATGCCCGCCACAGAGCCGGTTCCACCGCTCAAGGCGATTGGGGCTTGACTTTGGGTGCGAGGTGCTAGCTTCTCGAGCTCGGCCGGGCGCTTTTCAGCCCGGCCCTTTTCCGGCCGACCAGCGCCTCGCAAGGGCCCCGAAGTCAAGCCCCAATCGCAACCCCCCAGGTCTTTCGTCGAGACCCGCGCGCCCACCCTCGCAACCGCCAGCCGAAGTGTGGAACGCAACCAACCCCGCTGGAACAGGAACCGACAAACGAAAAGGGGCGTCCCGCACCGGGGACGCCCCTCCTCCGTCGTGAGAACTACAGCTGCGTCCAGTCGAGCACCGGCGCCGCGAAGTCGCGGATCGACGCGAGCAACCCGAGCCGGGCCGCCTTCACCTTCTCGTCCTCGGCCATCACCAGCACCTCGTCGAAGAACGTGTTGATCGGCCCGGTCAGCCCCTCCGCCGCGGCGAAGAACGCGGCCAGCCCGACGACGTCCCGCGACACCCCGTCGAACGCCTTGTGCAGCGCCACTTCCGCGGGCTCGCTCAACACCGAGGCGTCGTAAGCACTCTCGACCGTGCCGGGCACGATCCGCCGCACCCGCTGCAACGCCGCGGCCAGTGCGTCGAAGGACTCGTTGCCCGCCAACGCTTCCAGCTGTTCAAGCGTCTCGTCGGCGAGCACCGGCGAGTCGGCCAGCGGCAGCACCGCCTGCACGAACCGGTGCTCGTGCCCAGCGTCCAACAGGGCCTGCTCGTACCGCCGGACCGCGAACTCCCGAGCGGTCTCCAGTGCCTCGGCCGAAACCGAAAGACCCTCGGCGGCAAGCGAAAGCGCCACCGGCAACGTGATCGCCCGCAGGTCCGGGAACGCCCGCAGCACCGTCACCGCGCCGAGAGCGGCACGGCGCAGGCCGAACGGGTCGGACGAGCCGGTCGGCTGCGCGCCGATGCCGAAGAGCCCGGCCAGGAGGTCGAACCGGTCCGCCAGCGACAGCAGCGCACCCGGCACCGACGACGGCAGCGCGTCACCGGCCGAGCGGGGAAGTTCCATCTCCCACAACGCCAGCGCGACCTCGGACGTCTCGCCCGCCCGCGCCGCGTACTCGCGAGCCATCACACCGGCGAGCGACGACAGCTCGATCACCATCTGCGAGCCGAGGTCGAACTTGGCCAGCGCACCGGCCCGGTCGAGCGTCTCGCGGTCGACGTCGACGACCCCGGCGAAGCGTCCCGCCAGAGCGGCGATGCGACCCGCGCGGTCGGCCATCGACCCGAGCTTGTCCGCGAACGTCAGCTTCGCGAGACCGGCCTTCATCTCCTCCAGCGGCGTCTTCAGGTCGGCCCGCCAGAAGAACGCGGCGTCCTCGTACCGGGCCCGCAGCACGGCCTCGTTGCCCGCCCGCACCAGGTCCGCGTCGATCGACCCGTTCGCCACGGCCACGAAGTGCGGCAGCAACGCCCCGTCGGCCGCGCGCACCGGCAGGTACCGCTGGTGCTTGCGCATCACGGTGGTCAGGATCTGCGCCGGCAGCTCCAGGTACCGCTCCTCGAACGAGCCGAGGATCGGCGTGGGCCACTCGACCAGGTTCGTGACCTCGTCCAGCAGGCCGTCGACCTCCACGACACCGCCGACGGACGCCGCCAGCTCCTGCGCGGCCTCGACGATCGCGGCGGACCGCACCGACGCGTCGGCCTGGATCCCGTGCGACACCAGGAACTCCAGGTAACCGTCCGCAGTGGACACCTCGACGACCGGAGCGTCGGCCGTGCGGTGCACGCGGGTCGACGTGCCGGAGGCCAGCGACGACACCGCGACGGGCACCGGGGTCTCGCCCAGCAGCGCGAGCAGCCACCGGATCGGCCGGGTGAACGACAGCTTCGGGTCGTTCCACTTCATGTTCTTCTCGGCGCGCAGGTCCGACACGACCTCGGCCAGCAACCCGCTGAGCACCTCGACGGCGCCGCGGCCCGCGTCGGACTTGGTCAGCGCCACGAACTCGACGTCGTTCTCGACCACGCGCCCCAGCGCGGAGACCTCGACGCCCTGACCGCGCGCGAAGCCCTGCACGGCCTTCGTCGGGTTGCCGTCGGCGTCGAACGCGGCGGAGACCCGAGGCCCGCGCACGGTGCGTTCGGCGTCCGGCTCCCGCGGCGAGACTGCGGGCACGGAAACGATGATCCGGCGTGGCGTGCCGTGCACGGTGACCTCGCCGTGCGTCAGGCGGGTCGCGCCGAGCTTCGCGGACACGGCCTCGCGCACGGCGGCCACGGTCCGCAGCACCTCGTGCGGAGGCAGTTCCTCGGTGCCGATCTCGAACAGCAGCGTGGCCGGCGCCACGACGTCGGCGAACGACGAGGGCTTCGCGACCGCGGCGGGGAGTTCGGCGACCCCGAGCGGGTGCCCGAGCTCGGCCCGGCGCTCCGCCCACAACGCCGCGACCTCACGCGCCAGCCCGCGCATCCGGCCGAAGGCACGCGCGCGCTCGGTCGTCGAGATCGACCCGCGCGCGTCCAGCACGTTGAAGATGTGCGAGCACTTCAGGACGAAGCTGTGCGCCGGAACGGGCAGACGGGCGTCCAGCATCCGGCGCGCCTCGGTGGCGAACTCCTCGAACAGGCGCTTGTTGGCCTCGACGTCGGCGTCGTCGAGGTAGTACCGGGACATCTCGTACTCGGCCTGGCCGAACGCCTCGCCGTAGGAGATGCCGGGCGCGTAAGCGATCTTCTTGAAGTGGTCGACGCCCTGCAGCGCCATCATGATGCGCTCGATGCCGTAGGTGACCTCCACCGACACGGGGTCGAGCGTCATGCCGCCGGCCTGCTGGAAGTACGTGAACTGGGTGATCTCCAGCCCGTCCAGCCAGACCTCCCAGCCGAGGCCCCAGGCGCCCAGCGCGGGCGAGGCCCAGTTGTCCTCGACGAAGCGGACGTCGTGCGCGCGCACGTCGATGCCCAGCGCCTCCAGCGAGCCGAGGTAGAGCTCCTGCGGGTCGCCCGGGTCGGGCTTGAGGATGACCTGGAACTGGGTGTGCGTCTGCAGCCGGTTCGGGTTCTCGCCGTAACGGGCGTCGTCGGGCCGCACGGACGGCTCCACGTACGCCACGCGCCACGGCTCGGGACCCAGCACCCGCAGCACGGTGGCCGGGTTCAGCGTTCCCGCCCCGACCTCGGTGTTGAACGGCTGCACCACGATGCAGCCTCGGTCGGTCCAGTACTTGGTCAGCGCGAGCAGCGCGTCCTGCATCGTCAACACGGCGACGAGTCTACGAAACAGACAAAACCGCTGGTCAGGGGGTCTGAATCGGGTGGCCCTCGCCACTGTGTCACCCTGTGCACAACCGAGTGGACCTCCCGCACGTCTACTTGGAGTACCCGGATGTGCTGAGAGGAGTGGGTGTGGACAACCGGCCGCCGCGGCCAGGAGACCCGAACGGGAATCCCAGGCGACCCTCCGCCACCCCGCGCCCCCAGGCGGGCCAGCCCCGCCGCCCGCAGACGCCCCCGCGCGCCGCTGACCAGCAAGGTCGTCAGCCGGGCCGGGCGGAACCGCCGCGCAGGGAACCCCCGAAGCGCGCGGAACCGCCGCGCTCCGACCCCCCGCGCCGCACGTCGGCGAACCGGAGCGAGCCACCCCGCCGGGAGCCCCAGCGCCGCGACCCGGCGGACCGGAACGAGCCGCCCCGCCGCACGTCGGCGAACCGCTCGGAGCCGCCGCGCCGCGCGTCCGTCGGCCGCACCGACCCGCCTCGCGCCACGTCGTCGGCGCCGCGCCCGCGTCCGGTAGCCGACCGCCCGACGGTCCGGACCACCCCCGCGAAGGCGAAGGCCGAGGCAGCGCCCCGCCCGCGTCCCAGGCCGGCGGCGGCACGCAGGCCGAGCAGCGCCCAGCGCGGCGCGTCCACCGGCGCCAAGATCTTCCTCAGCATGCTGTCCGCCACGATCCTGCTGGTCACCGGCATCGCGTGGCAGAACCTGACGGCACTGACCGACGGCCTGACCAAGCAGGACCTGAACCTCGCCGACGCCGGGGAGAAGCCCGCCGACGGCGCGATCGACATCCTGCTCGTCGGCATGGACAGCCGCACCGACTCCAAGGGCAACCCGCTGCCGCAGGAGATCCTCAACGAACTGCAGGCCGGCGGCAGCGACGACGGCGGTTTCAACACCGACACGCTGATCCTGCTGCACATCCCGAACGACAGCGGCAAGGCGTACGCCGTGTCGTTCCCGCGCGACTCCTACGTGAAGATCGCGGGCGGGTTCGGCCGACACAAGATCAACTCAGCCTACGGCTACGCCAAGAACCAGGCCGCCGAGAAGCTCCAGGGCAGCGGCAAGGCCGCGCCCGACGTCGAGATGGAGTCGCGCAAGGAAGGCGCGAACAACCTCATCGCGACCATCCAGGACCTGACCGGCGCGACGATCGACCACTACGCCGAGGTCAACCTGGTCGGCTTCTACGAGATCACCAAGGCCATCGGCGGCATCGACGTCTGCCTCAACACCAAGGTGCGCGACAGCTTCTCCGGCGCGAACTTCCCGGCGGGCCAGCAGACCATCGAGGGCAAGAACGCGCTCGCGTTCGTCCGCCAGCGGCACGGCCTGCCGATGGGCGACCTCGACCGCGTCGTGCGCCAGCAGGTCTTCATGGCGGGTCTCGCCAAGAAGATGCTGTCGGCGGGCGTGCTCACCGACAGCACCAAGCGCAGCGACATGATCAAGGCCGTGAGCGGCGCGATCGTGCTCGACGACGGCTGGGACATCACCAAGTTCGCCCTGCAGATGAAGGACATGACGGGCGGCAACATGACGTTCCAGACCATCCCGACCGGCAACCCCGACCTGCAGACGCCCGAGGACGGCTCGGCGGTCGAGGTGGACGCCGCCGAGGTCAAGACGTTCGTCAAGAACCTCGGCAAGGCGCCCGCGTCGAACAGCCCGGCCGACCCGAAGTTCGACAAGGCCTCGGTCACGGTCGACGTCCGCAACGCCTCCGGCCAGCCCGGTCTCGCCGCCACGGTGCTCGAGTCGCTCGTCGCGAAGGGCTTCACCGGCGGCCAGACGGGCAACGCCGACGCCCTGGCGAAGTCGGTCGTCCGGTACGGCAAGGGCGGCGAGGCGGGCGCGAACGCCGTCTCCGAGGCCCTCGGCGGCGTGAAGATCGAAGAGGACGTCAACGTGCCCGCGGGCGCGGCCCGCGTCTTCCTCGGCTCCGACTACTCGGGTCCCGGATCGCAGGGTTTCGCCGGCTCGGGAGTGCTCGCCCTGGACGGTGCGCGTCAGCAACCGGCTGACCCCGCGGCCCCTCCGCCCATCTCCGCAGACGGCGTGCGCTGCGTAAACTGATACTGAGAGTAGAGATGTATAGCCCGTTCGGGGGATTCTGCCAGTAAGTTGCGTAAGCGACGAAGCACCAGCGCCTTCCATCACCGTGAGATGCGCTCACGGGGTGGAGGGACCAGTGCAGACTGCGAACGGCCAAATCGACACAGCGGCGTACCAGCGCGTGCTCGGTGATGAGATCCGCAGCCTTCGCAAGCAGCGCGGATGGACCCGCAAGGAACTGAACAAGCGGTTGCAGACGGAGATCTCGCTGCAGACGCTCGCGACGTACGAGCTGGGCACGCGGCAGTGTTCCGTCGTGCGCCTGGTGGAGATCTGTCACGCCCTGGACGTTCCGGCACACGAAGTCCTCGCTCGTGTGCACGAACGCTTCTTCGGCGACGCCCCCGCCGGGCACCTGACGCTGAGCCTCACCGCGATCGCCGCGAGCGACAACCCGCGCATCCTGCCGTTGAAGCGGTGGGCGGCGGGCCGGCTGCACGCGTTGCCGCCGGGCGCGTCCCCGGAGATCCACCTCGACCTGCCGGCGTTGGAGAACATGGCTCAGCTGTGCCAGTTGCCGACGGTGGAGCTCATCAGGATCCTCCGCGGACTGAGCCGGTAGTCGCACCGAACCCGGTTCACAGCAACGAAACGACCGTGCGGAAAGGGGCGAATTCCAACGCCGGTAGAGTCTTTGGGGTGAACGATTCCCCCGCCCGCCTCCCTCTGCGGACCGCAGCCGCCGTGAAGCTGGGCAACCTGAGCTCCACGTTGTCGCAGAAGATGGGCCTCGGCGCCGGTGGCATGATCGGCGGCCGGGTCGCGCTGAAGCTCGACCCGCAGGCGCTCAACCGCCTCACCCAGGGCCGCACCGTCGCCGTCGTCACGGGCACCAACGGCAAGACCACCAGCACGATGATGCTGGCGAGGGCCGTGGGCGCGCTGGGCGAGGTCGCCACGAACCACAGCGGCGCGAACATGCCCGACGGCCACGTCACGGCGCTCTCGAAGCAGCCGGACGCGCCGTACGCGGTGCTGGAGTGCGACGAGGCCTACTTCCCGGCCGTCGCGGGCGCCAGCAACCCGTCCGTCGCGGTGGTCCTGAACCTCTCGCGCGACCAGCTCGACCGGGTCGGCGAGGTCCGCACGATCGAGCGCTCGCTGCGCGACGCGATCAACAAGCTGCAGAACTGCACGATCGTCGCCAACTGCGACGACGTGATGGTGACGAGCGCGGCGTGGAACGCCTCCAAGGTCGTCTGGGTCGCCACCGGCACCGGCTGGCACCACGACTCGGCGAGCTGCCCGCGCTGCGGCAGCCCGATCCGCTGGCAGGGCGAGCACTGGCACTGCACCGGCTGCGACCTGGCACGGCCGCACCCGAACTGGATCACCGCCGACGAGGCCATGATCACGCCGGAGCACCGCAAGCTGGAGCTGCGCCTCACGCTGCCGGGCAAGTTCAACCAGGCCAACGCCGTCATGGCGTCCGCCGCGGCCCACGCGATGGGCGTGCCCGCGGACGAGGCCGTGCGCAGGCTGCGCGGCGTCTCCAACGTGAGTGGCCGCTACCGCACGATCACCCGCAACGGCCGCAGCGCGCGGCTGCTGCTCTCCAAGAACCCCGCGGGCTGGAGCGAGACGCTCACGGTCGTCAAGGAGGCCAACCACCCGGCCGTCCTGGTGATCAACGCCCAGGAGGCCGACGGCCGCGACCTGTCGTGGCTGTGGGACGTCCCGTTCGAACGCCTGCAGGGCCGCACGGTCATCGCGTCCGGCGAGCGCGCCACCGACCTGGCCGTGCGCCTGACGTACGCCGAGGTCCAGCACACGATCGTGCCGGACCCGTTGAAGGCCATCGACCAGATGCCCCAGGGCGCGGTCGAGGTCATCGCCAACTACACCGCGTTCCGCGACTTGAATGCCAGGGCTGCCGCTGATGAGTGAGTCGACAATCCAGATCGCGCTCGTGCTGCCGGATCTCCTCGGCACGTACGGCGACTTCGGCAACGCCGTGGTCCTCGAGAAGCGCATGAAGTGGCGCGGCATCAAGGCCGAGATCGTGCCGATCAACTACGGCCAGCCGGTGCCGGACTCGTGCGACATCTACGTCGTGGGCGGCGGTGAGGACACCGCGCAGACGCTGGCGGTGAAGCACCTGCGCGAGCACCCCGGCCTGCAGCGCGCCGTCACGAAGAACGCCGTGGTGCTGGGCGTGTGCGCCGGCATCCAGATCTTCGGCGAGAGCTTCACCCGTGCCGACAACGTCACGCACCCCGGCATGGGCCTGATCGACTCGTCGTCCCACGCGGGCGGCAGCCGGGCGATCGGCGAGGTCGTGGCCGAGCCGGCGAACGGCCTGTTCGCGGGTCCGCTGATCGGCTTCGAGAACCACCAGGGCCGCACCACGCTGGGCCCGGCCGCCCGGCCGCTGGCGCACGTCAAGGTCGGCACGGGCAACGACGGCAGCGTCGAGGGCGCCGTGCAGGGCCGGATCGTCTGCACCTACCTGCACGGCCCGGTGCTGCCGCGCAACCCCGCTCTGGCGGACATGCTGATCGAGTGGGCGACGGGCACGAAGGTCGCTCCGATCGACCTCCCCGCCGTCACCGCTATGCGGGCTGAGCGGGTGAAGGCAGCTTCATAAGGCGGTTTTCGACGCCTGGCCAGATCACGGTCATGACGTAGTCGGTTGCGAGCGCGGGTCCTACCTTGGGCCTGCGCTCCATCCACACCGCGAGCCGTTCCGTCGCCCCGACGACGATCTCCGCGAACGCCTCCGCCTCCAGCGGGTCGATGTCCGGCGTGAACGACGCCAGCACGGCCCCGATCATGTCCGTCTGCTGCTGACGGATGCCCTCGACCTCCTCCTGCGCCGACGGCACGGCCACGGCCGCCTCCTGCCGCAGCAGTGCCCACGACTTGCGGTGCTCGTCGATGAACTCGAAGAACGCGCGGAGCCCGAGCCGGAGGAACTCCTCCGGGTTCTGCGCGCCCGAGATCGCCGCCGCCGTCTTCTCCCGCAACTCGGTGCGCGCGCGATGGATGCACCCGATGAGCAGGCCTTCTTTAGAGCCGAAGTACTCGTAGAGCATCGGCTTGGAGACGCCGACGCGTTCGGCGATCTCGTCCATCGACGTGGCCAGATACCCCTGCTCGGCGAAGATCTCCTCCGCGACGGTGAGCATTTGAGCCATGCGCTGGGCCTTGGGCATGCGGCGCCGCGGAGCAGTCACGAACGGAGTCTACCGCTCGTAACTTACTTCGAGTAACCTACTGCGAAGTAGCCACCGCGAGCGGAGGGACTCCCCCATGCACCGGACGACGAAAGTGCTCGTCATCGGCACCGGCTTCTCCGGCCTGGGCATGGCCATCGAGCTGAAGCGCCGGGGTGAGCACGACTTCGTGGTGCTGGAGAAGGCGGCCGACGTCGGCGGCACCTGGCGGGACAACAACTACCCGGGCTGCGCCTGCGACGTGCCGTCGCACATGTACTCGTTCTCGTTCGAGATGAACCCGAAGTGGTCGCGGATGTTCGCACAGCAGGGCGAGATCCAGACCTACCTGCTGCGCGTCACCGAGAAGTACCGGCTGCGGCCGCACATCCGCTTCAACACCAAGGTGTCCGGGGCGCAGTGGGACGACGATGCCAAGCGCTGGACCGTCACGACCGAGCAGGGCGACACGTACACGGCCCAGGCGCTGGTCGCGGGCGTCGGCGCGTTGCACATCCCGAACGTCCCGGAACTGCCCGGCATCGAGAACTTCGCCGGCGAGGCGTTCCACTCGGCGCAGTGGAACCACGACCTCGACCTGACCGGCAAGCGCGTGGCCGTGATCGGCACGGGCGCGTCGGCGATCCAGTTCGTGCCGAAGATCGCCGGGCAGGTCGCGTCGATGAAGATCTTCCAGCGCACGCCGCCGTGGATCATGCCCAAGGCGGACCGGTCGATCAACGGCTGGGAGCAGAAGCTGTTCCGCGCCTTGCCGTTCACGCAACGGGCGTACCGCAACTTCGTGTACTGGACCCGCGAGTCGTCCGCGCTGGGGTTCGCGGTGAACCCGAAGATCATGCAGTTCGCGCAGGGGATCGCGTTGCGGCACATGAAGAAGCAGGTGCCGGACCCGGAGCTGCGCCGCAAGCTCAAGCCCGACTACACGATGGGCTGCAAGCGCGTGCTGATCTCCAACGACTTCTACCCCGCGCTGGGCTACCCGAGCGTGGACCTGGTGACGGACAAGGTCTCCGAGGTGCGCGAGAAGTCCATCGTGGACAGTGCGGGCGTCGAGCACGAGGTCGACGTCATCATCTACGGCACCGGGTTCCACGTCGTCGACTCGTTCGACTACCTGGACATCCAGGGCAAGGGCGGGGTCGACCTCGCCAAGCAGTGGCGGGAGAAGGGGATCGAGACCTATTTCGGCATCACGGTCTCGGGCTTCCCCAACCTGTTCTTCCTGCTGGGCCCCAACACCGGACTCGGGCACAACTCGGTCGTGTTCATGATCGAGTCCCAGATCCGGTACATCTCGCAGTGCCTCCAGCTCCTCGACAAACACCGCGCAGAGGAGTTGGACGTACGAGTGGAGGCCCAGCAGGAGTTCAACCGCGAGATCCAGCAGAAGCTCACCAAGGGCGTGTGGACCCAGGGCGGGTGCAAGAGCTGGTACCTCGACGCGCAGGGCGTGAACCGCACCGTGTGGCCGGGATTCACCTGGCGGTACTGGATGCGGACCAAGCGCGTGCGCGCCGAGGACTACGTGCTGACTACGGCTGGACGATGACCTTCAGGGCGGTCCGCTCGTCCATCGCCTGGTAGCCCAGGGCGACGTCGTCGAGCGAGACCGTCCGGTCGAAGACGGGGCCGGGGTCGATGCGCCCGGCGAGCACGTCCGCGAGCAGCTCGGGCAGGTACGCGCGGGCCGGGGCGACACCGCCACCGATGGCGATGTTGCGGTTGAAGAGCTTGTTCAACGGCAGCCCCGGCATCTCGTGCGGCACGCCGACGTACCCGATCCGGCCGCCGTCGCGCACGATGCCCATCGCGGTCTCCCACGACTGCTCGGTGCCGACGCACTCGAGCACCGCCGACGCGCCGAGCCCGCCGGTCATCTCCTTGATCCGCTCGATCGCGGCATCACCGCGTTCGGCGACCTGGTCCGTGGCGCCGAAGAGCTGGGCGATCTTGGCGCGGTCCTCGTGGCGTCCCATCGCGATGATCCGCTCGGCACCGAGGCGCTTGGCCGCGAGCACACCGCACAGGCCGACCGCGCCGTCACCGACGACCGCGACCGTGCTGCCCGCCACCACCCCGGCGCCCATGGCCGCGTGGTGACCGGTGCCCATGACGTCGCTGAGGCTCAGGAACGCGGGCAGCAGCGCCGCCGGGGCGTCCGCGGGCACCCGGACCAGCGTGCCGTCGGCCTGCGGCACCCGCACGGCCTCGCCCTGCCCGCCGTCGCTGCCCTTGCTGCCCCAGAACCCGCCGGCGCGGCACGACGTCTGCAACCCGGCCTGGCAGTACGCGCACGTGCCGTCGCTCCACACGAACGGCGCGATGACGCGGTCGCCGACGTTGACGGACTTCACCGCGCTGCCGACCTCCTCGACGATGCCGAGGAACTCGTGCCCGATCCGCTGCCCCTCCTGGCGCTTCGCCACGCCGCGGTACGCCCACAGGTCGCTGCCGCAGATGCACGCCAGCTCGACCCGGACGACGACGTCGGTGGCCTCCTGAACGGCCGCGTCCGGCACCTCCTCGACGCGGATGTCCTTGGTGCCGTAGATCGTCGTAGCCCGCACTCGGAGCCCTCCTCATGTCTCGTTGCCCAACCGTTACATCGTCCTCCTGTCCTCGGGTTTCCGCCGAATCGAGACACTGTGGAATTGCTTACTCATGCTTACTATCGAGGGCGTGATCACAGGCCTGGTGCAAGCCCGCGGCATCCGTTACGCGACCGCTGACCGTTTCGCCCCGCCGACTCCCGTTGCCTGGGACGGCGAGCGCGGCTCCACGCGTGGCCCGGCCTGCCCGCAACCGCCGTCCGCACTCGTCGCCGTCGTCGGCAACTCGGTCGAGGGCCTGGAGTTCTCCGAGCACTGCCAGGTGCTGTCGGTCACCGCCCCCGCCGACGCCTCCGGCCTCCCGGTGATGGTCTGGTTCCACGGCGGCGCCTACGTGACGGGCAGCGGCGAGTCGTTCAAGTACGAGACGACGTTGCTCGCGTCCGAGGGCGTGGTGGTCGTCAGCGTCAGCTACCGCCTGGGCGTCTTCGGCTACCTGCGCGACAACCTCGGCCTGCAGGACCAGTTCGTCGCGCTGCGCTGGGTCCGCGACAACATCGCGTCGTTCGGCGGCGACCCGTCCAACGTCACGATCTTCGGCCAGTCCGCGGGCGGCGACTCCGTCTACGCGCTGATGCTGACCGACACCGAGGCCCTGTTCCACCGCGCGATCATGCAAAGCGCACCCCTGGGCACCCGCAGCCCGGAACGCGCCGACATGACCGCGGCCCTCCAGACCGCCGTCGAGGTAGACGCCACGACGCCCGTAGTGGACGTCCTCGCCGCCCAGGCCGCCGCCGTGGCGTCGGTGGGCCCGCAGTTCGCCCCGTCCGGCGGCATGCCGTTCGCCCCCGTCGTCGAGGGCGACCTGGGCGCGGCCGCCTCGCGCGTCGAACTGCTCATCGGCCACACCGCCGACGACGGCAGCCCGTACGTCCCCAGCCGCGAGCACTGGGAGGCCGTGACCGAGCTGATCTTCGCCGGCGGCGCCCGCTCGTTCGTGGCGGACTTTGCCGCGGCGGGCGGCGAGGTCGCCACCTACCTGTTCAGGTGGGCACCGGAAGGCGCCCCGCTGGGCTCCTGCCACTGCATGGAGCTCCCGTTCCTCTTCGACCCGGAGCCGTGGCTCGGCGCGGGCATGCTCGCCGGCGCCAAGCCGGACCCCGACCTGGCGCGGACCATCCGGAGCACGTGGGCGGGTTTCGCCAGGGAAGGCCTGGCCGCCCTCCCGTCCCGCACGCTTGAATTCGGCGGGTGACCGACCTCCGCAGCACCTTCGGCACCGACGCGGCCCGCTACCGGCGGGCACGTCCCGCCTACCCCGCCGAGCTCTTCACGCACCTGACCGGTCCGCGCATCCTGGAGATCGCGCCGGGCACCGGTCAGGCCACGTTGCCGTTGACCGCCCTGGGCCACGTCACGGCCGTCGAGCTGAGCCCGGCACTCGCCGCCCTGGCCCGCGTGCACGCCCCCGCCGCCGACGTGGTCGTGGCGGACTTCGACCACTGGCCGCTCCCGTCCGACGCGTTCGACCTCGTGGTGTGCGCGACGGCGTTCCACTGGCTCGACCCGGCCACCCGCATGTCGCGCTGTGCCGCCGCTTTGCGCACCGGCGGCGTGCTCGCGGTGATCTCGACCCATCACGTGGCGGGAGGCACCTCGCGGTTCTTCGTGGACGTCCAGGAGTGCTACGAGCGCTGGGACCCGTCCACCCCGCCGAACCTGCGCCTCTCCCCCGCCGCCGCGATCCCGCGCGAGTTCGACGAGAGCGACCTGTTCGGCCGGCCCGCGTTCCACCGCTTCGAGTGGGAGCAGGCCTACGACACCGAGGCGTACGCCGACCTGCTCCTCACCTACTCGAACCACATCGCGCTGCCGACCCGTGACCGGCTGATCGCGGACATCAGGTCGTTGATCGACACCCGGCACGACGGCCGCGTGGTGAAGCGGTACATGACCCAGCTGGCCGTCGCTACGCGCAGGTGATGCGCGGCGAGGCCCAGTCGCCGTGGTCGGAGTTGATGCCGTCGCCGGCGTCGGTCAGCACCAGCCGCAGGGTCTCGGCGCCGCTGACCGACGCGGTGAGCCTCACCGCCGCGTCGGTCCCGGTGAGCCGCCCCGACTCCGCCACCTTCACGTCGTCCGCGAACACCTGGAACACCACCGACCCGCGCCCCGCGGCCACCTCGTCGTCCACCCCGACGTCCACGGTCAGCGAGGAACACTTGCGCCCCAGGTAGAACTCGATCGCCGAGGCCGCGTGCGCCCCGAACCCGCGCGCGTGCCCGACACCGTTGATCGCGATCGCCTTACCGTCACCGGCGCCCTGGCCGCCGACGGACCGGTCGATCTCGACGGGCCCCCAGCCGTTGGCCGAGGACGAGGCCCCGAACGCGGACAGGTCGGAGACACCGGCCGGCGGGGTCGGGCGTGGCCCGTTCGAGGAGACCCGGTAGAGCACCGTGCCGTGCGAGGGCACCGAGGCCGAGATGGTGCCGGTGGTCGTGCGGGTGGCCTTGGTCCACAGGTCCTTCAGCACCGCCGGGCCGCTCATGCCGATCTCGGCCAGCGAGGTCGAGATCGTCTGGGTGGAGCCCGACTTGTTGAACAGCGCCACCGCCTTGTCGCCGCCCGCCAGCGGTTTCACGATCACGTCGACGCCCGACGTGCCGGTGGTGCGGATCCGCTTGCCCTGCACGCCCAGCCTGTCCTGGTCGATGGCGATCACGTCGCGGTTCTCCAGGATCGTGAACGTGTCGGCGGAGACCTTGCGCAGGTCAGAACCGATCAGCAGCGGCGCGGCCATGACGGCCCACAGCGAGAAGTGGCTGCGGTACTGGGTGGAGCTCATCTTGCCGTTGCCGACCTCCAGCATGTCGGGGTCGTTCCACCGGCCAGGGCCCGCGTAGGAGTCGAGCACCACGTTCTTCTCGTAGATGTCCATGGTGCGTGGCCAGGTGTCGTTGATGTCGCCCGTGGTGCGCCAGAGGTGTCCCGTGTCGGAGGACCACTCCCACGGCTTGTTCTGGCCCCATTCGCAGAGCGAGAACACGATCGGACGGCCGGTCTTCTTGAGTGCGTCACGCATCTTGCGGTAACGCTGCTTCGCGTCAACGCCCTGGTTGTTGCAGTTGTCGTACTTCAGGTAATCGACGCCCCACGACGCGAACTGCTGCGCGTCGGACTCCTCGTGGCCCAGACCGCCGGGGAAGCCGTTGTCCTTGTTGCACGTCTTGGTGCCGGCGCTGGTGTAGATGCCGAACTTCAGGCCCTTGGAGTGGACGTAGTCGGCGACGGCCTTGATGCCGTTGGGAAAACGCGTGCGGTGCGGGACGAGCTTGCCCGCGGCGTCGCGGGTCTTCTCGGCCCAGCAGTCGTCGATGTTGACGTACTCGTAGCCCGCGTCCTTCAGGCCCTTGCTGACGAAGATGTCGGCGATGCCCTTGACCATCGCCTCGGTGAACTCGGCCCGGCAGGCCGTGGTGTTCCAGTTGTTGAAGCCCATCGGCGGGGTCAGGGCGAGGCCGTCCGGCAACGCCGAGGCCGCCGGCACGGCCAGTCCGAAACTGACCATCGTGGACACGATCGCAAGCGCGGCAATGCGCATGAGAACTCCCTTTTCGTCAGGCGGGCAGACCCCAGGGCCTGCCCGGAGTCGTGATGGCGATCGGCCGCACGGCCAGATCGGGACGGCGGCCCTTCGGGTGCACGAGCACTTCCTGCCCGCGCCGCAACGGGATCTCCAGCGTCCCGTCGCCGCGGTCCCGGTACCGCACCGGGCTCACCGCGGTCACCGGGTCCGGGTTGAGCACGTACCCGTCCGGCAGCGGGTTGAAGTCCGCGCGAGGCGGAATCGCCAACGCCGGCACGAACTCGATCGCCGGCCGCTCGGTCCCGGAAGCGCTGAAGTCCAACGAGAACACCGAGCGTTCGGAGTGGACGCAGGCGGCGAACGTGATCACGCCGGCCGCCGCGATCTTCAGGTTCCCGACAGGAAGCCGGCACACGCCGAACCGGCTGCCGCCGGTGTCGCGGTGATCCTGCACGTCGGCGCGCTGCACGATGAACCTGACGACGTTCCCCTCGGCGTGGACGACGCGCCCGTCACCGAGGAACGGGGCCTGTCCGTACCGGGTCGGCGGCCGCCGCCAGACAAGATCCTGTGCCCCGACGAACTCTTTCCAGGACCGTTCCGACATGCCGGAACACCCGAAGACCTCCGATGGCCCGGTCCCTTTCCCGGTCGCCGCCCCCGACTGACCCAGCGGCACCGCCACCGTGGCATCGCCGAGAAAACCCCTTATGCCAAAGACCATCACCCACTCCTCGCCCGCGCATGACGACTACTCACGTTCAGCTGCGCGGCGAGGCAGCCTGGTCTGGACAAGTCGAAAGGTAGGAGTTCTGGGGCACATCGCGCAAGACCCAACCGAGAACAACACGAAGCAACAACCGGGTGCTGCTCACCCTGCAAGATGGGCAAGACGCCTAGGATGTGCCGCCAAAGGGGCGGGGAGGACACGCACGAGCCGTGCCCTGGTACGAGGAGGTGGCATGGCCGTGTCGACAACGGCGTTCAACGAGGGAAGGACCCCGCAACGGGGCCGTCCTCGAGACGCCAGCAGGGACGACGCTTTACGTCAGGCAGCGCTGGAGGTGATGGCCGAGGTCGGGTACCGGGCGCTCACCATGGACGCCGTGGCCGCGCGGGCCAGGGCGGGCAAGGCGACGATCTACCGGCGGTGGGAGTCGAAGCTCGATCTCGTGATCGACACGTGCACCCAGCTCGCCACGCAGAACCTCGCGGCACCGGACACCGGCTCACTGGCCGGGGACCTGCGCGAGTTCCTCTCGTCGTTCGCCGCGTTCCTCTCGGGACCGATCGGCAAGGCGGCTCAGGCACTCGTGGGCGAACTGCCGCACGAGCCGGAGCTGGCGGCGGCGTTCCGGGAGACGTTCCTGATCTCGCAACGCGATGTGCTGCGCGGAATTCTCGACCGGGCCGCCGAACGGGGCGAGCTGCGCGCCGACGCGCCGCGCGGCATGGCCGTCGAGATCGCGGGCGCCGCGTTGATCTACCGGCTGATGCTGACCGGGGACCCGCTCGACGAGCCGTTCGTGGAGAAGGTCGTCGAGCAGGTGCTCCTGCCGTTGGTGCGTTCTTAGCGGAACAGCTTGCGGACCAGCGCGAAGCCGACCACGGCGCCGACCGCGATCAGCGTGTACTTGACCTTGGGCTGGCTCAGCACGTCGAGCACGGACGACTTGCCCTGCTCGACGAGCTTCTGCGGGTTGGCCCGCTCGCTGAGCTCGTCCAGGGTGGCGGCCAGCGCGGCGCGAGCCTGCTCGATCTCGCGCTGGATGGTGTCGGGATCGCGAGCCACATGTCCTCCTAGCAGCGGTTCTGCCCGCAACCGTAGTGGACGGTCAGGACCGCGGCTTCGCGCGACCCGCGAGAGCGAGTCCACGGAGGGGCTATAGGCTTCTCCGCGAGGGGTCGTAGCCCAATTGGCAGAGGCACTGGGTTTAGGTCCCAGCCAGTGGGGGTTCGAGTCCCCCCGACCTCATTGATCTGCGGTTTTCAGTGGTTCGCCGCGGGGGCTGGCCCGCGGCGAACTGCCCTCAGGTTAGCCGCGGCGACACCGGGTGTATCACCAGTGAACTGCTCGGCGAGGCGCTCGCGGCCGTAGAGCCGCACGGACTCCAGCTGCTCGAACCGGCCCGCGCCGGTGAACATGAGCAACGACTTCGCCACCAGCGCCGACAGCAGCACCAGCACCCGGTCCGACGGCAGGTCGCACGCCTGCACGGCGACGTCCAGACCGAACCCGCCCGGTCCCTTCGAGATGCACCGGAAGACGTGCTGCTCGTCGGCGCTCAGCCGTTCGTAGCTCCAGCCGATCGCGGCGCGCAGGCTCTGGTGCCGCACCGCCGCGGTGCGGTTGCCGCGGTTGAGGAGTTCCAGGCGGTCGTCCAGGCGCGCCAGGAGTTCCTGGACGGGCAGCACGGTCACGAGCCTCGCCGCGAGCTCGATCGCGAGCGGCAGGCGGTCCAGGCGGTCGCAGAGGGCGGCGATCGCGTTGCGGTCGCCGAGCCGCAGCCCCACCTGGTTCGCGCGGGCGCGGTCGGCGAACAGGTCCACGGCGTCCGTGATCGACAACGGCTCTACGGCGAACAGGACCTCGCCCGGCACCCGCAGCGGTTCGCGGCTCGTCGCGATCACCGAGAGGCCGGGGCAGCCGAGCAGCAACGGCTCCAGCAGCGCCGCGCACTCCCGTGCGACGTGTTCGCAGTTGTCCAGCACCAGCACGGTCCTGCGGGCCGCCAGAGCGCTCACGAGTGTGCTCAGCGCCGGTTCGGAGGTCTGCTCGCCCAACGCCTCGGCGCACGCCCGTGCGACGTCCTGGGCGTCGTCGAGCTCGACCCAGGTCGCGTCCTTCGCGAGCTCCTTGACCAACCGGCTCTTGCCGACGCCCGCCGGTCCGACGAGCGTCAGCACGCGCGGCCCGACCCTGGCGAGACGGGCCAGTTCGGCGTCGCGGCCGATGAAACTGTCCAGTGCCGTAACGGGTTCGTGGACGCGCTGCCGGTAGGCCCGTTGCCGGCAGGCGTTCGAGCAGTACCTCGCGTGTCTGCGCCGGGAGGTGGCGGTCGCGGTGCCGCAGATCGCACACGTCCCCACCAGGTCAGCCATCGAACCCGATCGTAGTCAAACGATTACATGCCGGAAAGGCCTTTCCCTCCGGTTGTGGACCAATGGCCCTCGACCGCGTATACATCGGATGTGTCGCCGCCGCGACCGACGTCGGGAAGGACTGGACATGCGGTTGTCCACCGTGCGGCGACACGTGGCGGGAGCACTCGTCGCCACGCTCGCAGTGAGCGCGATAACTCCTACAGCAGAAGCACAAAACTCTCCCTGGCCGAAAGCTGTCGTGACGCTGTCGGACGGTGTCCCGAGCCTGTCGGTGACCCGTGGCGGCACCACCGTGCTGGAACCGAGTCCGCTGGGCGTGGTGACGGAAAGAGCGGATCTTTCGTCCGGGCTCCGGTTGACCGGACGGACCGAACGGCGGGTGGTCGAGCACTACACGGCGTCGTCCGGCAAGCAACGGCAGCGTTCGGTGGTCCACCGGGAGGAGCGCTACTCGTTCGCCGGAGCGGCCCGTGTGGATCTTGTCGTGCGGACCGCGGAGGACGGTGTCGCGTACCGCTACGAGGTCCCGGCCGGACTGGGCGGCGTGCTGCGCGAGACGTCGGCGTTCCGCGTTCCGTCCACTGCGACCGGGTGGATCGCGAAGTACCGGCGTGACTACGAAAACCCGTTCGTGCAGACGAACGCGGCGGCCGCCGAGACGGCCGAGTACCTCCATCCCGCACTGTTCGAGACGAACGGTGTGTACGCGCTGCTGACCGAGTCCTCTGTGGATGGACGCCACTCGGGCGCTCGCCTCGCGCACACCGCGGGCTCCGGCCTCTACTCGATCAGGTACTGGGACGAGCGGGTGGCGGTGGACGGCGCCTGGCAGTCGCCGTGGCGCACCGTCGTCGTGGGCTCGCTGGCGGACGTGTCGGCGTCGACCCTGGTGGACGACCTGGCGCCGCGCTCGAAGGTGCGCGACACGTCGTGGATCAAGCCGGGCAAGGTGTTCTGGAGCTGGCTCGCGGGCGGCCGTGAAGCAGGTCAGAGCCTCGCGATGCAGAAGCAGTACGTGGACTACGCCGCAGCACACGGCTGGCCGTACGCACTGGTCGACGCGGGGTGGTACTTCGACCCGAACTGGGACTACGACCCGACGTGGGAGCAGACGTCGTGGATCCCGTCGCTGATCGCGTACGCCTCCGCCCGTGGCGTGAAGATCCATCTCTGGGTCCACTACGACGAGCTGGACACCCCGGCCGAGAGCGCCGCACGGCTCGCGCTGTTCGAACGCTGGGGCGTGGTGGGCGTGAAGATCGACTTCATGGACTCCGACGGCCAGGACCGCTACCGCTGGTACGACCGCGTCCTCGCCGAGACCGCCGCCCACCACCTGCTGGTCAACTTCCACGGCTCGACCATCCCGCACGGCGTCCACCGCACCTGGCCGCACGTGATGACGATGGAGGCGGTCCACGGCGGCGAGAAGTCCTCGGGCCTGACCGGCCCCCACCTGACCGCGCTGCCGTTCACCCGCGGCGTGGTGGGCGGCATGGACTACACGCCGCTGGCCTGGCACCGCCCGTCCCGCACCACCTCGGACGCCCACGAACTGGCCCTGACCGTGCTCTACGAGTCGGGCCTGGCCAACCTGGCGGGACGCCCGGAGGACCACGCGGCCCGCCCCGCGGCCGAACGCTTCGTTGACCAGGTGCCGACGACCTGGGACGAGACCCGCCTCCTGTCCGGCCGCCCGGCCGACCACGCGGTGTTCGCCCGCCGCTCGGGCGACCGCTGGTTCCTCGGCGGCGGCTACTCCGGCCAGGCCCGCACCGTCTCCGTACCCCTCTCCCTGCCCGCGGGCCGCTGGCTGGTGGAGATCACCCGGGACGGCCCAGCGGGCCTGGTCTCCGAGTCCCGCACCATGCGAGCGGGCGAGGCCCTGACGCTGGACGTGGCCACCAACGGCGGCTTCGCGGCCATCGCCTGCCGAGCAGGCTCCCGAACCTGCGCACGCCCGACCCCCACCGTCCCGAGAACCTCGGTCTCGGCCTCGGCGAACGGCTTCGCGATAACCGGCCTCTTCACCACCACCACGGACGTGCGCGACGTGACGCTGACACCCCGCGTACCCACCGGCTGGTCGATCCAGGGATCCCCTGCCACGGCCAAGGTCCTGCGCCCCGGCCAAGCGCTGTCCGGCAACTGGACCGTCATACCTCCCGCAACCGAGGGCTACTTCGACATCCCGGTGGTCGCGTCCTTCGACAACGGCACGGAGTCGGAGAGAACAGCCCGCGTGCACGTGGTGCGCCCCCTGCCGGCCGGCTGGTCCTACCTCTCGGACCGCCCCTGGTCCTCAGCGACAGGCGGCGACGGCCCGGTGGAAAGAGACCTCTCCAACGGCGGCCCATCGGCCAACGACGGCCGAGGAATAGCACTACGCCGCTCCACCTACGGCAAAGGCCTGGGCACCCACGCCGATTCCGAGATCACCTACGACCTGCCCACCCCCTGCACCACCTTCTCCGCCTCCGTGGGCGTGGACGACGAAGCAGGCCTGGACGTGGCCCGCCAACGAGCAGGCGGCACCGTCTCGTTCCAACTCCTGGGCGACAACAACGTCCTGACCACCACACCGGTGCTGAACGTGCGCTCCCCAGCCACCACCATGACCGCAGACCTGACCAACGTGAGGACTCTCACCCTGCGCGTCTTGGACGGCAACGACGGCACCCAGAACGACCACGCTTCTTGGGCAGACGCAAGGATCCTCTGCTCCTGAGCACGCGACCCTGAGAGGAGGGTGGGGTTTCCCCCACCCTTCTTTTGTGGTTTACCCCAATGTCGACCCCCACCAGCGTCCGTAACTTGGACTCATGAACTTGGTCGACTGGGTCACCGACCTGATGCACACGGCCGGCGCCCCCGGAGCGGCCTTGGCCATCGCGCTGGAAAACCTCTTCCCGCCCCTACCAAGCGAAGTCTTCCTCCCCCTGGCCGGCTTCACCGCCGCCCAAGGCAAGATGTCCCTGCTGGACGCCATCCTCTGGACCACCTTCGGCTCAGTGGCAGGCGCCATCCTCCTGTACTGGATAGGCGCCCTCCTGGGCCGCGGCCGAGTACGAGCAATAGCAGCAAAAATGCCCTTGGTCAGGGTGTCCGATGTGGACAAGACAGAGGCCTGGTTCCTCCGCAACGGCTACCGAGCAGTCTTCTTCGGCCGCATGATCCCAGTCTTCCGCAGCCTGATCTCCATCCCAGCAGGCGTGGAACGCATGCGCTTGGCCCCGTTCCTCGCCTACACAGCAGCAGGCAGCCTCATCTGGAACACAGCCCTGATCCTGGCGGGCTACCTACTGGGCGACAACTGGCACCTGGTCGAGCAGTACGTGGGCATCGGCTCAAAGGTGGTCCTAGCCCTGGCCGCAGTAGCCGTAACCATCTTCGTAGCCACCCGCCTGACCAAAAACCGCACCAAATCCAAGACCTAACCCCAACCCCAAGCCCACCAAACAGCCAACGCAAGGCACCACGCACACAGGCCAGGCGCGCGCTCTCAACCGCAGTCGTCAACGCAGGCCAACCACGCCCGCAAGCCAGGCGCGCGGTGCCAACCGGACAGCCGTCAACGCGAAGCCAGGCCACCTACGAGGCCCGGTACGCGATGCCGCAGGCGAGCCCGTCCTACCTGGTCGGGGACACGGAGGCGGTGCACAACTGCTCTGGCGATTGGGGCCTTACCTTGAGGAGGCGGGATGCCACCCTCGCGGGATCGGCTGGGCGCTTTTCAGCCCGGCTTTCCGGACGACAGGGCGTCCCGCCAGAGGCTCAAGGTCAAGCCCCAATCGCAACCCCATACGTCGACACGACCCGCGCGACCAACTCTCGCAACCGCAGCCGAACCAACAAACGCGACCAACCCAGCTGGAACGCGACATACCAACAGAACCGGCACCGGCCCAAAAGCCGCCCGAAGCTCTAGCCGCGAGACACGACGCGCAAGGCGCTAAGCCACCTTGACCTGACCCAAATACCCGACCAACTCCCGAACAGCCGCCCGCCCAGCCCGATTAGCCCCAACAGTGCTGGCCGAAGGCCCATACCCGACCAAATGGATCCGAGGATCCGAAACCACCCGAGTGCCGTCCACCTGAATCCCACCCCCAGCCCCACGCAACCGCAACGGCGCCAAATGATCCAGATCATGCCGAAACCCGGTAGCCCACAAAATCACGTCAGCATCGAACCGCTCACCGGTGTCCCACTCCACCCCACCAGGAGTGATCCGGGAGAACATCGGCTTCCGATCCAGCACCCCAGCCGCGATCCCAGCCCGAGTCTCCTCGTTCAACGCCAGCCCGGTAACACTCACCACGCTGCGAGGAATGAGCCCAGCCCGAACCCGTTCCTCGACCATCCCGACAACCCACCGCCCGTAGTCCTCGGTGAACGGCCCCTCCCGCCAAACAGGCTCATGCCGGGTAACCCACCGAGTCTCAGCAGCAAAGGGAGCCAACTCCAGCAAGAGCTGGGTAGCCGAAGCACCCCCACCGACAACAACCACCCGCTTACCGACGAACTCCTCAGGCCCCTGGTAATCAGCGGTGTGCAGCTGCCGACCGGCAAACGTCTCCTGCCCTGGGTAGTGAGGCCAGAACGGCCGCCGCCAAGTCCCAGTCGCATTGATCAACCCACGCGCAGCCCACACCCCGGCAGAAGTCTCGACCCGAAGCAAGCGGCCCTCGCCCTCAACCAAGCCGCCCTCAGTCAAGCCACCCCCACCCAAAGGCCCCTCGTTCGCCACGGACGTGACGTTCACCGGCCGAACCACCGGCAGCTCGAACAACCGCTCGTACCGCCCGAAGTAAGAGGGGATCGCCGAGTTGGCCCGCTCCTCGGGCGACGGCTGCTCGAACGGCATCCCGGGCAACTCGTGGATCCCGTGCACGGTCCGCATGCGCAGGCTCGGCCACCGGTGCAACCAAGCCCCGCCGGCAGACTCGTTGGCGTCGAGCACCACGTGATCGACACCGCGCCGCCGCAGGAAGTAGGAGGCGGACAACCCCGCCTGTCCCGCACCGATCACCACCACATCCGTCACGTCCACGTCCACACCAACGTCAACGGAAGGAGGGACGAACTCCTTCTCCCCCTGTGAGCGACAAAACATCAGGCAAAAGGTGAGAGCCACCGCTAACTTCCGGGGGCGTGCACCTACTTCTGACGATGGCGTTGCTCGCGACTCCCGCGACCACGCTCGCGGCCCCCGTGACCACCACTACGGCGTCCTACGCGGTCTACGACCGGATCACGCACAAGCTGACCGGACGAGACGTGCACAAGCAGATCAGATCCGCCTCGCTCGTGAAGATCCTCATCGCGATCGAGCAGTTGGAGACGCGCGGGGACGACCCGCGCATCGAACCCATGTTGCGCGTCAGCGACGACAACGCGGCCAGTGAGCTGTGGGTCGAGAACGGCTGGGAGCAGCTCGTCGTGCGGGTGGCCGACCGTCTGAAGCTCGAGGACACGCGGCCGCCGGAGAACCGGGGCATGTGGGGTTACACGGCCGTGAGCGCGTCCGACATGGTCAAGGTCTACCGGTACCTGCTGGAGGACGCGAAGCCGAAGGTGCGCTTCACGATCATGGGGCACCTGCAGCGGGCCGAGAAGTGCGCGTCGGACGGGTTCGACCAGTCGTTCGGGCTGCCGTCGGCCACCTGGCATCCCGCGTTCAAGCAGGGCTGGTCGGGGTTCGGTGACCCGACGAAGCCGTGCGTGGACCGGCCCAGGGCGCGCGTCCAGTGGGAGCTCGACACCAAGTCGCCTGCCCTGCACACGTCCGGGACGTGCCTGTTCAGCGTCGTCGTGGTGCTGACTCTGCACCCCCAGGGCACGACGTACGAGAAGGCCGCGAAACGAGTTACCCGGCTCACGGAAGAAGTCACGAAGTATCGGTGTTGATCGATGTATGAGCCGTCTGAGTGAGATCCCGCTGTCCGTTCTCGACCTCGCGCCCATCACGTCGGGGTCGAGCGCCACGACCGCGTTGCGGCACGCGCGGGAACTCGCTCAGCACGCGGAACGCCTCGGCTACCAGCGCATCTGGTACGCGGAGCACCACAACATGCCGGGCATCGCGTCGTCCGCGCCGGCCGTCCTCATCGGGCACGTCGCGGACGCCACCGAGACGATCCGGGTCGGTTCGGGCGGCGTGATGCTGCCCAACCACCCGCCGCTCGTGGTCGCCGAGCAGTTCGGCTTGCTGGAGGCGTTGCACCCCGGTCGCATCGACCTCGGCATCGGCCGCGCGCCCGGCACCGACCAGAAGACCGCGCGCGCGTTGCGGCGCACCGAGGCCGGGCTGTCCGCGGAGAACTTCCCGCAGGAGCTCACCGAGCTGATCCAGTACTTCGAGGGCACCGCCGAGCTCAACGCCGTGCCCGCCGCCGGCAACAAGCCGCCGATCTGGCTGCTGGGCTCGTCGGGTTACAGCGCCCAGGCTGCCGGGCTGCTCGGCCTGCCGTTCGCGTTCGCTCACCACTTCAGCGCCCAGAACACGCTGCCCGCGCTGGCGTTGTACCGGCGGCACTTCCGGCCGTCCGAGGTGCTCGACAAGCCGTACGCGATGGTGTGCGCGTCCGTGGTCGTCGCCGACACCGACGAGCAGGCCCGCTACATCGCGGGCCCGGGAGCGCTCTCATTCGTGAAGCTGCGCCAGGGCCGCCCCGAGCCGCTCGCCACGCCGCAGGAGGCCGCGGACTACCCGTACACCGAGATCGACCGGCTCGTGGTCGAGGACCGGATGGCCAACCAGATCATCGGATCCCCCTCAACGGTCCGCTCCGGGCTGGACGAGTTGCTGGAGTCGACGGCGGCCGACGAGCTCATGGTGACGGCCATCGTTCACGGGCACGATGACCGTCTGCGTTCGTTCGAACTCCTCAGCGAGATCGCCGAACGGACGCCTTCGCTGGGCCGTTCAGCCGCACATACGTGAGTCGGTCAGGCGTGACCTTCACGTTTCGTACGACTGACGCTGCTCTGAACGGGTGATAAACGGCTCCGCTTGTAGCGCGGGGCACACAGTGGGCGATGATCGGTGTGAGCGCGCACGCCCCCCGACGCGCTCCCTAGCTTCACCCGGTGGTCTCGACCACCAGGACGGCGTGGGGCCGGCGCACTTGTGGCGCCGCCCACGCCGCCCATCACACTTCGGCCACGGCCCGGCACCAGGTCCGCTTCAGAGGCCACTTTCGTTCGCACTACTCCCTTCGGCACCGTCACAGTTGACGTGAGTCGCTCACACCCACCGCCGGGGTGGGAAAGGGGAGTTCGTGAAGTTCGCCAAAACGGCCGCGGGCCTGTGCCTGTTGCTGGCCGTGGCGGGATGTGCGGGCCCCAGTGTCGCCGTCACCCCCGATGAGAACCTGACAGTCGAGCAGCGCGCCGAGACGCCCAACGCGTCCGCCGCAGCAGCCTTCGGCACGCAACGCGTGTGGACCTCAGGCCTCTCCGTCGTGGTGTCCGCCCCGCGTTCCCTCTCACCGTCCGAGACGGCGATCCCACCGGCCAAGCGCACCGCGGTCTTCACGATCACCGTCTACAACGGCTCCAAGACCCCCTACCGGCCGTCCCAGCTCGCCGTGAAGGCGACAGCGGACGACCAGCAGGCCGCCGAGCTCCTCGACTCCGTGCAGGGCCTCAACGGCCTCGCCTCGGCCATCGCCGAGCTCCCACCGGGCCGCGACACGCAACTCCAGCTGGCGTTCGCCGTGCCGGAGACACCGGTGAAGATGACGCTGACGATCCAGCCGGGTGGCCACGACCAGAACGCGCCGACCGTCTTCGAGGGCCAGGCGTAGGTCACCGGAATAGTCTCTGGGGCATGACCAGTCGTCTCGAACCTGGAGACACCGCGCCCGCGTTCACGCTGCCCGACAGCGAGGGCAAGCCGGTGTCCCTGTCCGACTACCTAGGCAAGTCCGTGGTCGTGTACTTCTACCCGGCCGCAAGCACGCCGGGCTGCACCAAGCAGGCCTGCGACTTCCGCGACAACCTCGCCGTCCTGGCCGACTCGGGCTACGAGGTGGTCGGCATCTCCCCCGACAAGCAGGCGAAGCTGGCGAAGTTCCGCGACGAGGAAGGCCTCACCTTCCCGCTGCTGGGCGACCCGGACAAGACCGTCCTCACCGAGTGGGGCGCGTTCGGCGAGAAGCAGAACTACGGCCGCACCGTCCAAGGCGTAATCCGCTCCACCTTCCTCGTGGGCCCGGACGGCAAGATCGTCAAGGCGATGTACAACGTCCGCGCCACCGGCCACGTGGCCAAGCTCCTGCGCGAACTCCCGGCCTGATTCTCACCACAAACGTGATGCCGCCGTCGTTTTGGTTGCGACGGCGGCATCTTCCTGAGGTATGGTCGGTTCGAGGGTGTGCAACAAAGCCACCCCTGTTCCGGTGAGGGTGATACACCGTGTGTCGCTTGACGGCACCCAACGGCCCCGACATCCCGTCTGATTTCGTCTTGCGAGTCCACTTCCCCACGCGAGGCGGCTGACCAGGCCTAACGGGCCCAACGTCAACCGTTCTCTTCAACACGCACGCCTAGCGCTGCGTGCATTTCGTGCTGGGAAAATTCAATGCTCAAGTGGATCCTGCTGGCCCTCGCCGTAGGCGCGGAAGTCTTCGCGACCCTCTGCCTCAAATACTCGGACGGCTTCACCAAACCCTGGCCGGTAGCCGGCCTCGCAACCGGCTTCCTAACCGCCCTCTACCTCGAATCGCTAGTGATCAGAATGGGCGTCCCGGTGGCCATCACCTACGCCATCTGGGCAGGCGCAGGCATAGCCCTGGTAGCCATCACGAGCCGAGTCCTCTTCGCCGACCCCCTGAACCTCGCCATGCTCACCGGCATGGCCCTGATCGCCGCAGGCGTCTGCGTCGTGTCGGTCGCCTCCCACGCCCAGGCAGCCGTCTAATCTCGTTTGGGTGGGCTTAGAACTCGCTGCCGCCAGACTCGGCCAAACCATCGCGACCCGCGCAGCCACAGCCTGGCTGGCGACCCGCACCAAGGAAAAGGCACGAACCTCTTCCCTGGCCGACCTGGCGGCAGCAGAGCTGTCCAAGCCCGTCCAACGAGCCAAGCTGGACACCCTGGTCCAAAGCATCAGCAACACCATCGCCGAACAACTGGAACCAGTCCTCCAACGCTGCCCAGAAGACGAGATAGAACCCTCGCTAGCCGCCGTAGAAGTCGCTCTGCAGCACATCGACCTCTCAGACGAGGCCCTGCTGGCCGACGACGCCAACCCCGAGGTCCTGGCCCAACGAATCCGGCGCGAACTCCCCCGCCAGGACCTGGGCCGCTTCTACGACATCGCCTTGGACCAGTCCTGCCGCTACCTGGTCCAGGTGATCCGACACCTGCCGTCGTTCCAACCACGCGCCCTGGCCGAAGTCCTTTCCCGCGCCACCGCCCAAGTCGCACTACTCGAAGACGTCCTCTCTCGTCTCCCCCGCACCTCGCTCTACGCCCCGGCAGGCACGGACGTCGACGACGAGTTCCGCGACGAGTATCTCCGCTTCATCGGCGCCAACCTGGACCGCCTCGAACTCCTCGGCCTGTCCACGAAGGATCACCCACCACTCCCGCTGAGCGTCGCCTACATCAGCCTCACGGTGACGGGTGGGGAGAAGCGCCGCGACACCTGGTTCCACGATCCCGACCACCGAGCACATTCAGGTGTGCGCGTCGAGTCGGCATTGGTCAACCGCACCTTCGTGCGTGGCGGTGCCGGTTCCGGCAAGACGACCTTGCTGGATTGGCTCGCTGTCGCTGCCGCTCGGAGCGGCTTCACCGGCAATCTCCAGAACTGGAACGGACTGGTGCCGTTCCCGATCCGACTACGCGCCTTCGCGGACGTGCCACTTCCCAAGAAACCGGAGGAGTTCGTCACCGGCTGGCTCGCCGGGATCATGCCAGCCGGATGGGTGCACCGAGTTCTCCGTGCGGGCAAGGGCCTTCTGCTCGTTGACGGCGTAGACGAGGTACCACCACACAAGCGGCCGAAGGTCCGCGAGTGGCTGCGCGAACTCGTGCAAACATTTCCCTCGACCCAAGTCGTAGTCACGGCCCGCCCTGCCGCTACGGACGAAAAGTGGTTGGCGGATCTGGACTTCTCCTCGGTCGAGCTGGAACAGATGAACCCCAGCGATGTGAAGATGTTTCTCCACCGCTGGCACGAGGCAGCCCGAGCACCCGAAGAGGCGCAACGACGTCTCGTGACCCAACTCGAAAGCCGGGAACACCTCCAGGGCCTGGCCTCATCCCCATTGTTGTGCGCGATGTTGTGCGCACTGAACCTTGGCAGGATCTCGGAACTGCCGCAGAACCGTATGGAGCTGTATGCGGCCGCACTCACGATGTTGCTGGACCTGCGCGACGCCGAACGTGGAATCGCCCGAATCCTGACCGCCTCGGACAAGACCGTGCTGCTGCGGGATCTGGCCTGGCGGTTGACGTTGGGCGGGCTGTCCCAGCTCCCGACCACGAAGATGCACGAACACGTGACGCGCAAGATCCGGTCGATGCCCAACGTCGACTATGCAACCGAAGAGGTCGTCGCGCACCTGCTCGAGCGCAGCGGTGTCATCCGGGAGCCCGTCCCCGGCCGGGTCGACTTCGTGCACCGGACTTTCCAGGAGTACCTCGCCGGTGAAGAGGCGATGCAGGACGGTCAGATCGACACCCTGATATCGCACGCGCATCTGGACTCCTGGACCCAGACGGTCGTGCTCGCCTGCGGCCATGGCCAACGCACTCAGGTGACCGAGTTGCTGAACGGAGTGCTAGCCCGATCCGACCACGAACCGCGCAAGGCGCGCCGGCTTCGACTGCTCGCCGCCGCATGCCTGGAGACCATCAGCGACGTGGACGGCGACGTGTGCGACCGGATCGACGCGATCGTCCGCGACCGGATCGTCCCTCCGCGCAGCATGAAGGAGGTCAAGTCGCTGAGCGCGATCGGCCACCGTGTGCTCCGCTACCTGCCTACCTCGCTCGACGAACTCTCCGAAGCCGTAGCAGCCGCAACGGTGCGTAGTGCCGCACTGGTTGGTTCACCAGAAGCGATGGCCAAACTAGCCGGATATGCGCAAGATCCGCGCGAGGCCGTGCAGGAAGCGCTGATCAGTACATGGCTCAGCTTCGATCTCCAGCGGTACGCGGAAGAAGTCCTGGTAGACGCACCACTGTGTGACGGCCTCGGTAAGATCGAGTCGGTCCGGCTGTTCCCTCACCTGCCCCGGCTTGGCCGACTTACCAGCGTGGACATCTGGCTCCCCACAGAAGAAGCACTGCCACACCTCGACTTCATCGAGTACCTGCCTCCGATACGCGGCATCTTCACGTGGGTAGAAGGCAAGATCGATCTCAGCTGTTTCGCAGGCACGAAACCGCAGTCGGTGATTCTCGTCGACGCTCAGCGCTTCACCAACATCCGACGCTTGCCAGATGTCACCTCACTTGGGCTGCACCAGCAACGCAGATGGCGCAACCTCGACTTCCTGCGAGGTCGATCTCTTGAATACCTGCACATCAACGAACTCGCTCCCGGCTGCGACGTGAGTGCGCTCGCCGAGTTGACCGAACTACGCGCCATGTACTGCCAAGGCTGGAGCGACCCTGAGACCATCTCGATGCTTCCACCTGTAAAAACACTCTCGCTCACAGGTATCGAGCCGATTGACGTCCGTCCGCTCCGCGATCGATCACTGAATCTTCTTCTTCGTCGATGGTGCAACTACGTCGGGGTCGATGAACTCGGCCCCGACGTCAAGGTGCGCTGGGTCGGCTAGACCAGCTTGCGCAGGTGCGGGACGAGGAGCTTGAGGGCGCGGCCTCGGTGAGACTCCGCGTCCTTCTCCTCGGCCGTCATCTCGGCTGAGGTGACCTCGTACCCAGAAGGCACGAAGATCGGGTCGTAGCCGAACCCGTTGGTGCCGCGACGAGCCCGCAGCAACGTGCCGCGCCACTCTCCGCGCACGATGACCTCTTCGCCACCAGGCACGACCATGGCGACCACGGACACGAAGGCGGCACCGCGCCGCTCGTCCGGCACGTCGCCCATCTGCCCCAGCAGCAGGTCGAGGTTGGCGTCGTCATCACCATGCCGACCAGACCACCGGGCAGACAACACCCCAGGCATGCCGTTCAGCTCGTCAACGGCCAACCCCGAGTCGTCCGCCACCGACACCAGACCGGTGGCAGCAGCGGCGTCGCGGGCCTTCGCCAGGGCGTTGCCCTCGAAGTCCGGCGCGGTCTCGGGGGCCTCAGGGAACTCCGGCACGTCCGAAAGGGACAGCACCTCGATCCCAGCCAGATCCTCGGCCACCACGATGCGCTGCAGTTCGCGAAGCTTCTTCGCGTTGCGCGAAGCCAACAACAGCTTCATCGCTTGCCACCGGACTTCGGCTCCGGCAGGACGCCGGGGTAAGGCGCCGACAGGGCCTCCGCCTGGATGCGGTTCAGCTCCGCGCAGCCCTGCAGGGCGATGTCGAGCATGCGGTCCAAAGTGGAGCGGGCGAAGGTCGCGCCCTCGCCGGTGCCCTGGACCTCGATCAACGTGCCCGCGTCGGTGGCGACGACGTTCATGTCGACCTCGGCGCGCGAGTCCTCCTCGTACGGCAGGTCCAGTCGAACCCGGCCGTCCACGACACCGACCGACACGGCGGACACCGCGCACGACAGCGGTGAGGGGTCGGCCAACCTACCCGCAGCACCCAAATACGTCACGGCGTCGGCCAACGCCACATAAGCGCCGGTGATGGCTGCCGTGCGGGTACCGCCGTCGGCCTGGATCACGTCGCAGTCGATGACGATGGTGTTCTCACCGAGCGCCCTGAGGTCGATGCAAGCCCTCAAAGAACGGCCGATCAGGCGCGAGATCTCGTGCGTTCGGCCGCCGATTCGGCCCTTCACGGACTCGCGGTCGCTGCGGCTGTGCGTCGCGGACGGGAGCATCGCGTACTCGGCGGTCACCCAGCCGAGGCCGGAGCCCTGTCGCCATCGGGGCACGCCTTCGGTGACACTCGCGGCGCACAGCACGCGGGTGTTCCCGAACTCGATCAGGACCGAGCCCGCGGGCCAGGTCTGATATCCACGCGTGATCCGGATGTCACGCAACACGTCGTCGTATCGGCCGTCGCTTCGCACCACGGGCCCTACCCTAATGAACCCTGCGGAGCGCCATGGCGTAGGGAGAGACATGCTGACGATCGACGGTATTCCGCTTCACCCGTTGCTGGTGCACGCGGTGGTCGTGCTGCTGCCTCTGGCGGCGCTCAGCTCGATCGCGATCTCGCTGGTCCCGAAGTGGCGGCGCAAGTACGCGTGGCCCGTTCTCGGGGTCACGCTGGCCGGTGTCGCCGCTGTTCCGCTGGCCAAGCAGGCCGGCGAGGACTTCCAGGCCGCACTGGAGCGCAACGGCGTGCAGAACCCCCTCATCCAGACGCACGCGGACCTCGGCACGACGCTGCTGCCGATCGCGCTCGGCTTCGGCGTGGCGGTGATCGCGCTGCTGGTCGCCGGACGGCTGGCGGACCGCGAACGGGAGGCCGAGGCACCCACCACGAAGACGTGGCGGGTGATCTCAGTCGTCGTGTCGGTGCTGGTGGTGCTGCTCGCGGTCGGCACGACGGTGCAGACCGTGCGGGCCGGTCACAGCGGTTCGGAGGCCGTCTGGAGCGGCATCGGGAGCTGAAGCGGCGAGGTCGCCGACTGCTTCAGCGTGCGCGTGACCGTGCAGAACTGCTCCACGGCACGCCGGACGACGACCTCCAGGGCTTCCGGGTCCTCGACGGCGGACAGGTCGTACGAGAGCGTCACGGGGATCGAGATCACCTCGTTGCCGCTCTCGGACTGCACCGCGTCCGCCTCGGCTGTCAGCTGATCGCCGCCGGTTCTGCGCAGGATCAACGTCTCCGACGTGACCATCGCGCACCCCGCGGCGGCCGCGACCAGCAGTTCCACCGGGCTGAACGAGCCCTCCTGGCCCTTGCGCCCGATCCGCACCGACGCGCCGCGCCCGTTGGTGGCGACGAACTCGTGCTCGCCGACGCGCTCGATCTCGATCATGTCCGCTCCCCCACCTCGTACCGGCCGCCCTGCACGACCAGCTCACTCGGCCCGCCGAACGCCGACCGGGCCTCCTCCAGCACGTCCTCGCGCGACGTCCACGGCGGCACGTGCGTGATCAGCAACCGGCCGGCGCCCGCGCGGGAGGCCAGCTCACCGGCCTCGCGCCCGGACAGGTGCAGGTCCGGCTGCCGGTCCGGGGCGTGCGTCCAGCTCGCCTCGCTCAGCAGCACGTCCGCGCCCGCGGTCAACGAGTCCAGCGCGTCGCACGGACCGCTGTCCCCGGTGTAGGCGAGCGTGACGCCGCCGCACGAGATGCGGAACCCGTAGGCCTCGCAAGGATGCGCGACCACCGCGGAGTCCACGGTGAACGGTCCGATCTCGACCCGCGACCCCAGGCCGTGGAACGTGAACACGTCGCTGAAGTCCAGCGAGGACCGCTCGGCCTGGTTCGGCGCGTAGGCGGCGACGAACCGCGACGGGGCCTCCTCAGGCGCGTACACCGGCAACGCCGCGGCAGGCGGAACCGGATGATATTTCCTTGCCACGTAGAGAGAAGACACGTCGACGCAGTGGTCGGGGTGCAGGTGCGAGAGCACCAGCGCGTCCATCGAGAACAGCGGCCGTTCCTCCTGGAACCGCGACAGCACGCCGTTGCCGAACTCCAGCGCCAGCGTGAACCCGTCGGCCTCCAGGAGGTATCCCGAGGCGGCGGCGCCGGGTCCGGGAATGCTGCCGGAGCAGCCGAGCACGGTCAGCAGCACATCAGCCCCACTGTTCGAAGGTCGGCAGGAACCGGGCGGCGAGCTTCGCGAACCGCTCGGGCGGGCCGGTGCACGTCACGCGGTGCACGGCGGGTTCGGCGGCGAACTCGTCGCGCTCGGTCAGCAGCCGGACGACGTCCTTCACCGTCTCCTCGGCGCTCGACACCAGCGTCACGTGCTCACCCATGACGATCTGGATCACGCCGGTCAGCAACGGGTAGTGCGTGCAGCCGAGCACCACGGTGTCGACGTCGGCGCGCTGCAACGGTTCCAGGTACGCCTGCGCGAGCCCGAGCACCTGCCGGCCCGACGTGATGCCGCGTTCCACGAAGTCGACGAACCGCGGGCACGGGGCCGCGGTCACCGTCACGTCGCGGGCCGCCTGGAACGAGTCCTGGTACGCGTGCGAGTTGATCGTGCCGACCGTCGCGATCACGCCCACCCGGCCGGACCGGGTCGTCATCACCGCGCGCCGCACGGCGGGGAGGATCACCTCGACCACCGGCACGTCGTAGCGCTCACGGGCGTCGCGGAAGCACGCGGCGGACGCCGTGTTGCACGCGATGACCAGCATCTTCGCGCCTTCGTCCACGAGGCGGTCGCAGATCTCCAGCGCGTGCTTGCGGGCCTGCGCGATCGGCAGCGGCCCGTAGGGACCATGAGCCGTGTCGCCGATGTAGTGGATCGACTCGCCCGGCAACTGGTCCATGATCGCGCGGGCGACCGTGAGGCCGCCGACGCCCGAGTCCATGATCCCGATCGTCACGCCGTGAATGTAGCCGGTGCCTCGGTGCGGCGGTTGTCACGAGACACACCCCACGCAGCCAAAACGCCACCTATTGCGCCGAACAGGTGGCCTTCCCACGACACCCCGGGCTGGCCGGGCAGCACGCCCCACAGCGCCGCGCCGTACAACGCGAACACGCCGACGGCGATCACCAGCTGGAGCCACGAGCGCGCGAAGATCCCGCGCACCAGCAGGAACGCGAGGAAGCCGAACACCAGCCCGGACGCGCCGATGTGGCTGCCGGGGCTGCCGAACACCCACACGCCCAGCGCGGACGTCAGCCAGATGACGGCGGTGATCTGGAAGAACTGCTTCAGGCCGCCCGAGGTCGCGAGGAACCCGAGCAGCAGCAACGGAACGGCGTTGCCGGTGAGGTGACTCCAGTCGCCGTGGATCAACGGCATCCAGAGCAGGTTGTCCCACTCACCGAAGTTCCGGGGCAGCACGCCGTCGTCCTCGAGCGAGCCGCCGGTGGCCACGTCGAAGGCCTCGACGACGTAGAGGAAGCCGACGAACCCGGCCACGACGAGCAACGACAGCACTGGGTGCGGCGGGATGACCCGTTTCGCTAGCGCGGTGCGGTCCACATGACCAGCGTACGTGGCATTTAAGGTGGTTGGGTGGCTATCGAAGTAGCGGTGCGCGCTTCCGCCCAGCTGGGCGAGGGTCCGACGTGGGACCACAGCAGCTCCACGTTGCTGTGGGTGGACATCCTCGCCTCCGAGGTGCACCGGTACGCACCGGCGCGCGACGACGACGCGGTGCTGGTCATGCCGCAGCACGTCGGGGCCGCCAAGCCGCGGTCGCACGGCGGCATCGTCTGCAACCTGCGCGACGGCATCGCCCTGGTCGACCGCGACGGCACCAAGAGCTGGCTCGTCTACTGGGCACGTGAGGGCGTGCGCGGCAACGACGCCGGCGTCGACCCGTCGGGCAGGCTCTGGGCCGGCACGATGCGCTACGACCAGGCCGCCGACGAGGGCTGGCTCGCCAGGATCACCGGCGAGGGCGCCGCGAAGGTCATGGTGGACAAGGTGAACACGAGCAACGGCGTCGGCTGGAGCCCGGACGCCACGCTCATGTACTACGTCGACACGCCGACCCGCCGCATCGACGTCCTCGACTTCGACAACGCCTCCGGCACCGTCGCGAACCGCCGCCCGCTCGCGCACGTCGGCAACACCGACGGCTGGCCGGACGGGCTGACCGTGGACGCCGACGGGTGCGTGTGGGTCGCGTTGTGGGGTGGCCGGGCCGTGCGCCGGTACACGCCCGAAGGCGTGCTCGACCGGGAGATCGAGGTGCCCGTCGACAACCCCACGGCGTGCTGCTTCGGCGGCCAGGACTTCACCGACCTCTACGTCACGTCCGCCCGCTCGGGGCTGTCCGACGAGGCGCTGATGGACCGCCAGCTGAACGGGTCCGTGCTGGTGCTGCCCGGGGTCGGCCAGGGCGTGCCGAGCGTGGCGTTCAACGGCTAGATGTTCTCCCGCTTCATCGGCCGCACGAAGCTGCTCACCGATCTGCGCGGCCTGCTCGCCGAGCACCGCCTCGTCACGCTGACCGGTGCCGGCGGCGCGGGCAAGACCAGGCTCGCGCGGGAGATCGCCGGCACCGTGTTCGTGGAGCTGGCGACGATCAGCCGCCCGGACATGCTGCTGCGCGGGGTCGCCGAGGTGCTGGAGGTCGAGGACAGCGCGGTGCCCGACCACCTCGCGGACCGCAGGACCGTGCTGCTGCTCGACAACTGCGAGCACCTCAGGGACGCCGTCGCGGACCTAGCCACCGACCTGCTGCGGCAGGCGCCCGGCCTCACGGTCCTCGCCACCAGCCGCGAACGGCTCGGCGTGCCCGGCGAGCGCGTCCTCGTCGTGCCACCGCTCGACGTCCCGCCCGCCGACGCCCCGATGAGCGCGGACTTCGAGTCGGTCGCGCTGCTGGCCGACCGCGCGCCGGACTGGCGGCTCACCCCGCAGAACTGGCCCGACGTGGTGAAGCTGCTCAACCGGGTCGCGGGCCTGCCGCTCGCCATCGAGCTCGCGGCCGTGCGGCTGCGCGCGATGCCGCTCACCGAGGTCGTCGAACGGCTCGACGACGAGATGAAGCTGCTCACCCGCAACGACCGGGTGGCGTTGCCGCACCACCGGACCCTGCGCGCGGTCATGGACTGGAGCCACGACCTCTGCACACCCGACGAGCAACGGCTCTGGGCGCAGGTCTCGGTGTTCGCGGGCGGCTGGGACCTTCACGCAGCGGAAGCGGTCAGCGACTCCGGCACGACCCTCGACGACCTCGACGGGCTGGTCGCCAAGTCGATCGTGATCTTCGAGAACGACCGCTACCACCTGCTGGAACCGTTGCGGCAGTACGGCGCCGAACGCCTCGGCGACGACCTCGCCGTCGTGCGCAAACGCCACCTCGACCACTACGGCGAGCTCGTCCGGCACGTGTCGGCGGGCTGGATCACCGACACCGCGCTGGTCGGCGTCCTGCGGGTGGAGATGGCGAACGTCGAGGCCGCGCTGGAGGCGAGCCTGCGCGAACCCGGCCGTGCGCTCGAGCTCGAGTTCCAGCTCGCCCGCATGCACGGCGCGTTCTTCGCGAGCGGCTGGCCCGAGCAGTACCGCAGGCTCCGGCGCGCACTCGAAGGCGGTGCCCACGACCACTGGCACCTCGAAGCGCTCACGTTCGCCGCGTCGCTCGCCCTCACCCTCGGCCGTGCCGACGAGGCGGCCGAGCTCCTCGCCGAGGCCGAACAACTCGACAGCGAGTTCGCGGGCGTGTTCTACGCACGCGGTGAACGCCAGTGGCTGCTGGACGGCGACTACACGGCGTTGGCCACCATGCGCGAGGCACGCGCCCGGTTCGAGCCGGAGCGCCGGGTGATCTTCTCCGTGCACATCGCGATGGCGTCCGCGCTGCTCGCCGAGGAAGAAGAGGTGCGCGCGGACATCGAGGACCTCGCCGCGACGGCCGACAGCAACGAGATCGCCGCCGGGGGCCTGCTGATGGCCAGGGGCGTCGCCGAGCTGCGGTTCGGTTCCCCCGACGAGGCCGCTGACCTGCTGCGAGCCGCGCTCGTCCGGCAACGCGCCAGCGGCGACCAGTGGGGTCCGGTCTGGGCCGTCGAGGCACTCGCGTGGGCGACGGCGGCGAGCGGGCAGGCGCGCAGGGCCGCCCGGCTGCTCGGCGCCGCGGAGGCCGCCCAACGGCTGACCGGGCGTCCGCTCGCGAGCCACGAGACGTTCCGTCAGATGCGCGCGCGGGCCGTGGCCAGGGCGCGCGGCCCCGAGTACCGCCGGGACCACGCGGCGGGCGTGGGGATGCGGTCGTTCGACGAGATCCTCGCGGTGGCGCTCGGCGAGGACACCGGCCCGCTCACGCCGGCCCAGCTGGAGGTGGCGAAGCTCGTCGCCGAGGGCCTCACCAACCGGGAGATCGCGGCGCGGTTGCACAAGTCGCAGCGCACTGTCGAGACCCAGGTGCAGCAGATATTCGCAGCTCTGGGCGTGCAGAAGCGCGTTATGATCGCTCAGCGGCTCAACCTGAGTTGATGAGCGTCATACGTATGGCATCTTGCGGTTTATACGGATGTGCGCCCCTCAGCCGGTGAACTACAAAGAAGCAGTTCACCGGCCGCACGAACATCTGGGGGGATGTCATGAGCGAAGATCTGGCCTGGAAGGGCGCCTGAGTCCGTCAGGCGTTCATCACGCCCAGAGGTGGCCGTCGAGCTTGGCGGCCGCCTCGTCCAGCGTTCCGGCGTAGGCACCGGTGGAGAGGTACTTCCACCCGGCGTCCGCCACGATGAACACGATGTCCGCGGACTTCCCCGCCACCTCGGCCTTCTGCGCCACGGCCAGCGCCGCGTGCAGGATCGCGCCCGTCGAGATGCCGGCGAAGATGCCCTCGGTCTCCAGCAGCTGCCGGGTGCGGCGCAACGCGTCGTAGGAGCCGACCGAGTACCGCCCGGTCAGCACCGACTCGTCGTACAGCTCCGGCACGAAGCCCTCGTCGAGGTTGCGCAGCCCGTAGACCAGCTCGCCGTAGCGCGGTTCGGCGGCGATGACCTGCACGTCCGGCTTGGCCTCGCGGAGGAACCGCCCGACGCCGACCAGCGTGCCCGTCGTGCCGAGACCGGCGACGAAGTGCGTGATCTCCGGCAGGTCCTTCAGGATCTCCGGACCCGTGCCGCGGAAGTGCGCCTCCGCGTTGGCCGGGTTCCCGTACTGGTAGAGCATGATCCAGTCGGGGTTCTGCTTCGCGAGCTCCTTCGCCGTGGCGACCGCCTGGTTCGACCCGCCGGCGGCGGGCGAGAACACGATGCGCGCGCCGTACGCCTGCAGCAACTGCTTGCGTTCGGTCGAGGTGTTCTCCGGCATCACGCACACCAGGCCGTAGCCCTTGAGCTTCGCGGCCATGGCGAGCGAGATGCCGGTGTTGCCGGACGTCGGCTCCAGGATCGTCGCACCGGGACGCAGGATGCCGTCCCGCTCCGCCGCCTCGATCATGGCCAGCGCGGGCCGGTCCTTGATCGAGCCGGTCGGGTTGCGGTCCTCGAGCTTCGCCCAGATGCGCACGTTCTCGGACGGCGACAGGCGCGGCAGGCCCACCAGAGGCGTTCCGCCGAGCGCGTCGAGGAGCGATTCGTAGCGGGCCATGTCGGAGATCAGCCGCCTGCGACGGCCGGGAGGATGGTGACGTTGTCGCCGTCCTTCACCGCGGACTCGAGGCCACCGGAGAAGCGCACGTCCTCGTCGTTGACGTAGACGTTGACGAAGCGGTGCAGCACGCCCTCCTTGACCAGGCGCGCCTTGAGGCCGCCGTGGTTGTTCTCCAGGTCGTCGATGACCTCGGCGAGCGTCGTACCGCTGGCGGACACCGACTTCTCGCCCCCGGTGTGGGTGCGCAGGATCGTCGGGATCGACACGGTGACTGCCATGGTGGTTCTACCTCCGGGAAACGGGTGCAACTCAGGATTCGATGATCTTGACCGGTTCCTCGGTCACGACACCGTCGACGATGCGGTACGACCTCAGCTCGTGCTCGTCGGGGTCACGCGTGGAGACGAGCACGTAGTGCGCCTCCGGCTCCCCCGCGAACGAGATGTCGGTGCGGGACGGGTACGCCTCCGTCGCGGTGTGCGAGTGGTAGATCACCACGGGCACCTCGTCGTTCGCGTCCATTCCGCGCCACACCTTGAGCTGCTCGGCCGCGTCGAACCGGTAGAACGTCGGCGACCGCTCCGCGTTCTCCATCTCGATGAAGCGCTCAGGGCGGTCGGACCCGTACGGCCCGGCGATCACCCCGCACGCCTCGTCGGGATGGTCGCGGCGCGCGTGGGCCACCATCGCGTCCACCAGGTCACGGCGAATCACCAGCACGCCCCAATCCTACGGGCTGGCGGGAGTTGTCTCGGTATGCGAGATACCGGCGCGTGCACCTGGTTTGACCTGGACTGATGCGACTCAGAGATCGCGGAACGCCGGCACGCCGTTCAGCGAGGTCGCCTCACGTGCCCCGGACACCACGGCCGCCGCGAACACCTCGGCCGCGGCGGCGCACAACGCGTCCAGCGCGAACACCCTCGGCTCCGCGAGCGGCACGGCCCCGGTGGCCAGCGCGAACACCGTGTCGCCGTCGAACATCGAGTGCGCGGGCCGCACGGCGCGGGCCAGGCCGTCCTGCGCGGCCATCGCGAGCCGCCGGCACTCCGCCTTGGTCAGGTCCGCGTCCACCGCGACCACGCCGATCGTGGTGTTGAGGCCGTCCGGCTTGCGTTCGGGCACCGTCACGGCCGTGGTCCCGAGCGACGGCTCCCACGGCAGTCCGGACGCCCGGTCGACGACCTCGCCGGCCGCGTTCACCACGGCCAACGCGCCGATCTGATGCGCGCCGACCGTGCTCACCGCGCTCCCGACGCCGCCCTTCAACGCCCCGACGCGTGCCCCGGCACCAGCGCCGACGCAGCCGAGGTCGAACGTCTCGGCGGCCGCCTCGCAGGCCGCGTAGCCGAACGACGAGTCCGGCCGGTTGCCCCACTCGGACATCGGCAGGTCGAAGATCACCGCGCCGGGCACGATCGGCACGACGTGGTGCGGCTGCGCGCCCACCGGGAAGCCGATCGAGCGTTCCGAGAGCCAGCGCATGACGCCGTCCGCCGCCGCGAGCCCGTAGGCGGAGCCGCCGGACAGGCACACCGCGTGCACCTGCTGGACCAGGTTCGACGGGTCGAGCAGGTCGGTCTCGCGGGTGCCGGGCGCGCCACCGCGTCCGTCGACGGCGCCGACCGCTCCGGCCGACACCAGCACGACCGTCGTGCCCGTGGCCCAGCCGTCCTCGATCCGGTGGTGATGCCCGACGAGAACGCCGGGAATCACGGCATCATCGCTTCGACCAGCGTGTCCTGCACCCAGGTCAGCCAGTGGTAGACGCCGAGGTGCGGCGAGCGCGGGTCCTCCGGCGGCAGCTCGTCCGGCATGTCCTCGGTGACGTCCAGCGCTGTCCCCAGCGCCAGCCGCACGTCGTTCAGCGACGCCATCCAGGCCTCGGCCTGCGCGATCGACAGCCGGATCTCCCCGCCGTCGGGCGAGCAGGTCTCCAGCACGACCTCGGCCGCGTTGGTCTTGTGGTCGAGCAGCTCCGGCTCGTGCAACGACCGCAGCGCCGAGGCCGAGTTGACCTCGTCCGGGTCGGGCGCGTCGTCGTCGAGCCGGTGGAAGTCCGGCAGCAGCCTGCCGAGGATCGGGTCGTCGGGCGCTTCCGACGGACCTGTCCTGATGCCGGTCAGCTCGGCCAGCTCGTCCTGCGGCGCTTCCTCGGCGCGGGCGATCAGCATGTCCTGGATCTGGCTGACCAGACCGCGCACGACCGCGGCCTCCTGCCGGTCCAGCCTGCCGATGACCACGTCACCGTCGCGGATCCACCTCTTCACGAGGCCCGCTGCATGGTCGCCCACAGCCCTGCCGCGTGGAGCTTCGCCACGTCGGCCTCCACCTTGTCCTTGGTCCCCGATGTCACGATCGCCTTGCCCTTGTGGTGCACGTCGAGCATCAGCTTGGTCGCATGGTCCCTGCTGAAGCCGAACAGCTTCTGGAACACGTACGTCACGTAGGACATGAGGTTTACCGGGTCGTTCCAGACCACGGTCTGCCAGGGTCGGTCCTCGGCGGCGACTTCCTCACCGACGGCCTCCGGCTGCGTCCGTTCCTGTTCGACGGGCGTGGTCATACCGCCAATGGTGTCATGTTCGCCGCAGTGACGGAGACCGCGTGCGGGTAAACCACCTGCGACCTTAGGGTTGGTGACCATGAACTCGACGGCGTTGCTGACCGATCACTACGAGCTCACCATGCTCGCGGCCGCGTTGCGTGACGGCACTGGTGACCGTCCGTGCGTGTTCGAGGTCTTCGCCCGCAGGCTCCCGGACGGCCGCCGCTACGGCGTGGTCGCCGGGGTGAACAGGCTGCTGGACGCGATCGCGGACTTCCGGTTCGGCGAGGAGGAGATCGACCAGCTGCGCCGCAACGCCGTGGTCGACGACTCCACTTTGGAATGGCTCGCGAACTACCGCTTCTCCGGTGAGATCGACGGCTACCCCGAGGGCGAGCTGTACTTCCCCGGCTCGCCGATCCTCACGGTGCGCGCGTCGTTCGCCGAGGGCGTCGTGCTGGAGACGCTCGCGCTCTCGATCCTCAACCACGACAGCGCCATCGCGTCCGCCGCCGCCCGCATGGTGACCGCCGCCAACGGCCGTCACATGATCGAGATGGGCTCGCGGCGCACGCACGAGGAGTCCGCCGTGGCCTGTGCCCGCGCGGCCTACCTGGCGGGCTTCCACGCCACCTCGAACCTCGAAGCGGGGCGCCGCCACGGCATCCCGACGGCCGGCACGTGCGCGCACGCGTTCACGTTGCTGCACGACACCGAGGAAGAGGCGTTCCAGAGCCAGATCGAGGCGCTCGGCGTCGGCACGACGTTGCTGGTCGACACCTACGACATCAGCGAGGGCATCAAGAAGGCCATCGCGGTCGCCGGCCCCGAGCTGGGCGCGATCCGGATCGACTCGGGCGACCTCGGCGTGATGGCGCGGCAGGCCCGCGACCAGCTCGACTCGCTGGGCGCCCGCAACACCCGCATCGTCGTGTCGAGCGACCTCGACGAGTACGCGATCGCCGCCCTGCGCGCCGAGCCCGTGGACGCGTACGGCGTGGGCACGTCGGTCGTCACCGGGTCGGGCGCGCCGACCGCGGGCATGGTCTACAAGCTGGTCGAGGTCGACGGCCGGCACGTCGAGAAGCGCAGCACGTCGAAGCAGTCGCGCGGCGGCTGGAAGAAGGCGCTGCGCCGGCACAAGGACACCGGAACGGCGCTGGAAGAGGTCGTGTTCCAGGCCTCGAACGAACCCGAGCTCGGCGAGTACGACAGGCTGGTGCAGCTCCCGTTGATGCGCGGCGGACAGCAGACCGACGAGGTGCCGACGCTGGAGCAGAACCGCGAACGCCTGCGTGCCGCGCTGGTGAGCGTGCCGTGGGAGGGCCTCAAGCTCTCGCGCGGCGAGCCCGCGATCCCGACGATCTACCTGGAGGGCTGACATGACCAAGGCGCTGATCGTCGTGGACGTGCAGAACGACTTCTGCGAGGGCGGCTCGCTGGCCGTGGCCGGTGGTGCGGCCGTGGCGGCGGCCATCTCGCAGCACATCGCCACCTCGGCGTACGACCACGTCGTGGCGACGCGGGACTACCACGTCGACCCCGGCCCGCACTTCTCGCTGACGCCGGACTTCATCGACTCGTGGCCGGTGCACTGCGTGGCGGGCTCGCCCGGCTCGTCGTTCCACCCGGAGCTCGACGTGTCCGGCATCGAGCAGGTCTTCTCGAAGGGCCGGTTCGCCGCCGCCTACTCGGGTTTCGAGGCGGAGAACGACCTCGCGGGCTGGCTGACGGACAAGGGCGTGACCGAGGTCGACGTCGTCGGCATCGCGACCGACCACTGCGTGCGCGCCACGGCACTCGACGCGCAGCGCAACGGTTTCCGCACGACGGTCCTCGTCGACCTGACGGCGGCGGTCGCCCAGACCACCCGCGACGCAGCCGTCGAAGAGCTGCTGGCCGCGGGTGTCCACGTGTCCTAAGGGGTCGGTGAGCAGGCGACCGTGCCCACGGTGATCGTGCCGGTGTAGCCGGACGACGGTTCGAAGGTGACCTTCAGCAGGGTCATGCTGATGCTGCCGTCGTTCGGCTCCGGGAACACCGTGTCGGTGAACTTGGCCCTGGCCAGCACGGTGCCGTTGTTCGCCTTGATCTCGTGCACGTAGCCGGGCGTGATCTCCTTGGGCAGGCCCGTCCACCCGGACATCGCCTTGAGCGACCAGCCCGCCGCCGTGCCCTTCTCGTCGGCGGTGCAGGTGATGGTCCACTCGCCGATCTTGAGCCGCGGGCCCTTCAGCCCGCCGGGAAGGCCGGCGAGCGCGGACAGGTCGAAGGCCTCGCCCTTGGCCGCGGACGTGGTCTTCGTCAGGAACTTCGCCGGGTCCACCATCTCGGTCGTGCAGGTGGAACTGGTCGGCCCGATCGCGAGACCGGTCCTGCTGACCGCGGGGCTGGAGCCGCTGACGGTGCCGGCCGCGTCCGGGTTCACGTCGCACACCGCGAGCGGCGCCACCTTGTACGCCTGACCCGACTTCGCGAAGTCGGCGGCGCCGGACGACGCCGTGCCGGGCGGATTCGCCGCGAGCGCGGGGGCCGCGGTCGCGAACGTCAACGCGACCACAGCGCCCGCGATCGAAATCTTGCGCATTTTTCGCATTGCCTCGTTTCCCACGGCCCGATAATGGTTGTGATGCGGGGCGTTGATAACGCCTCGGCACCTCATGTCACCCATTCGTGTAGGCAATTGCCTGACCGAGTGACATCTTTCAGCGGACTCCGGCGAGGGTGGCGAACGGCTCCCGGCGCGGCAGGGCCGTCGGGAGTCCCGCCAGCCTCTCCAGGGCGGAGCACACCCGCACGGCGGCACGCCCGTCGCCGAACGGGTTGCGCCCCAGCGGAAGCCGCAACCGGGAGCCGAGCACCCATCCCGCCTCGGCGAGGATGCGGGTGGTGTCGGTGCCGACGAGCCAGGCGCACCCGGCGTCGACGGCGAGCATGCGTTCGGTGGTCTCGCGCAGCACCAGGACGGGCACGCCGAACGACGGCGCCTCCTCCTGGATGCCGCCGGAGTCCGTCAGCACGAGGGACGCGCGCTTGAGCACGCGCACGAGGTCCGGGTAGTCGAGCGGGTCGGTGATGACGACGCGCTCGTGGCCGCCCAACAGCGACACGACCTGTTCGCGCACACCGGGGTTCGGGTGCGCGGGGATCAGCACGTGCAGGTCGGGGTGGCGGTCGGCGATGGCGCGCACGGCGTTGAGCACGCGCATGAGCGGGCGGCCCCACGACTCGCGCCGGTGCACGGTCAGCAGCATCAGCCGACCGCCGGTGGCGTCGAGGGTGCGTTCGAGGGCCACCAGATCAGGACTGCGCGCGGGCAGGTCGAGCGCCGCGACGCGTTGCACGGCGTCCACGACCGTGTTGCCGGTGACGACGATGTGGCTGTCCGGCAGGGATTCGCCGCTGAGCGCGTTCGCGGCGTCGTCGGTCGGCGCGAGGTGCAGCGACGTGATGCGGGAGATCATCTGCCGGTTCCCCTCCTCGGGGAACGGGCCGTAGAGGTCGCCCGTGCGCAGCCCGGCTTCCAGGTGTGCCACGGGAATGCCGCGCCAGAACGAGGCCAGCGCGGCGGCCAGCGTCGTCGTGGTGTCGCCCTGCACGAGGGTGACCGCGGGGTCGCGTTCCTCCAGCACGGCGTCGAACTCGGGCAGCAGCCGGGAGACCAGCTCGGCCTGCGTACCGGTGCTGCGGGGGACGTCCAGGCGGATGTCCGGCACCAGGTCGAACGCGCCGAGCGCCTGCTCGACCATGCCGGAGTGCTGTCCGCTGTGGACGATCGTGGGGTGCAGGCCCGGGTGGCCGCGCAGGGCGATGGCGACCGGGGCGATCTTCAGCGCTTCGGGCCGGGTACCGGCCACCAGCAGAACCTCTTTGCTCACCGTTGCGTCCTCTTTCTCGCAGGAGACCGGGGAGTCCGTCCCGGGGGCCGGGGGCAACCCCTCGGGACGGACCATGTCAGCCAGCTCGGTTCGGTCTGGCCTGGACGGGGACGGCACGGCGCCTCTTCCGCGTGGAGTGCATGAGGAACGCACCCGCGGCGAGAAGGACGATGCCCGCGACGATCCACCACGTCACGTCGGCGCCGGTGACCGCAAGGGCACCCACGCTCGTGCCGACACCCACGCCGGTACCGGGGACCTTGTACATCTGCCGCTCTCCTCAGGCCGCGTTCAGCGACGCGCGTCGGCGCAGCGCCACGAAACCGACCGGAGCGGCGACGACACCGAGCAGACCGAGGCCGATCCACAGGCCCGCCCCCGACGCCATCGGGATGGGCAGGCCGGCGGGGCCGCACGTGGCCGACGAGATGATCACGTCGCCCGTGCCGATGCCGCCGAGCACGCCCTGCAGCAGCTTGACGTGAATCGCGTTCACCGTGAGGCTGCCGTCGTCGTTCTTGATCTGCTCGTTGAAGATCACTTCAGCGATCTTGATGCCCGCCAGCTGGACGTCCAGCTTCGTGTTGGCCGCCGGGTCCGCGTTCACCTCTCCGAGCTTGCCGAGGTTGACGCCCGCGAGCTTGGCCTTGCCGGTCAGCCCCTTCTGGGTCGCCGCGCACTCCGCCTCCACCACCTCGGCGGAGATCTTCCCGGTGACCTTGGAGAGCAGGTCGACCTTGACGTCGACGGTGCTCGCTCGCGACTGCACACCGCCGGACTTCTCGTCACGCGACGCGGAGGCGTTGATGACACCGGTCTTCAGAATCCCGGTGAGGTCGACGCCTGCGAACGTGTTCTGCGTGGGACCGTTCGCATTGGCTGCGGCGAACGGCTCCGCGTTGACCGCGGGGCTGCCGAGCAGCGTCACGTTGAGCTTCGCACCGTAGGCCGAGGCGTCCCCCGGAGCGGCAGAAGCGGGTGCGGCACCGACCAGGAGTGCGGCAATCGCGATGACTCCGGCCAGTCCCGTCGTTCGGACTCGCATGAAACTCCTTCCCTTGATTCCTCCGGCTCCCGTTGGGCGTGGTGATACCAATCTGGTTTCACGCTTTCCGGGGGCAATTACCGGCATCGGCTTTCTTTCGAGGGAACTGAGGGTTACTCCCCGTATCGAGGGACACGACCACTCGTCTCGCCCAATCGAGGCCACTCATCGTGGGTTTTTTGATCAATTTCCGGTTACGGCGTCACCCGATCCGGGGGTGAGGGATGACGTTCCGTCTACCGATGGAGGGTCTAGTAGCCCGTCTGGGCGCTCCCTCATCGGTGGAAAGGATCTTCGGGTGACGCTTGCCCTGCGCCGCACCGCATTCCCGAGCCGGGTGACCGTGGTGGTCCTCGTCGCCCTCGCGGCAGGACTCGTGTTCGCACACCGGCTGTACCGGACGGCGGAGATCTCGTTGTCCGGCGCGATCCTGAGCGTCATCAGCTCCTACGGCGTGCACGTGGTCCCCGAGCGCCAGACCGTCTACTTCGGACTGGGCTCGGACACTCCCCTGGGCCTGCGGATGACGCCGGAGTGCACGTCCGCGTTCCTGGTGCTGCCGCTGATCGTGGTCGGCGCGGTGATGATCGCGTTGCGGCCGCGGATCCAGTCGCGCGTGCTGTTCGCGCTGGGCGTGGCGGCGCTGGCGGTGGTGGTCGTGAACCAGTTCCGCGTGCTCACGCTGGTGGGGCTGGTCCAGTGGCTGGGCATCGACACCGGCTACTACTGGGGCCACACGCTGCTGGGGTCGATGGTGAGCGTGTTCGGTGGCGCGGCCGCGCTGGTCGCGTTCGTCTGGCTGGCGACGCGGAAGTGAGCCTCGACCTCGTCCTCGGGTTCACGCAGGCGCTCGCTCTGACGATGAGCGTCGCCTTCGTGACGTACGTGTTCGTGATCGTGGTGCCGTACCTGCGGCGCAAGCCCGCACCCGTGGGCGAGCCGTCGTCGTTGGAGTGGCACTTCTTCGTGCCGTGCCGCGACGAGGAGGCCGTTATCGGCGGCACGATCAGGTACCTGCGCGAGACGTTCCCCATCGCGCACGTGTGGGTCATCGACGACGACTCCGACGATCGCACCGCCGGCGTCGTGCGGACGTTGAAGCGCAACGGCGGTATCCGCGATCCGCAGATCCATCTCGTGCAACGCCAACGGCCCTATGCCCGCACCGGCAAGGGCAACGCGCTGAACGACGCCTACCGCACGTTGAAGATGTGGATGGGTCGCCGGGCGGACGCCGACCGTGCGATCGTCGTGGTGGTGGACGCCGACGGACGTCCGGCCCCGAACTGCCTGGAAGTCTGTGCCGCCACTCATCTCTTCGGCAATCCGCGCATCGGCGCCGTGCAGGTGGACGTGCGGATGATCAACGCCGGACAGCGGCAACCGGGCGTGACGCGGTGGCGCCGGGCGTTCGGTGCCGGGCTGGTGCGGATGCAGGACCTGGAGTTCCGCACGGCCATCGCGGCGATCCAGATGTCGCGCGGTGCGACGGGCACGATCTCCATGGGTGGCAACGGACAGTTCACCCGACTGTCCGCTTTGGACTCGATCGCCGGGACGACCGGGTCGCCGTGGCGCGGGTCGTTGCTGGAGGACTTCGAGCTCGGCGTGCACCTGCTGACCGCCGGGTGGCACACGGGCTTTTCCTTGGACACCCACGTGAACCAGGAAGCGTTGTACTCGTTGCGTCGCTTCCTGGCGCAGCGCACCCGTTGGGGCCAAGGAACCATGCAGTGCATGCGTTACCTGCGGCGCATCTGGGACTCCGACCACCTGACGACGTTGGGGGCGGCGGAGATGATGTACTACCTGGCCCAGCCGTGGATGCAGTTGCTGGGCACGCTGATCTACCCGATTCCGATGGCGATGATGGCGTACCGGTTCGCCGTGTCACCCACCGAAGTCGTGACGTGGTTCTTCGACGGCGCGTGGATCCTCTTCACCGTGTACGGCGCGTTCGGTCTGTTGCCGTTCGTCCTGTGGGGACCGGTCTATCGCGCGCGCTGCGAACCTGTCGGTTTCTGGAAGTCCATCGCGTACGGGTTCGGCTACGCGCTGTACATCTACACGTTCTACATCACGTCGTGGCGCGCGCTGATCCGGTTGGTGCGCGGCAACAACGGCTGGACCAAGACGCGCCGCAACGAAGACCGCGTGGCGGGCAAGGTCGCTCTCGATGTGTGACCGGTCACTTTGTAGACATGGAACAAAGACGTTCTCGAGTCGGCGTGGTTAATCTCAGGTTCTCTCGATTCCGCCTGGGAGGGAACGTGACACTCGCACTCGCGCCCCGTCGCACCGTGCTCGCCGACTTCGTGCCGGGAGCCCTGGCCCGCGACCTGACGCTGGTCGTCGCCGGTGCCGCCTTCACCGGTCTCGCCGCCCAGGTGGCGCTGCCGATTCCGGGCAGCCCGGTCCCGCTGACGGGCCAGACGTTCGCCGCTCTGCTCGTCGGCGCTTCGCTCGGCTGGCAACGAGGTGCGACCTCGATGCTGCTCTACCTGATCGCGGGCGTCGCGGGGGTGCCGTGGTTCCAGGGCGGCTCGTCCGGCGTCCCGGTGTCGCTCGGGTACGTCGTCGGCTTCGTGTTCGCGGGCGCTTTGGTGGGCTACCTGGCCGGACGTGGCGGCGACCGCACGCCGTTGCGCACCGTCGGCCTGATGGCGCTGGGCAACCTCGCGATCTACTCGGTGGGCGTGCCGTGGCTGATGGCCGCTACGGGCATGTCGCTGGGCAAGGCCCTGACCGTGGGCGTGCTGCCGTTCCTGATCGGCGACGCGGTGAAGATCGCGCTGGCCGCGGGCCTGCTGCCGGGAGCCTGGGCGCTCGTCCGCCGTCGGTAGCTTGGACCAGGTGGTCACACCTGGGGAATATCTGTCTTTCTTGGATGCGCGTCTGCCGGGTCTTGTGGCAGGCGCGCATCTTTATGGGTCACGCGTGCTGGACGACGTCGTTCCCGACACGAGATCGTCGGCAAGCCCCGAGCCGGCGAACTGGCCGCCGCCCGCTGGCCCGACCTGCCGGTCCTCGACCTGGTCGCCTCCCGCCGTGGCGAGAACGTCCCGCTGAAGGTCTCGCACGCCCTGGCGTCCCTCGACCTGTACGACCGGATCATGGCCGACGTAACGACCTGACCTCCGCGGCCGAGAAATCCGCGTGACGACGCATACCCCCGAAGAGCTGGGCTGCCTCGCGGGCGGCCCGGCCCGCGCGGCCGAGGTCGCCCTGGCCCGCCTGATCCAGGCCGGCCTGGTCCGGGTCTCGCGCGAGGGCGTGCTGAGCGCCGTCCACGTGCCCGGCCAGGGCCCCGCCACCCCGCTGGAAGCCCAGATCCTGCGCGGCCTGCGCCACGGCCGCCTGCTGAACGACATCGTCTACAGCGCGTTCGCCTCCCCCGAGGCCGAGGGCCTGCGCACCCACCTCGTCAACCGCAAGCTCCTGCGCCGCCGCCGTTCCTGGCGTCCCCGCCTGTACCCGTGGCTGTTCCTCGCGGCACCGGTGCTGGCGATCGCCGGCGTGATGAGCGCCGTGGCCCCGCACCTGCTGGTGGACTTCCTGGACTTCGGCCCGCCGCTGACCGAGTTCCCGTTCTGGTACTTCTTCGCGGGTGCCGCGGTGGCGGTCGTCTGGGCGTCGATCCTGCGCGCCCGCGACCCCGGCCGCCTGCGCACCAGGGCGGGCTACGTGCTGGTCAAGCGGGCCCAGAACCGGGCGAGCTCCCGGGACCCGATCGGCGCCGTCGCGGCCCGCGGGTTGCGCGGACGGGCCGGCGGGATGGCGATCGCGGGGATGTTCGGGCTGTCGGCGCTCGCGATCGGCATGCTGCCGGGACGGGAGACGACGTCCAGCCACAGCTGCGGGGGCGGGTGCTCGTCGGACAGCAGTTGCTCCTCGGGCGACAGCGGGGGCAGCAGCTGTGGCGGCGGTGGATGTGGTGGCGGTTGTGGTGGAGGCGGCGGCGACTGAGCACACCCCCGAAGCCGTCTTCCTCTCGCGGGTCTGACGAGACTGTCGGACCTGCCGGGTACGGTCTGTCCCGTGCCTGAAGTTCCCCCCACCCTGAGCCTTCTCGAAACCGCCGTCCACGCCGTCGGTGGTGCGGAGCGCCCTGGTCAGGTGGAGATGGCGGAGGCCGTCGACCACTCGATCCGCACGGGCGAGCACCTCGCCGTGCAGGCGGGAACGGGTACCGGCAAGTCGCTCGCGTACCTGGTGCCGTCGATCCGGCACGCCGTCGCCGAGGACGAGACCGTCGTGGTCTCGACGGCGACGATCGCCCTCCAGCGGCAGCTGGTGGACCGGGATCTGCCGCGGCTGTCCAAGGCGTTGAAGAAGGAGCTGGGGCGGGAGCCCACGTTCGCGATCCTCAAGGGGCGCCGGAACTACCTGTGCATGCACCGCGTGCACAACGGGGCGCCGGACGAGCCGGAGGAGGACGCGCTGTTCGACCCGTTCGCGGTGTCGAAGCTCGGGCGCGAGGTGAAGCGGCTGCACGAGTGGTCGTCGGACACCGAGACCGGCGACCGCGACGAGCTGGTGCCCGGCGTGAGCGAGCAGGCGTGGCGGCAGGTGAGCGTCACGGCCCGGGAGTGTCTGGGGGTCAGCAAGTGCCCGATCGGGGCGGACTGCTTCGCGGAACGGGCGCGCGCGGAAGCGGGCAAGGCGGACGTGGTGGTCACGAACCACGCGATGCTCGCCATCGACGCGTTGGAGGGCTACCAGGTGTTGCCCGACCACGACGTGGTGGTGATCGACGAGGCGCACGACCTGGTCGACCGCATCACGTCCGTGGCGACGGAGGAGCTGAGCGGGTCCAGCGTCGGCATGGCCGCGCGCCGGTGCGGCCGGCTCATCGACCAGGACATCGCGGACCGGCTGGCCGAGGCCGGTGACGGGCTCGCGATGATCCTCGAGGACATGCCGTCGGGCCGTCTCGACGCACTGCCGCGCGCCCTCTCCGGCGCGCTCGCCGCCACCAGGGACGCGGCGCACAACTGCGTGACGGCCCTCGGATCGGAACGCAAGGAGGACCCGGACGGGGCGACGGCGCGCAAGCTGGCGCTGGCACTCCTCGAAGAGGTCCACGACTGCGCGGTCCGGGTGCTGGAGGCGTTCGACGAGGAACGCGACGTCGTGTGGGTGTCGGGCGACTTCAACCAGAAGGCGCCGTCGCTGCGGGTCGCCCCGCTCGGCGTGGGCGGGCTGCTGCGCGAACGGCTGTTCGCCAAGCGCACCACGGTCCTGACGTCCGCGACGCTGACGCTCGGCGGCGCGTTCGACACGATGGCCCGCCAGTGGGGGCTGCCGCCGTCGGAGAAGGTCCGCAAGATCGAGGGCGCGGCGACCGACAAGGACATCGACGGTCCCAAGTGGACGGGCCTCGACGTCGGCTCGCCGTTCCAGCACGGCACGAGCGGAATCCTCTACGTGGCCAAGCATCTGCCGCAGCCGGGCCGCGACGGCCTGCCGCCGGAGTACCTGGACGAGATCGAGGGCCTGGTGAACGCGGCGGGTGGCCGCGCGCTCGGCCTGTTCTCCTCGACCCGCGCGGCCAAGGCGGCCACGGAGGCGTTGCGGGACAGGCTCGACCACCCGATCCTGTGCCAGGGCGACGACGCGACCGGCCTGCTGGTCAAGAAGTTCTCCGAGGACGAGCGCACCTGCCTGTTCGGCACGCTGTCGCTGTGGCAGGGCGTCGACGTGCCCGGTCCCAGCCTCCAACTCGTGATCATGGACCGCATCCCGTTCCCCAGGCCGGACGACCCGCTGGCGTCGGCCCGGCAGAAGGCGGTGAGCTCGCGCGGCGGCAACGGCTTCCTGACCGTCGCCGCCACGCACGCCGCCCTGCTGATGGCCCAGGGCGCCGGCCGCCTGCTGAGGTCGATGTCGGACAAGGGCGTCGTCGCCGTCCTCGACCCTCGCATCGCCACGGCCCGCTACGGCGGCTTCATCAGGGCCTCACTGCCGCCGTTCTGGACGACCTACGACCCCGAGGTCGTCCGCGCCGCGCTCAAGCGTCTGGACGCTGCCCAGACGAAGTGATCCGCTCGATTAGTTCGTCGCGGAAGGCCTCGGCCTCCGCCCGGTCCTCGGAGGCGTCCGCCTTCTTCAGCGCGCCTTCGAGGATCTTCAACGCCTGCCGCTCGTCCCCGCGCGCATCGGCCTGCCGGGCCGCGTTCTCCATCGCGCGGGCCAGCGGGGTCTTCGCCTCGGGTTCCTGAGCCGCCTTGCTGAACCGGACCCAGTTGCCGCCCGGATCGACGACGACGAACCCGGTGTACCGGTCGTTGCGCAGCCGGGGCCGGGTCATCCGCGGAATACCGGCGATGAGCACTTTCTTGTGCACCGCGCGCATCCCCGCCGCAAAGGCCTCGTACAACGACCCGGTGTCCTCCACGATCACCACGCACGTGCTGTGCGAGTTCTCCGGCACGTGCCCCGGCATCCCGTAAAAGTGCAGGTTGCAGTCTTCACGCCGCAACGCCACGTAAGGGTTCGGCTTCATCTGCCGATAGGTGATCGAAAAGCCGAGCATCTCGTAGAACGACGCCATCTCGTCGATGTCCACACAGGGCAGAAGCGGAATTGTCAGTTCGTTGGCCACCGCCCGAAGCTAAGCCCGAAACGGCCAAAACGACACGGAGCAATTTGCTCAAGCGAACAGCAACACCACCCCGCCCGCCAACACCAACGCCGACACCACGGCGAGCAGGAGCACCCGCTTCCGAGGCGTCCCCGCGTGCTTCAACGCAATCCCCAACGGACCGACCACGACAGCCCCTCTCCCCGGCATCACGACAGCGGCCCGCACCGCCCCGAACGCCACCGCCCACGGCGACATCCCGAGCTCACGAGCCCCGACCACATCCGCTTCCCACTGCTCACGCCACCGAGCGTCCGACGCCACCAGCCGCACCACGAACAACGCGACCCTCATGTCGCCGCCCTGGGCACGAACCGAGGCCGAGGAGCAGCCCGGGCCACGACCTTGCGCGCCTCAGCGGCCCCTTCGGCGGTCAGCCGGTACATCCGCCGGCGAGGCCCGCGCCGTTCCGCGTCGTCGTCCCAGACCGAGGTCACCCACCCGGCGCGTTCCAACCGGTCCAGCAACGGATACACGCTGCCGGACGGCCTGCCGGTGAGCTTGATGATCTCCAGTCCCCACCGCGGCTCGTCGGCGCCGAGCAGCACCTCGAGCACGTCCGCGGTGGCCTTGCCGATGCGTTGCAGTGGCTCCACGCCACTAAGACTACCTATGTAGATTAAGCCGTTCAAGCAGCTCTTCGCGGAACTCCAGCGCCGACGCCCGCTCCTCCTCCGAAGCGTGCACCTCCCGCACCAGCGCCCCTTCGAGGATCTTCAACGCCTGCCGCTCGGCCCCGTGCGACCCCGCCAGCGTCACCGCGTTCGTCAGCGCCCGCGACAGCCCGTTGCGCCCCGGCTCCTGCCGCTCCCGCACCGCCGGCACCACCCGGATCCAGTTCCCACCGGGGTCGACCAGCAGGAACCCGTCGCGCCGAGGCCGGGTCATCCGCGGGATCCCGCTCAGCAGCACCTGCCCGTACACCGCCCGCATCCCGGCGGCGAACGCCTCGTACAGCTCACGCGGGTCCTCGGCCTGGATCAGGCACGAGCTGTACGACGCGGTGACGTCGTAGTCGGGGATGCCGAAGAAGTGGAGGTTGATCTCCTCGCGCCGCACCGACAGGTACGCGTTCGGGCGGTACTGCCGGTACGTGACGGTGAACCCGAGCATCACGTAGAACTCGGCGACCTCGTCGATGGAGGCGCACGGCAGCAGCGGGATCGTCACCTCGTTGGCCACGTCGCCAAACTAGCGCCGCAGGTCAGCCGTCGACCAGCAATCCACGTAACGGTCCTTGCAATCTTCCGGCACGACGAGACACACCGGGCAATGACGTCACACGGCCAGAGCCCTCCAGCTCACGCCGCCACACCTCGTCGACCACGAGATGCGCCGGGCCGGAAACATCCGCCTCCAGATGTTCCGACCACAGCCGCAGCCTCGTCGCGCGCACCACGTCGGCGTCGTCGGTCACGACGTTCACCTCGGTGTCGTTGAACAACGAGTGCTCGTTCAGGTTCGCCGACCCGACCGACATCCACCGGTCGTCCACAATGGACAGCTTCGCGTGCACGTACACCGGGGCATCACCATGTGCGACGAGCGTTGCGGCGACGAGTCGGTCGGAAGCATCAGCGTCCAGCAGACGACCGAGCTGACCGCGCGTGGTGTCGGCGCCGTTGCTCGGCTTCTGCGGCAGCAGCAACACCATCCGGAACTCGTCGGACGGCGGCCGCCTCAGCTTCTCCAGCAGCACCTCGGTGATCTCCGGCGACCACAGGAACTGGTTCTCCACGTAGATCAACGACTCCGCCGCTCGCAACGCCCTCAGGTACGAGTCCAGCAGGCTGAAGTCGCCGTGCGGGGCGAACGAGTAGGTCTTCTCCGGGATCGTGCGCACCAGCTGCACCGACGACGACCCGGCCTCGGGCGGCACCTCGGGCACCGGCAGGGTCTCCCCCGCGATCTCCAGCCACCGCGCCGAGAAGTGCGCCGCCACCTCCGCGACGACCGGGCCCTCCAGCCGGGCCACGTGGTCGTGCCAGCCCAGGTCGCGCGGCGGGTGCTCGGGCGAGTCGTGCCGGTCGCCCTCCACGGCCGTCATGTCGAGGCCGCCGACGAACGCCACGTCGTCGACGATCACGACCTTCTCGTGGTGGCAGTGCATCGTCCGTTCGCGCGCGTCCAGCTCGCACCGGACGGCTCCGCACTTCCAGAAAGCCTTCTGCGCGGCCAAAGCGCGCTTGCGCGTCGGTTCGAACATCGGGAACGGCGGCCCGGCCCACAGCAGCACGCGCACCGGAACCCGTTCCGCCGCAGCGGAAAGCAGCTCGCGCAGCTGCGGCGCGCCCGGCTCGCGGGTCAGCCGGAAGTCCGGCGACGCGTGCCAGTTCGCGATGTGCACGTACTTCTGGGCCTTCTCGATCGCGGCGGCCACCGCGGGAAACGCCGCGGCTCCGTCGACGAGGATCTCGATCGAGTTGCCGTGCTGGACCGGCCGGCGCGGAGTGAACCACCCCGCGCCCTCGCCGGCGAGCACGTCGCCCCACCCCAGCCGCCGCAACCGGCGCGTGTGGTGCGAGCACAACATGTTCTCCAGCCCGTCGCCGAGCCGGGCGTCAAGAACGTCGAGTAAGCCCACGAAACGCGGATTTACCCGATTCGCCCGGAGCTAAACCGCGATGACCGTCGTCGTGCCCGGCTCGACCTCGGTGAACCCCGCGTCCCGGACGGCCACGACATCATCGCGTCCCAGCAACGAGTCCCACTCCGCGACCGACGGCGTGCGCACCGCACACCGGTAGTCCAGCGCGGTCCACGCCTTCAGCTCGTCCACGGCCAACGTCGGCGCCAGCAGCATCGACGCGTGCCCGACCTGCGCCGCGAGCTTCCCTGCGGACATCTCGACCCGCGGGTTCACGTACAGCAGCCGCGCCCCCTCGGGCACCGCGCCCGGCTCGTCGACAGGTAGGTCGGACCCCGAGATCTGGAGCTTCGCGACCTCTCGAGGCGTCTCGGACACCAGCACGGGCAACAAGGACCGCACCGAAGCGCCGTCCACGGTGATCGTCACCCCGGGCAGGTCCTGCACGGCCTCCCACTGCACGCCACGGGCCCGCCGCGACACCTTGCGGATCCGCCCGGCCACCCACGCCCGGACAGCCTCGTGCCACTCCCCACCCTCGTCAGCACGGGGATCGAGGCACACCGCGACGGCCGAAGCCGCCGCGGCCTCCAGCAACGCCGTCCGGGAAGGCGGGTCGACTCGTTCGATGCGCAACACCATCGGCATCGCGCGGACTTCCGACTCCTCGGCGTAGTTCCGGGAGGCGATCAGGTCGAGGATCATCACAGCCGGGTCAGCTCCAGCCCGTCGGCGGCGTCGGCGGCCTCCACCTCGGCCCGCGTCACGCCGAGGATGAACAGCACGGCGTCGAGGAACGGGTGCGACAACGCGGTGTCCGCCACCTCGCGCAACGCCGGCTTGGCGTTGAACGCGATGCCGAGGCCGGCCGCGTTCAGCATGTCGATGTCGTTCGCGCCGTCACCGACCGCCACGCACTGCGCGAGCGACACGCCCACCTCGTCGGCGAACCGGCGCAGCGCCACGGCCTTGCCCGGCCGGTCGACGATCTCGCCGATCACCTGGCCGGTCAGCTTGCCGTCCACGACCTCCAGCGTGTTCGCCGCGCAGAAGTCGAGCTGGAGCTCGTCGGCGAGGCCCGTGATCACCGACGTGAAGCCGCCGGACACCACACCGCAGTAGAAACCGAGGCGCTTCAGCGTGCGGATGGTCGTGCGGGCACCGGCCGTGAGCTCCAGCGACGCCCCGACCTCCTCCAGCACCTTCTCGTCGAGGCCCTCCAGCAACGCCACCCGGCGCTTCAGCGACTCGGCGAAGTCGAGCTCGCCGCGCATCGCGGCCTCGGTGATCTCGCGCACCTGCTCCTCGCACCCGACGTGCGCGGCCAGCATCTCGATCACCTCGCCCTGGATCAGCGTGGAGTCGACGTCGAACACCACGAGGCGCTTGGCCCGGCGGGTCAGCCCGGCCCGTTCGACGGCGATGTCGAGCCCCACCCGCACCGACACCTCGGCGAGGGCGGACCGCAGCGCCGCGTCGTGCTCCATGGTGTCGTCCGCGACCGAAACGCGCAGCTCAAGGCCCGTGACGGGGTAGTCGGCGACGCCGCGGATCGCGTCGATGTTGACACCGAGCGACGCGAGCCGGCGTGCGACCTCGGTGAACGCCTTCGCGGTGACCGGGCGGCCGAGCACGATCAGCACGTGCGACGACTCCAGGCGCGCGGTGCGCTTCGAGTCGGCGCCGATCTCGATCTCCACGTGCATCGAGACGGTGGCCATGGCCTGCTCGACGGACTCCTGCAGGCCCTCGGGGTCGTGGTCGGTCGAGACGAGGGCGCCGAGCACCAGGCGTCCCCTGATCACGACCTGCTCGACGTCCAGCACCTCGACGCCGTGCCGGGTCAGCACGGCGAACAGCACGGAGGAGACGCCGGGCTTGTCGGGACCGGTCACGGTGATGAGCACGGGCGTTTTCACGTCGTCGTCTCCTCGTAGATGCGAAGAACCCCGGCCGCGTGGATGCGTCCGGGGTTCATCGTTGAACCTGTTACTCGCAGGTTACTTGTCGTGCCCTGGGTCGTCCTTCTCGGACGCCGTACCCGACTTCATGGCCGCCGCGGCCAGCTCCGAGGGAGCGGGCTTGGCGTCCTTGTGCGCGATCGTCTTGCCGGTGAAGGTCACGTGACCCTCGTTCCGGATGCGTTCGATCATGTGCGGGTAGTGCAGCTCGAACGCCGGGCGCTCCGAACGGATCCGGGGCAGCTCGGTGAAGTTGTGCCGCGGCGGCGGGGACGAGGTCGCCCACTCCAGCGAGTTGCCGTAACCCCACGGGTCGTCCGCCGTCACGACCTCACCGAAGCGGTAGCTCCGGAAGACGTTCCAGATGAACGGCAGCGTCGACGCGCCCAGGATGTAGGCACCGATCGTGGAGATCATGTTGAGCGTCGTGAAGCCGTCGGACGCGAGGTAGTCGGCGTACCGGCGCGGCATGCCCTCGTTGCCCAGCCAGTGCTGGACGAGGAACGTCGCGTGGAAGCCGAGGAACGTCGTCCAGAAGTGCAGCTTGCCGAGCGGCTCGTCCATGAACCGGCCCGTGATCTTCGGGAACCAGAAGTAGATACCCGCGAAGGTCGCGAACACGATCGTGCCGTAGAGCACGTAGTGGAAGTGCGCCACGACGAAGTACGTGTCGGACACGTGGAAGTCGATCGCGGGCGCGGCCAGCAGGATGCCGGACAGACCACCGAAGAGGAACGTGACGATGAAGCCGATGCTGAACAGCATGGGCGTCTCGAACGTCAGCTGGCCCTTCCACATCGTGCCGATCCAGTTGAAGAACTTCACACCGGTCGGGACCGCGATGAGGAACGTCATGAAGGCGAAGAAGGGCAGCAGGACCGCGCCGGTCGCGTACATGTGGTGCGCCCACACGGCGACGGACAGGGCCGCGATGCCGAGCGTCGCGTAGACCAGGCCGTTGTAACCGAAGATCGGCTTGCGGCTGAACACCGGGAAGATCTCCGACACGATGCCGAAGAACGGCAAGGCGACGATGTAGACCTCCGGATGCCCGAAGAACCAGAAGAGGTGCTGCCACAGGATCACGCCGCCGTTGGCGGGGTCGAACACGTGGGCGCCGAGATGCCGGTCCGCCAGCAGGCCCAGCAGGGCCGCGGTCAGGATCGGGAACGCGAGCAGCACGAGCACCGACGTCACCAGGATGTTCCAGGTGAAGATCGGCATCCGGAACATCGTCATGCCGGGCGCGCGCAGGCAGACCACGGTGGTGATCATGTTCACCGCGCCGAGGATGGTGCCGAGACCACCGACCACCAGGCCGGAGATCCACAGGTCGGCACCCGCGCCGGGCGAGTGGATGGCGCTCGACAGCGGCGTGTACGCGAACCAGCCGAAGTCAGCCGCGCCACCGGGGGTGACGAAGCCCGCCATCACGATCAGGCCACCGAAGAGGTAGAGCCAGTACGAGAAGGCGTTGAGCCGCGGGAACGCCACGTCGGGCGAGCCGATCTGCAGCGGCAGCACGAAGTTGGCGAAGCCGAACACGATCGGCGTCGCGTACAGCAGCAGCATCACGGTGCCGTGCATCGTGAAGAGCTGGTTGAACTGCTCCTGCGAGAGGAACTGCATGCCGGGCCGGGCCAGCTCGGTCCGCATCAGCATGGCCATCGCGCCGCCGACCATGAAGAAGGCGAACGAGGTGACCAGGTACATGATGCCGATTTGCTTGTGGTCCGTGGTGCGGAACATCCGCAGCAGGAAGGACCCCTTGACCGCAGTGCGCGTCGGATAAGGACGCGTTGCGATCGGCTGCGGGGCTACGGCCGTCACGGTGCCTCCAGGCCTTGGTGGGACCAGTCGTTCGGGAAACTCCCCGGGATATTAGACGGAGCCGATCAGCTCCATTCGGGTGGGCCACGGCCGGTGGCCAGCGGCGTAGCGCAGGTCACACGTATCCTGCCGCCGTGCTCCGAATGCTCGCTGTCGCTTCTGTCCTGTTGCTGGCCGCCTGTGGCTCTCCGGCCACGCACAACTCCGCGGACGTCGAATTCGCCCAGGGGATGGTCCCGCACCACGAACAGGCGCTGCAGATGTCGGGCATGGTCACGACCCGCACGGAGAACGTGCACGTGATCGACCTGGCCAAGCGCATCGCGGACACCCAGCGGCCCGAGATCGAGCGCATGAACGGCTGGCTGACGACGTGGAACGCGCCCGTGAAGGCGTCCACCCACACCTCGCACGGCCACACCGAGTCGCACGGCATGGTGGAGCTGGGCAACCTGGGCGACCTCGACGGCACCGAGTTCGACCGCCAGTGGCTCTCCCTGATGATCCAGCACCACCGCGGCGCCGTGGACATGGCGCGCAAGCACCTCTCGGCCGGCACCGACCCGGAGACCCGCAAGCTCGCCCAGGACGTCGTCAGCCACCAGGAGAAGGAGATCGCCGAAATGGAGTCGCTCCTCCCCCAGGGCTGATGCCAGCCTTCTGCCCGTGAACGTCCATGGGTCCGTGCGCGCCGCCGTCTCGCTGGCGGCCTCGCACGGCGTTGTGTGCGATGACCCCGTCGTGCTGAAAGCCGCGAGCAACGTCCTCGTACACCTGCGCCCGGCCCAGGTGGTGGCCCGCATAGCAGGCCGCACAGCCCTCATGCGCCCGTCCGTGGCCTCCCACTTCGCCCGAGACCTCTCGATCTCGGCCTTCCTGGCCTCCCGCGGCGTCCCGGTCGTGACGGCGTCCTCCAAACTCCCGTCCGGCCCGCACACCCACGACGGCTACGTGATGTCCTTCAGCGCGTTCGTGCCCCACGACCCCGACGCACGGCTCTCGGCGAACGACCTGCTCAAGCTGCTGCCCGACCTGCACTCCGAACTACGGCACTACGACGGCCCGCTACCCGTACGCGGCCCTCTGGACGACCTGGCCAACACACTCGCCTACCTGGACGACCTGCACGTGCCCTTGGAACCGTTCCAAGCCCACTACGCCTCGTTGCTCAGCCGCTGGAACCCCACCGACGTCCAGCCCCTGCACGGCGACGCACACCACGGCAACGTCATGGTCACCCCGTCCGGCCCGGTCTGGAACGACTTCGAGGACACCTGGCGCGGCCCGATCGCCTGGGACCTGGCCTGCGCCATCGGCACCGACGACGAAGGAGCCGCCCAGCGCGCCGCAGAAACCTACGGCGGCGGAGCGACTCCTTCAGACGTCGACTACCACCTGGAGCTCCGCACCTTCTTCGCGAAGCTCTGGGGAGTGTTCAAGCAGTACAGCTAGGCGCGACGCCTCCGCATCACCAGCACCAGCGCGGCACCGGCGGCCACCAACGCGGCCCCGAGCCCGACCAGCCAGGCGGCCCCGAACCCGGTAGCCGCAAGATCGTCGACCTGAGCCACCGCCACCGGCACAACCGTCGTAGTAGTAGGCACCAGCTCCTGCGAAGACGTCGTGGTGCTCGTCGTCGTAGGTGCCTCGGTGGTCGTCACAGCCGACTCAGCGGTCGTGGTGGTGGTCGTCGTGGTCATAGTGGTCGTGGCAGGCAGCTCCTCGACCTTCACCCCACACCCGAACCACTGCCCGATCTCCTGCAACTCACCGCCGTTGAGCACCGGCGCGCGCAACTCGTTCCACGGCACATCACCGAGCTTGTCCGCGAGGTACACGTTCAACAGGTCCCCGGCCCGCACCACCATGCCGGTGACCTTGACGCCCTTGGGCAACTCGGTGACGTTCAAGTACTTGGCGTTGTCACCACCGCTGTAGGTGAACCCGGCCGGCAACACCACGGACCCGGTCAGCCCGCCCACGGTGCAGGCCTCGGGGTGGTAGACGTCGACGAACTTGAGAAAGGCCTGCGCCCGCGAGTCATCAGTGGTCGCCTCGTCAGCGAACGCACTGGTGGTCAGCAAGAGCGAGGCAACACCGGCCAGCGCGACGGAGGCAAGCAGGCCAGCACGTCTCAGCGGCGTCAAACGCATCGGGTCACTCCGTGGGGGTCGGCGGATGCCGCGATCTAAGACGATCGACGTCCCCCGAACGGGTTAAATCACGATCAACAGTGATCCCCTTGGCCGAGTTGTTACTGCTCTGTGAAGTGGCGTCCCAAACGACCGAACGCCGAGGGGCCGGCGTGAACCGGCCCCTTCGGCGTTCGTTCGGAAAGCTGTGTCAGTCGTTCTGCGCGGCCTCGGTGGGCTTGAGGAACACAGTGCCACCGTTCGGCATCCGCCGGAACCAGTCAACGGAGGTGACCGGCTGACCGATCACCGGACCCACCCCGGTGGGGAGGTGGGGAACAGGAACGCCGGCACCGTGGGGGGTGTGGGGCCGACCGAGAGGCTGGTTCGGGGTGGTCATGGTTCCTTCTCGACGATTGGGTCGGGGGCTTGTCCTGGCAACGTTCAAGCGACCCGCTGCCGGACACGACGTCCCCGACCAGGGTGCCGATCCGATGAAGCCCGGTCCGCTTGAGTGTCACCTCGTGCGGTATTGATCATCTATCGTCCCGCGCAACACCAGAAAACCGCTGGTGAACCGCTTTCGAACGAGAGATTCGGAACTGCTGTGTAGCAATACCGGTAGACCGGGATGGCGAAGTGTACAACGGGCTGCAAGGGGCCTACCTGCACGTTTCCGCATCGAAACACGAAAGTGTGAGGGCCGGCGTCCGGTCCAACTAAGAGGGACGACGCACAGGCCCGCAGATCAAACAACTGCTCCCGCAGGCATCATAGATGCCCGTTCTGTCACCTGGAATAGAGAAATCACAGTCGGCGCCTCATGCCCCGCGGAACTCCTGCGGTCCAGCGGTTCACAACCCGAAGGATCTTGCCGAACCTCCGCTGCTGCGCAATACCCGCAGTGTTGGGCGTCACACGCGATACACAGTGCCGCCGTTCGGCATGCGGAGGAACCACTCCACCGAAGCCACTGGCCTGGGCACCGGCGCGATGACACCCGCGGGAAGTCGCGGAAGCCGGGCACCGGTGACCGGTTGCGGCAACGACCGACCAAGAGCCTCTTTCGCGGAAGTCATCGATTTCCCATCTGGACGTACTCGACGATCGATTCACGCACCAACGAGCCGAGAGCAGATCCCACGCGGTCGCGGGCCACCGCGGAGCCGACCTGCCATTCCTCGGTCGCACGGGAGAGCATCATCTCGAACGACAGCGCGGAGCCACGGAACTGACGCATCAGCCAGCCCGGGTCCGCGTCGAGCCAGTAGATCTCCGGACGGCCTGCCAGCCGGCCCGCGACAACACGACCGGTACCGGCGACCCGATGTGCGACACCGCTCCGGACCTCGAAACAGCTGCCCTCGGGCACCGTCCTGACACCGTCCACAGCGGAGTCCTCGGGCCCTGGAACGGCGGCGTCGCCCGAGAAGGCGTGCAGCAGCCAGCGGGCGTGCGGCAGCAGCACGAACTCGTGCGCCAGCAGCCACTCGCCGATCTCAGTCGCCCGCTCCCGCGCCTTGGGCAGCAAGGAGTGCGGCCCCAGCCGTTCCCCCTCGGCCACCACGGCGAACTGCGCCAGGCAGGAGTACGCGTGCCAGGCCGCGAACGTCTGCTCCAGAGGCCATCGCGCGTGGGACCACGAGTTCTCGAAGTACTCGGCGTCCTCGGCGTGCACGTCGAGGAACTCGCGCGTGATCGCGAAGTCGAAGAACTTCTCGTGCGCCCCCTCGTGCACCAGTGCCTCTGCCACCTCCATCGGGGTGGTGGGCTCATCGATCAGGACTATTCCGGGCACGTACCGCGACGAGGCGGAGACCACTCCCCCGGACGTCTCCGACCTGAGCACAGCGAGCATCGACACGTGAGCCAGCAAGTCGCTCGCCATGGCGGGGGCGAGCTTCCTCAACAGGGCGACGCCGTCCGCCACGATCCCGGCCGCCGCCTCGAACCGCGCGCCGTCCGCCTCGGTGAGCGGCTCCGGCTTCGCGCCGTCCGGCGCGACGATCCGCAACGGCGCTTCGAGCTGATCGGCCGCGGCGGGATCGGACGCCACCAGGAGGCCGAGGTCGCGCACGCCCATCGCGGAAACCTCGCGCAGTTGCCCTGGGTCCAGGTCGCCATGACCCGAAAGGGCGCGTCCGATCTCGTACCGTGTGATCGGGTGGTCGAGGAGGTTGTCCGACAACTCGGTGCCGGGCGCGAAGAGGTCGACTGCGAGGCGGTAGAGCGCACGCCGCTCGTCTACCAGCACGTCCGCGGGCGCCAGCTGCGCGTGGAGTGCAGGTGCAGAGGGAGAACCCAACATCGAAGACCCCGTGATTCACGTACCCGGCGGCGTGGAGCCGGCGCGAGACCCGCCGAAAGCTCCCTGGGGCCGAGAACATAGCGACTTGCGCCGCAAACGCAACATTGGGATCCCCCAACGAAAACAGGTGCCCCGGTCGCGTCCTGTGGCCGACGCGTCCGGGGCACGGTTCAGGTTGGTCTCATCAGCTGAACATGATGCTGGTGACGTTCACGAAGCCGACGACGGCCAGCGCGACGACCGAGACGGCGATCATCGTGAGCACCGTCCGCCAGCCGATCGCGGTGACGGCGACTGCGACGGCGGCGGCGATTCCGAGTGCACTCCCTGCTGACATCTCGTTCCCTCCCGACTAGGCGAGCGCGGGCTCCCAGGTGTGGGCGGTCCTGGGCGTCTCGCCATGGTCTTAAGAGTCCCGCGTTGTAGGTTGTCTGTCAACGGTCGCCAGGTTGCCAGACAAGTTGCAACCGAGAGGCAACACGCCTAAGCTGGACCAATGCCCGCCGACGATGTCCATCTCGGCGAGAGCTGGTCGCTCTCGCCCGATTCGCGACGGCCCCTCCCGGAACTCATCGAGCAGAAGCTCCGCGAGCAGATCATCGGCGGCACCCTCAAAGCGGGCGACCGCCTCCCCACCGAGCCGGAGCTCGCACGCAAGCTCGACGTCGCGCGGTCGTCGCTGCGCACGGCCCTGCAGCGGCTGCAGCTCCAGGGCATCGTCGAGGTGCGCCGGGGGCTCGGCTGGTACGTCCGCCGCACGGACCTCGCCGCCGTCGAGGAGCACCTCGAAGGACGGCTTGCCGCGCGGCAGTTCTCCCAGACGGACCTGCTCGAAGTGCGGATCGCGCTGGAGACCACGGCGGCGTCACTGGCCGCGGTGCGCGCGGGTGACGGCGAACTGGACGAGCTCGCCAAGCTGAACCACCGGTACCAGCGCGCGTCCGTCGACGACATGCAGGAAGTGATCGAGTCGGACGAGGAGTTCCACTCGGCGCTGATGCGCGCGTCGCACAACGAGCTGCTGGAGCAGATGTACCACGCGCTCGTGCCGGGCCTTCAGGACTGCAAGCGGCAGGCACACCCGTCTCGCGAGATCCACAACCGCTCGGTGAACGAACACGAACAGGTGATCTGGTTCCTCCGCCGGCACGACGAGGTGGGCGCGAAGAGCGCGATGACCACGCATCTGCTGGGGCTGTACAACGACATCGCGGCAGACGAGACCCAGGCCAAGGCGACCCTCAACACGTACGTAGGGGTGTCAGACAACCCGATCTGGGGCAAGTCGCGCTGATACGGCAGTGACCGAAAGGGTCTGGCGCTGATCCCTCTTCACTCCCACCATGTATGGACGGCCGGTGGAGTGAGGGGGCGGCGACCAGGTGGTGACGGCGCGCAAGCACAACCAAGCGCTGGCCGTCGCGATCCTGTTGATCGCCGTGGCGGCTGCCGACCTGACCGTCGTGTTGTTGTGGCAGCCGACAACGCGGAGCGTTCTGCACGACGCGTTGGTCGTGTTCTGGCCGTTGCCGGCGTTCGCGGGGTTCCTGCTCGGCGCCTACGAGCTCTTCCTGCACAAACGCCTGCTGTCGGAGTTCGGCAGGCTCTCCGGACCGGGCATCGTCGCGCACCTCCTGCCGTCCGAGGTGCTGCGAACGTTCCTCTCGACCGTGTACGGCCCCAACGACGCGAACGACGACGTGGTGGCCGGCGTGCTCGGCGGCGACGGCATGCGCCCGCGCGGCGACGACCTGACGATCAGCACCGGCACGACCGTGAAGCTGGAACTGCAGGGCATCGACACCAAGACGTACCACCTGATGACGACGCAGCGGTACCAGTTCCGAAACGACGTGCCGACCGAACGGTTCGTCATCTTCGCCACGTCGAACGCGACCCTGCGCGACAGCATCAGCGCCGCCTGCCGCTACCCGTTGTTCGAGCTCTACTTCATCCCGGACCCGTCGCTGTTCCTCGACTCCGTCGACGACCTGCGCCACTCCACCCAGATCGCCATCGACTACCTCGACCACGAGGGACGGCACCGGTCCGCGGAACCCAGCCAGATCCCGCCGGTCGAGGTGAGGTTCGACCAGTGGGCCAACTACCTCACGTTCTTCCGCGAGTCGACGGGCCCGCTCGGCAAGCTCAGCCCACTCGACCACATGAGTGACCTGCGGATCCTCGAATGCGACCTCAGCCGCATCGCCGACGACCACGTGGTCCGCGCGATCCGCGGACTCACCGTCTGGTCCCGCACCTTGCAGCGCACCAACGACGGCTTCTGCTACTGGCAGTCGCCCTATCCATCCTTTGTGGACACGATCAGCATCGACGCGACAGGGCTCGCGGTCGAGCAGTCCCCCAAGCACGAGTTCCGGGTCATGCCGTTCACCTTCCGGTCGGCGACGGCGGCGGCACGGTGGCTGGAGGCGAGCGAACTGGAAGACCTCGACGTCCGGTCGTGGCTCCTGCCCGGACACGGCGTGGCTCTGCTGTGGCGTGAGGCTACGGGCTGAGTCACCAGATCGCGGCGACGCCCTGGCCCTGCACGAGCCAACGATCGAGCCTCAGCAGCAGATGACCGTCCTTGGCGTCGAGCACGAGCGAGTCGACGCCGTCGAGGAAGGGCTGAACGAACACTTCCCTCTCGTGCCCCTGCACCAGTTCCCTCATGTCCATCGTAACGGTGCGGACGAACATCGGCCTGCTGGCAGACCAGAACAAGAAGTGCTCCTCAAGAGTCTGCGACCACCGGTAGTAGTGGCGGACGCGGACGAACTCCGTGCTCTCCTGGCTGAGATCCGCGACGAAGAGCGCGACGTCCGCGCTCGTCATCCCGACCGGCAAGGAGATGTGCTTGCGGAGCGCACTGGTCGGCACCTTCCGGAAAGGCGCCTTCCTCACGGCCCCCTGAGCCGGCTCCACGTAACACTCCAGCCGCTCGCCGAACGTCCTCACCGCTTCCTCGAAAGGAGTGGACCGCGGCAACGTGACGATCTCGAACAGTTCCGTGCTCGCCGAACTCAGCGCCGCCGCGTGTGACGGGGAGAAGGTCGCGGCGACCAACACCTGACCACGTGGCATGGTCACCTCGTACCTGGAGCTGACCTGGAGCACGCCGCCCGTCACGCTCTCGACCCGCAGAGCCACGGATACGTCGTGATGCGGAGGATTCGTGCTCAAGACCATGGACACCAGTGAGGACTTGTCGATCTGGTAGGCGATGTGCCGGTCGAGTGCGGCCGTCACGAGCTCTTCCGGAGAACTGGCGTCCAGTGCGAGGCGCCGGGTGGCCGGGGCGGTCATCGTCCTGGCCTCCTCGCGCATCTCGTCTATCTTCAGATCGACACTGCGCAGCAGCTCGCCCTGGCTCCTGCTCCGCGCCCACTCGAAGTAGATCGAGACCAGCAAGACCAGGACGAGGTCCTTGGTCACCGAGCTCAGACTCCGCGCGACGGCGTCACCCGCCTCCGGATTCAGCACGGCCGACACCAAGATCTTCGGCAGCGGCGTGTTGATCAGCGCGATCGCGGCGAGCACGCTGCCGAAGTAGATCAGCAGGCGCGACCGGACCATCGCTCAGTCCGCCGACCGCGCGTGAACGGTGCCGCCGGTCGGCATACGACGAAACCAGTCGACCCCCGTCACCGGCCGGCCGGGCGCCGGCGGGCCGGAGGGCACACGAGGCACCGGCTCAGGCACCGGTGATGACGGTTCGGGGTGGGAGTTCATCGTGGTCTCCTCCCTTGCCGGCCCCTTCGAGCGTAGCCAGGACACGGCCGTTCGAGCGACGACCAGGCGGGTGGAGTGACCTTGCAAACGGACGCAAGAAATTGCGTACACTTGCGCCATGACGCAACGGAGGCTGGCCGAGGTCGCGGCCAAGGTCGGGGTCAGCGAGGCCACCGTCAGCCGGGTGCTGAACGGCAAGCCAGGCGTGTCGGACGCCACCAGGAGTGCCGTGCTCACGGCACTTGACGTGCTGGGATACGAGCGGCCCACGCAGCTGCGGGGTGAGCGGGCGAGGCTGGTGGGGCTCGTGCTGCCCGAGCTGCAGAACCCGATCTTCCCCGCGTTCGCGGATGTCGTGGGCAACGCGCTCGCGCAAAGGGGTTTCACGCCCGTGCTCTGCACCAGGACGGCTGGGGGTGTCACCGAGGCCGAGTACCTGGAGCTGCTGCTGGAGCAGCACGTCAGCGGGATCGTGTTCGCCGGCGGGCTGTACGCGCAGAAGGATGCGAGCCATGGGCACTACCAGCAGATGATGTCCCGGAAGTTGCCTGCTGTGCTGGTCAACGCCGCTATAGACGATCTGGCGTTTCCGCGGGTCTCGTGTGATGACTCGGTTGCGGTGGAGCAGGCGTACGGGCATTTGACGTCCTTGGGGCACAAGCGGATCGGGGCTGTGCTCGGGCCGCCGGACCACGTGCCTAGCCAGCGGAAGCTGCTCGCCATCGAGAAGTGCGGTGGGGCTGATGTCGAGCACGCCATGTTCAGCCTGGAGGGCGGGCAGGCCGCTGCGACGAAGCTGGTGCAGCGCGGGGTCACGGCGATCATCTGCGCCAGTGACCCGCTGGCGCTCGGGGCGATCAGGGCGGTGCGCCGCGCCGGGTTGGACGTGCCCAAGGACGTGTCGATCATCGGGTACGACGACTCCGCGTTCATGACCTGCACTGATCCGCCCCTCACCACTGTCAGGCAGCCGATCGAAGCCATGGGAAGGGCGGCCGTTGAGCTGCTGGCCAACCAGATCTCCGGCAACGCGGTGGCGCCGGACGAGTTGCTGTTCGAGCCGGAGTTGGTGGTGCGGGCGTCCAGTGCGCCGGTGAGGTAACGAACGAAGTCAGCTTCTTGCGAGTTTTCGTCTGGATATTGCGTTCAGATGTAACGGGGACTTATGGTCGCCGTCACATCGACGCGCTCGCGAGAAGGGCGGCCCCACCATGAAGAAGTCCGCTGCCGTGCTGATTGGCGGTGTCCTGGCGCTAAGCACCGTCGGCTGTGGGAGCGGTTCCACGACCGAGCCGGGCGGCAAGGTCCAGATCAACATCAACGGCCAGCCGCCGCAGACGCAGGCGTTCGACCGCAAGGTGTTCGACGAGGACGTCGCTGAGTTCGAAGCGGCGAACCCGGACATCGACCTCGTGCCGCACGAGGGGTTCATGGACCCGAAGACGTTCAGCGCCAAGCTCGCCGGTGGGCAGCTGGAGGACGTCTTCTACGTCTACTTCACCGACCCCGCGGCGCTCATCGCCCGCAAGCAGGCGGCGGACCTGACGGACTACGTCAAGGACGTGCCGCACTACGGGGACATCAAGCAGGAGCTCAAGGACGTCTTCACGGTCGACGGCAAGGTCTACGGGCTGCCGACGGCGAACTACACGATGGGTCTGCTCTACAGCCGCGCCAACTTCACCAAGGCGGGCCTCGACCCCGACAGCCCGCCGAAGACGTGGGACGAGGTGCGCGCGGCCGCCAAGAAGCTCAAGGACGCCGGGGTCACCGGGTTCGCCGAGTACAGCAAGAGCAACCAGGGCGGCTGGCACTTCACGACGTGGATGAAGTCCGTCGGCGGTGACATCGCCAAGAAGGACGGCGACAAGTTCGTGGCCGACTTCAACAACGACAAGGGCAAGGAAGTCCTGCGCAGGCTCAAGGAGATGCGCTGGGACGACAACTCCATGGGCGAGAAGCAGCTCCTGGAGATCGGCGACGTGCAGAACATGATGGGCGCCGGGCAGCTCGGCATGTACCTGGCCGCGCCGGACAACGTCGCCGCGATCGTCAACCAGTTCAAGGGCAAGTACGACGACTACGGCCTGGCCGCGATCCCGGAGCAGAAGGGCACCCTGCTCGGCGGCGAGGGCTACATGATCAACCCGACGGCCACGCCCGACAAGATCAAGGCCGGCCTGAAGTGGATCCAGTGGAAGTACCTGAACCCGGACCGCCTCGAAGGCAACCTGCAGAAGTACAAGGACCGCGGCCAGCCCGTCGGCCTGCCGATCCCGCCGATCGCCGACATCTGGACCGGCGAGCCGCGCTCCAAGCAGGAAGACCTGAAGGCCAAGTACGCCACCATGCCGGTGAAGAACTTCCAGGCCTATGTGGACGGTTCGGAGAAGACCAAGGGCTCACTGGAACCGCCGCAGGCGCAGCAGGTCTACGCGATCCTCGACACCGTCGTGCAGGCGGTGCTCACCAACAAGGACGCTGACCACGCGGCACTGCTCAAGGACGCCGAGACCAAGGTCAACGCAGTTCTTGCGCAGGTGAAGTAAGTGCGGCGCCACGTCACCGCGTACGGCTTCCTGAGCCTCGCGCTGGTCGTCTTCGCGATCTTCTCCTGGTGGCCGATCGTGCGCGGGGTGGTCCTGAGCTTCCAGCAGGTCAACTTCGTCACGAGTCCCGACTGGGTCGGCTGGGAGAACTTCGAACGACTCTTCGCCGACCCGCTGTTCGGGGTGGCGTGGCGCAACACCTTGTACTTCACGCTCCTGGCGCTGCTGCTCGGCTTCGGCGTCCCGTTCCTCACGGCCGTCGTGCTCAACGAACTGCGGCACGCCAAGGGCTACTTCCGCCTGCTGGTCTACCTACCGGTGATGCTCCCGCCGGTCGTCACGGCCCTGCTGTGGAAGTGGTTCTACGACCCGGGACCCGGCCTGTTCAACTCGGTCCTCAGAGGACTGAACCTGCCGACGCTGCAGTGGCTCGACTCGGCGAGCACCAGCATGATCAGCCTCGTCCTGGTGATCACCTGGGCGAACATGGGCAGCGCGACGCTGATCTACCTGGCGGCGTTGCAGACCATCCCCGGTGAGCTGTACGAGGCCGCGGACCTGGACGGCGCCGGGATCTTCAAGAAGGTCTGGCACGTCACGATCCCGCAGACCAAGTTCGTGATCCTGATGCTGTTGCTGCTCCAGGTCGTCGCGACCATGCAGATCTTCACCGAGCCGTTCATCATGACCGGCGGCGGCCCTGAGGAGTCCACGGTCACCGTGCTGCTCCTGCTGTACCGCTACGCCTTCTACTACAACGACTTCGGCACCGCGAGCGCGCTGAGCCTCATCCTCTTCGCGGTGCTGGGCGTCTTCTCCTTCCTCTACCTCAAGATCACGAAGAAGGCCGACGCATGAGGACTCTCACCAGGGGCACCGGCCCGCTCTACTGGGTCGTTCTCGTCGGCACGCTGGTCCTGTTCACCGCCGCGTTCCTGCTCCCGCTCGTCTGGGTGCTGCTCGGCGCGTTCAAGCCACCGGCCGAACTCGCCCAGCAGCCGCCCACGATCCTGCCGCAGACCTGGGAACCGGGCGCGTACGCCGAGGCCTGGAACTACATGGAGCTCGGCAAGTTCTTCCTCAACACGCTCGTCGTCGCGCTCGGCGCGTGGGCCGTGCAGATGGCCGTGATCGTCCCGGCGGCCTACGCGCTGAGCAAGCTCCGGCCGATCTTCGGCAACGCGATCATGGGCCTGATGCTCGCGACGCTGATGCTGCCGTCGACGGCCGTGCTGGTCCCCGTCTACCTCACGCTCACCGACCTCGACCTGCTGAACAACCCGGCGGGCATCTGGCTGCCGGCCGCGGCGAACGCGCTGAACGTCTACCTGCTCAAGCGCTTCTTCGACCAGATCCCGGAAGAGCTCCTCGAAGCGGCCAGGATCGACGGCGCCAACACGTGGACGACCCTCGTCCGCATCGTGCTGCCGATCTCGCGCCCCATCCTCGCCGTCGTCTCGATCTTCGCGGTCGTGGCGGCGTGGAAGGACTTCATCTGGCCGCTGCTCGTGTTCCCCGATCCGGCGAAGCAGACGCTCAGCGTCGCGCTTCAACGCTTCGCGCCGGACACACCGATCAACCTCCTGCTCGCGGGCCTCGTGCTGGCGAGCCTGCCGATGGTGGCGCTGTTCCTGGCGTTCCAGCGGCACATCCTCGCGGGGCTCACCGCGGGCGGCGTCAAAGGGTGAAAGGACACCAGATGAGTTGGTGGCGGAACGCTTCCATCTACCAGGTCTATCTGCGCAGCTTCGCGGACGGCAACGGGGACGGCATCGGCGACATCGCCGGCCTCCGCGCCAAGCTCCAGCACATCGCGAGCCTCGGCTTCGACGCGATCTGGCTCAACCCGTGGTACCCGAGCCCGCTCGCCGACGGCGGCTACGACGTGGCCGACTACCGCGACATCGAACCGGTCTTCGGCTCGCTCGCCGACGCCGAGAAGCTCATCGCGGACGCGCACGGCCTGGGCATCCGGATCATCATCGACCTGGTCCCGAACCACAGCAGCGACCAGCACCCGTGGTTCAAGGACGGTCTGTGGGATCGCTTCCACGTCCGCGACACCGAGGAGCTCCCGAACGACTGGCAGTCGCGCTTCGGCGGTCCCGCCTGGAGCAGGCTGGAGGACGGTCGCTGGTACCTGCACCTCTACGCGGCTGAGCAGCCGGACTTCAACTGGGAGAACCAGGTCGTCCACGACGAGTTCGAGGACATCCTGCGGTTCTGGCTCGACCGCGGTGTGGACGGCTTCCGCATCGACGTCGCCGACGGCCTGGTCAAGGACTTCAGCAAGCCGAACGCGGATCTCCCCTACTCCGACCAGGACGGCGTGCACGAGATCTACCGGCGCTGGCGCCAGATCGTGGACGAGTACGACGGCGACCGCATCCTCGTCGGCGAGATGTGGCTGCCGGACCCGGTCCGGTTCGCGCGGTACCTCAGGCAAGACGAGATGCACTCAGCGTTCAACTTCGACTTCCTGTGCTGCCCGTGGAACGCCGACGAGCTGCGCAAGGTCGTCGACAGCACGCTCGCCGCGCACGAACCCGTCGGCGCTCCCCCGACCTGGGTGCTGTCCAACCACGACGTCACGCGGCACGTGACCCGTTACGGCCGTGAGAAGACCGGGTTCTCCTTCGCGGACCGGCAGCACGGCGCCCCGACCGACTTCGACCTGGGCACGCGCAGGGCCCGTGCGGCGATCATGCTCACGGCCGCGCTGCCCGGCGGCGTCTACGTCTACCAGGGCGAGGAGCTGGGCCTCTGGGAGGTCGAGGACCTGCCGGACGAGCTGCGCGAGGACCCGGTGTGGCACCGCTCGGGCTTCACCGACCGGGGTCGTGACGGCTGCCGCGTGCCGCTCCCCTGGTCCACTGAGGACGGTCCTAGCTGGCTGCCGCAACCGGCTAACTGGCAGGACTTCTCGGTGTCGGCCCAGCAGGACGACCCGGACTCGATGCTCGCCCTGTACCGCCAGGTGTTCGCGCACCGCCGCGGTGTCGACGGCGACCTGGAGTGGCTCGACCTCGGCGAGAACGTGCTGGCGTTCAAGCGCGGCGACACCACGTGCGTCGTCAACCTGTCGGACGCGCCCATCGAACTGCCGGGCGTGCCAACGTTGTCAAGCATCCCGCTGGTGGACGGCAAGCTGCCCGGTGACGCGGCGGCCTGGCTGAAGTAGCGGGAGTTCCTGGGGTGGACGAGGGTCGGGGGTGGCGCGAAAGCCGCCCCCGACCCTCAACTCGTCGAGCTTCAACGCGTCGCGTACGGCGAGTCGTCGGCTTTCGCGGCCTCGGTGGGCAGGTTCTTCGCGATGCCGATCGCGGTGGTGTCCACGATGGCGTCGGCCGCACCCTTCGGCATGATCGCCGCCAGACCGGTCTTGCACTTCTCCAGGACCTCGAAGATCTTGTTGACGACCTTCGACAGGTTCCGGATCGTCTTGATCACCTTGTCGAGCCAGTCCGAGACCTTCTTGGCCCACTTCATGATCAGCCGGATGCCGTCCGCGATGATGCCCGGCGTCGCCAGCCCGACCGTGAGCAACGCGGCCGCCGCCCACCGGATCAGCGCCTGCACCAGCTCGCTCATCGCCATCGAGATCAGGTCGCGGACGATCGTGCGGACGGTCGCGACGGCCACCCCGGCGCCGGTCAGCGCGGCGCCGACGCCCTCGGCGGCGAGCCCGGCGGCCTTCACCCCGGTCGCCTCGGCCTTCGCCACCGCGGTGTAGGCGTCGATCGCCGCACCCCGCCACGCGGCGGTGTCGGTGTCGACCAGGCGGGACATGTCCTCGCCGGCCCGCTTGAGGTGATCACCGACGTTGCCCCAGGTGGCGGCGTTCTGGTTGATCACTCCGGGGTTGCCCGCGAGCGAGTCGAGCATCGACTTCAACGGCTCGACGTGCTCGATGAACCACGCGAACGCCGACGACAGCAGCGTGCCGAACGGGTCGGTCAGGAATCCCAGCGCGTCGATGCCCGCGCCGAGGACGTTGATGCCCGCCTCCGCCCAGTCACCGCGCTGGATCGCCGAGACCGCGTCCGCCGCGGGCTCGACCAGGTTCAGCCCGGCGAGTGCGCCGGGGGCGTCGGGGGCCCTGGCCACCAACGGGTTGGGTGCGGTCATGAGGTCAGCTCCCCCAGCTTCTCGACGATCTTCTTGAAGTTGCCGCCGAGCGCCTGGTCGACGTTGTCGTACGCGTCGGCCATCCCGTTGACACCGTCCACAGTGGCGTCGACGACGCCGTGCGCGGTGTTCACGGCGCCGGTACCGGCCGCCTCGATGGTGCCCATGATCGGCTCCAGCAACGGGCTGCACAGGATCCCGTACGCGTTGGCGCCGTTGATGCGGGCTTGCCCGATGGCCTGCTGGGCGGTCTCGATCTGCTTCACGATGCCGTCCAGGCGGCGAGCGTGATCACGCATCGCCTGCGTCTGGACGTTGAACCCCGCTGCGGTCACGATTCACCAGCCCTTGTTGTCACGGGCGAAGTTGTGCCCGCCGAAGTCGTCGTCATCGGAGGGGCCGGTCGGACGCGGCTGCGCGGCGGGGTCCTCGGGCGGAGGCTCCGGGAAGCGCTCGTGGTAGCCGCCCATCAGCGCGTCCATGGTCGCGGAGTCCTCACCGATGATCGGCGCCATGACCTCCTGCATCCTGGCCGCGATCTGCGCCTGAGCCGTGCGCATCGCGCCGAGGATCTCGGCCGACAGCTGCGCGGGCTGCTTGCGCAACGCCGCGTCGGTCAGGTCCAGGACCGAGACGATGCCGTTCTGGTCGACCGTGACGGACACCGAGCCGTCAGACGAGCGCTGTGTCACCGACACCGCGTTCGCGACCTGCTTCATCTCGTCGGCCTGCTTGAGCTTGGCCTGGATCTGCTCGTTCCACTGACGCATCATCGCGTCGGGATCAGCTGCTGCCGGATTCATCTAGAAGTCCCTCTCCTGTGCCTTCTTACGACGGGAAGCCACCGTGCCCAGAACGGCCAGCGCCCCGATCCCACCGATCGCGAGTCCTCCAAGCACCGACCCGATGCCCAGCACGACGCTCGGCTCGAAGTCGGCCCGGTAGACCGGCGGGTTGCCCGCGCCGTTGCGGACCTTGCCCTCGCCCCGCTGCACCACCGGCACGTCGGAACCCTTGTCGGACGGCGTGAGCTGGCCGGGTTCGGCCGTCACCCGCGTCGTGCTCCCGCTCTTCCACTCCACATCGGCCTGGCAGATCCACCAGCTGCCGAAGCCGTACCTGCCGACCGGGCCGCTGCCCGTGCACTCGGTCACCCGAGCCACACCGGAGTCCGCCACCGGTTTCGTGCCCGCCGCCGGATCGAACTTCGTGAAGCCCGTCAGTCCCAGCAGGACACCGCCGGCCAAGATCGCCAGGGCGAACAGACCGGCAACCCATTTCATGCGTGTCGTCCCCTCGTCTACTGGGTGTTCGACTGGAATCCGATGCGCCCGGTTCCCCCGGTTTGAGCAACGACCTGGGGGCCATCCGGGCACGCGAACCCGCCAATCCGGGCATGCCCATTCTGGTCGACCTGCGTGAACGAGTCGTCACACACGGCGAGACGGGCGAAAATCGGGCAGGATCTCACCCAGTTGTGGTGCCCACCACAATGTTTCGAGGGTGTTTCATCTATGCACGGCCCGAACGGGCAAGCCGAGAGCCGAATGGGCAGGTGACATGCGAGCCGAGGAACGCAAGCGCCGCATCCTGGCCAGGGCCCGCGCCGACGGCCGCGTCGACGTGGTGGAGATGGCGCAGGAACTGCGCGTCGCGCCCGAAACGGTCAGGCGCGACCTGCGCGTGCTCGACGAGCACGGTCTGGTGCGCCGCACGCACGGTGGTGGTGTCCCGGTCGAGAGCGCCGGCTTCGAGACAGGACTCCGGTTCCGCGCCGGGTCGCACGTCCCGGAGAAGCGGCGGATCGCGAAGGCCGCCGCCGAACGGCTCGACGACGCCGAGACGGTCTTCATCGACGAGGGCTACACGCCGCAGCTCGTCGCGGAGGCGTTGCCCACCACCAACCCGCTCACGATCATCACCGCGTCGCTGCCGACCGCGGCGGCGATGTCCGAGCACCCGTCGTGCACCGTCCTGCTGCTGGGCGGTCGCGTCAGGGGCCACACACTGGCCACTGTGGACCACTGGACCACGAGGATGCTCGGCGAGATGGTCATCGACCTCGCCTACATCGGAGCGAACGGCATCTCCCGCGAGCACGGTCTGACCACACCCGACCCGGCGGTCGGCGCGGTGAAGGCCAAGGCGCTCAGCGCGTCCCGCAGAAAGATCTTCGTCGGGACGCACACGAAGTTCGGCGTCTCCAGCTTCCACCGGTTCGCCGAGGTCTCCGATCTGGAGGCGATCGTCACCGACAGCGGCCTCACCGCGCACGAGGCCCACCGGTACACGTTGCTCGGCCCCAAGGTCGTCAGAGCCTGATCTGCTGCCCTCCCCTCTCGGGCGCGACATCCCCCGTCTTCAACGCGCCCGAAAACCCTTGAAAGGAACCGACGATGTCGTCGATTCGCACACTCGGAGCCGCCACCGCGGTGTTGCTGCTCGCATCCGCCTGCTCGGGCGCGGGAGGCGGAGGCGGTGGTGAGAACTCGGTGAACGTCCTGATGGTGAACAACCCGCAGATGCAGGACCTGCAGAAGCTCACCGCGGACAACTTCACCAAGGACACGGGCATCAAGGTGAACTTCACCGTGCTGCCGGAGAACGACGTCCGCGACAAGATCAGCCAGGACTTCTCCAGCCAGGCCGGGCAGTACGACGTCGCCACGATCTCCAACTACGAGACGCCGATGTACGCCAAGAACGGCTGGCTCGCGCCGATGGACGACTTCGTGTCCAAGGACAGCGCGTTCGACCAGGCCGACATCCTCGAGCCGATCCGGCAGTCGCTGACCGCCGCCGACGGCAAGGTGTACGCGCAGCCGTTCTACGGCGAGTCGTCGTTCCTCATGTACCGCAAGGACATCTTCGCCGAGAAGGGCGTCACCCTGCCGGACAAGCCGACCTGGCAGCAGGTCGCCGACGCCGCCGCGAAGGTCGCCACCCCCGAGGTCCGCGGCATCTGCCTGCGCGGCCAGCCGGGCTGGGGCCAGGTCATGGCTCCGCTCACGACGGTCGTGAACACCTTCGGCGGCACGTGGTTCACCAAGGACTGGCAGGCGCAGGTCAACGCGCCGGAGTTCAAGGAGGCCACCAAGTTCTACGTGGACCTGGTCCGCAACTACGGTGAGGCGGGCGCCCCGCAGGCCGGTTTCGCCGAGTGCCTCAACAACATGACGCAGGGCAAGGTCGCGATGTGGTACGACGCCACGGTCGCCGCCGGCCTGCTCGAAGCCGACGACTCGCCGGTCAAGGGCAAGCTCGGCTTCACCCAGGCGCCGGTCGTGAAGACCGACACCTCCAGCTGGCTCTACACCTGGGCGTTCGGCATCCAGAAGGCGTCGAAGAAGCAGGAGAACGCCTGGAAGTTCATCTCGTGGGCCTCGGGCAAGGGCTACGAGGAGCTCGCGGGCAAGACCCTCGGCTGGTCGAAGGTGCCGGACGGCAAGCGTTCCTCGACCTACCAGCGCGCCGAGTACAAGCAGTCCTCCGGCTCGTTCGCGGCCGCCGCTGAGGCAGCCATCAAGGGCGCGAAGCCGAACGACCCCGGTGTGCAGCCGCGCCCGGCGCCCGGCATCCAGTTCGTCGGCATCCCCGAGTTCACCGACCTCGGAACCCAGGTGTCGCAGCAGATCAGCTCCGCCATCGCGGGGGCGACGTCCGTGGACGACGCGCTGAACAACGGTCAGGGGCTCGCCGAGAAGGTCGCGGCGAAGTACAAGGGACAGTGACATGGCAGTCCTGACGCGTGAGGAGCGGCCGGTGGACAACCGGCCGCCCCCCGTCCCCCGCAAGGGCTACTCGAAGTGGGCGCGGCGGGCTCCCCTGCTGCCCGCGCTCATCTTCCTGATCATCGTGACGCAGCTGCCGTTCGTCGCGACGCTCGTCATCTCGTTCATGAAGTGGAACTCGCTCGACCCCACCAACCGCGGGTTCGCCGGGTTCGACAACTACATCAACGTCTTCACGGACCCGGACCTGCGGTCCTCGGTCGTCAACACGATCGTGCTCACCGCGTCGGTCGTGCTGATCAGCCTGATCCTCGGGCTGGGCCTCGCGTTGTTGCTGGACAAGAAGTTCCGGGGCCGCGGGTTCGTGCGCACCATGCTCATCGCGCCGTTCCTCGTGGTTCCGGTGGCGGCGGCGCTGATCTGGAAGCACGTGCTCTACAACCCGGAGTACGGCCTGTTCAACGGAATCCTGAACTGGCTGGGCTTCGACGCCCAGCCGGACTGGATCTCCAACATGCCGATGAGCGCGGTCGTGCTGTCGCTGGTGTGGCAGTGGACGCCGTTCATGATGCTGATCCTGCTGGCCGGGTTGCAGTCCAAGCCGATCGAACCCGTCGAGGCGGCCACGATCGACGGCGCGTCGTCGTTCCAGATCTTCCGCTACCTGACGTTCCCGCACCTGCGCCAGTACCTGGAGCTCGGCGGACTGCTCGGGTCGATCTACATCGTGCAGAACTTCGACGCGGTCTTCACCATCACGTCCGGCGGTCTGGGCACGGCGAACCTGCCGTACATGATCTACCAGACCTTCTACCAGGCCCACGAGTACGGCGAGGCCTCCGCGGCCGGCGTCATCGTGGTGGCGGGGTCGATCATCATCGCGACGTTCGCGCTGCGCACGGTGTCCTCGTTGTTCAAGGAGGAGAAGCGATGACCGCCCGACTGGTCAAACACGGCTGGGGTGTGCTCGCCTGGCTCGCGGGCATCGTCTTCTTCGCTCCGGTGGCCTGGATGTTCCTGACCTCGCTGCACAGTGAGACGGACGCGGCCACCAACCCGCCGTCGGTGCTGGCTCCGATCACGTTCGACGGCTACGCGGAGTTCTTCGACTCCGGCGCGTGGCCGCCGCTGATCAACTCGTTCAGCGCCTCGATCGGGTCGACGATCATCGTGCTGCTGCTGGCGATCCCGGCCGCGTACGCGTTGTCGATCAAGCCGGTGGAGAAGTGGACGGACGTCCTGTTCTTCTTCCTCTCCACCAAGATGATGCCGGTCGTCGCGGCGCTGCTGCCGATCTACCTGATCGCGCAGTTCTCCGGGATGCTCGACAACATCTCGTTCCTCACGCTGCTGTACTGCTCGATGAACCTGCCGATCGCGGTGTGGCTCATGCGCTCGTTCCTGTCCGAGGTGCCGAAGGAGATCCTGGAGGCCGCCTCCATCGACGGCGCCGGGCTGATCACGATCCTGCGCCGGGTGGTCGCGCCGATCGCCATGCCGGGCATCGCCGCGACGGCGTTGATCTGCTTCATCTTCAGCTGGAACGAGCTGCTCTTCGCACGGGTGCTGACCGGTGTCGTCGCCGGTACCGCCCCCGTGTACCTCACCGGGTTCGTCACCTCCCAGGGCCTGTTCCTGGCGAAGGTGTGCGCGGCCGCGGTCGTGGTTTCTCTGCCGGTGCTCATCGCCGGGTTCGCCGCCCAGGACAAGCTCGTCCAGGGCCTTTCGTTGGGAGCGGTCAAGTGAAAGCAGCAGTGATCACGGGCGTCGGGTCCGTCGAGGTGACCACTGTGGACGATCCCAAGTGCGGTCCGCGCGAAGTCGTCGTGGACGTGGCTGCCTGCGGTCTCTGCGGTACCGATCTGCACATCCTCCAGGGCGAGTTCGCTCCCACCCTGCCGGTCGTGCCGGGCCACGAGTTCGCGGGCACGATCGTCGAGATCGGCTCGCAGGTGAACGAGGTGCAGGTCGGCGACCGCGTGGCCGTCGACCCGTCGCTCTACTGCTTCGAGTGCCGGATGTGCCGCAACGGCATGAACAACCTCTGCGAGCGCTGGGCCGCCATCGGTGTCACGACGGCCGGTGGCGCGGCGGAGTTCGCGGTGGCGCCCGTCGCGAACTGCGTCAAGCTGCCCGACCACGTGCGGCTGGAGGACGCGGCGCTGATCGAACCGCTGTCCTGCGCGGTGCGCGGCTACGACGTGCTGAAGTCGAAGATGGCGCAGCGGGTGCTGATCTACGGCTCGGGCACGATGGGCCTGATGATGCTGCAGCTCGGCAAGCTGACCGGCGCGTCGTCGATCGAGGTCGTGGACCTCAACGAGGAGCGCCTGAAGACCGCCGTCCAGCTCGGCGTCACCTCGGTGGCCACCTCGGCGGACGAACTGGACCGGCCGCAGGGCTGGGACCTCGTCATCGACGCCACGGGCAACGAGAAGGCCATCCAGGACGGCATCAACCGGGTCGCGAAGGGAGGGACGTTCCTCCAGTTCGGTGTCTCGGACTACTCCGCGCGGGTCACCATCGAGCCGTACAAGATCTACAACCAGGAGATCACCATCACCGGCTCGATGGCGGTGCTGCACTCGTTCGAACGGGCGGCGGATCTGTTCGCGACCGGAGTACTCGACCCCGAGATCTTCATCAGTGACAGGGTGCCGCTGGACGGCTACGCGGCGGCGTTGGACCAGTTCAAGGCGGGTGTGGGACGCAAGATCCAGGTCCTGCCGTGACCTGATCCGAGAAAGTTCTCAGAAGTTCGGGGCACTCGTGTATCCAGACGAGTGCCCCTGACTCCTTCCAGGCATGTCGAAGTCCCGGCAGAACGTCGAAGTACCGCCGTACTTTTCGCACATGTCCGACGAAGAGCTCCTCGCCTGGTACGCGGAGCTCCAGGCGCGCGCTATGAACGCGCCGCCTGGGGACGTCGATTTCAACCACGTCCACAAAGAGTCCAAGCCGATGACGGTGGAGGAGATCCGCCAGCGCGTCATGACCTTCCAGGGCTGGCCCGGAGGTCTCACCACTCAGGACGCCGGTTCTCCGTTCCACAACCTGTGGCACTGGCTCAGCGACTGACCCGGCGCGAGGTAACCCTCGCCCGGGTCATTGGTGCTCTGGTGGCCATCTGTGTGCTCTACGCCGTCGTGCACACGGTGGTCACCGGCACCGTTTCGCATCCGCGGAACTGGCTGGTCGCGTTCGCCTGCACCCTGCTCGGGGTGCGGGTGATCGGCCACGTCCGCAGGTCGCCCGTCGGGTGGCTGCTGCTGGTCATGGGCGTGTTCGGCGGGATCGCCGTCGCGGTCGCGGGCCAGCCGGCCGACCACCCCGCCCGGTGGGTCGAGGCGTGGGTCTGGTGGCCCACGTACGCGTTGCTGCCCGCGGTGGCCCTGGTCTTCCCGAACGGCAGGCCGTTGAGCAACCGGTGGTGGATCGCCATCGGTGCTTCGTTGTTCAGCGCTCTCTTCGGGACGATCGGGATCGCCTGGGCGTCGTGGGGCGATCCCGCGTCGTTCTGGCAGTCCGGTGGCGGCGGGCTCGCGAAGACGATCACGCTGGTCTCGGTGCTGGCGGCCGGGGTCGCGGTGATCGCGGCGGTGGTGTCCTTGGCTCTGCGGTGGCGGAGGGCTGAAGGGGACGAACGCCGCTTGCTCGTGTGGGCGTTCGCGTTGCTGACGTTGGCCGGCGTGGCGACCGTGGTGGAGACCACGGACGGACACGTCGCATGGGTCGTTGGTGTGTTGGCGTTTCCTGCGGCGGCAGTGATCGCCATCGTCCGTTATGGCCTGTACGACATCAGCCTGCTCATCCACCGGTCGTTGCTCTACGGCTCGTTGACGGTCGTGCTGCTGCTGGTCTACCTCGGCGTGATGGTCGGGGCGGGACAGTTGTTCACCAACGACGCCGAGGTCATCGGGGTCGTGGCGGCGGGGCTCGCGTTCGCGCCGATCCGTTCGTGGGTGCAGCGCAGGCTGGACCTGTGGCTGTTCGGGCAACGTTCTGATCCGCACGCCGCCCTGTCGTTGCTGAGCGAGAAGCTCGAAAGCTCGCAGGACGTGCTGCCGACCGTGGCGGCCACGGTGGCCGAGTCGTTGAAGCTGCCGTACGTGGCGATTCGCGGTGGGTCGGTGCTGGCCGAGCACGGGCGCAGTCGTGGATGGCCGCAGCTCCGGTTCCCCATGACGTACCGGGGAACGCAGGTCGGCGACCTCGTCGTGGAGCCGCGGGCGCCCGACGAACGACTGAGCGACCGCGAGCTGAGCCTGCTGGTGGACCTGGCGCGGTCGACCGCGCCGGCCGCGCAGTCGATCAAGCTGACCGCCGATCTGCAGTTGGCGCGTGAACGGCTCGTGCGGGCGCGCGAAGAAGAACGGCTGCGGTTGCGGCGCGACCTGCACGACGGCGTCGGACCCGCGTTGGTCGGCATCCGGTTGCAGCTCAAGGCGTTGCGCCGGTCGTTGGGCGACGTGCTGGACCCGGTGCTCGGCGACGTCGACACGACGGCCGTCGAGGTGCGCAGCCTCGTGGACGGGCTGCGGCCGCCGATCCTCGACCAGGGTCTGGCCCTGGCCGTGCGGGACGAGGCGGCGCGGTTCAACGGCGACCTGCGCGTCGAGGTGGAGGCCGAACCGATCGAGGGCCTGTCCGCGGCCGTCGAGGTCGCGGCCTACCGGATCGTCGCGGAGGCGTTGACCAACACCGCCAGGCATTCCGGTGCTTCTCGTTGTGTGATCACCGTGCGCGCGGACGGTGATCTGGTCGTGGAGATCGTGGACGACGGACGGGGCGTCGCGGCGGATTCCAAGCCGGGTGTGGGGCTGGATTCGATGCGAGAACGGTGCGCCGAACTGGGTGGATCGTGCACAGTGGGACCTGCTCAACCACACGGGACTCGGGTGGTGGCGCGGATCCCGTTGGAGGCCCAGTGACGCGAGTGGTGATCGCGGACGACCACCCGGTGTTCCGCCGCGGGCTGAAGGCGTTGCTGGACGGGGAGGACGGCCTCGAGGTCGTCGGCGACGCGGCCGACGGCGCCGAGGCCGTGCGCGTCGTCCTCGACCTCGAACCGGACGTCGTCGTGATGGACCTGCACATGCCGGTGCTCGGCGGCGTCGAGGCGGCCAAGCAGATCCTGGAAGTGCTGCCGTCCGTGGGCGTCCTCGTCCTGACCATGCACGAGGACGACGAGTTGGTCTTCGCGGCCATGAAGGCCGGCGCGCGCGGTTACCTCGTGAAGACGACCGACGACGACGAGATCGTGCGCGCCGTGCAGGCCATAGGAGCCGGCGAGGCGATCTTCAGCGCCACCATCGCGCAGCGCATGATGGGCTACTTCACCGCGATCTCGTCGTCGAAGGTCGTGGCGTTCCCCCAGCTCACCGACCGCGAACGGGACGTGCTGGAACTGATGGCGACGGGCATGGACAACCCGTCGATCGCGTTCCGGCTCTCGTTGTCCGGCAAGACGGTCCGCAACCGCGTGTCCGCGATCTTCACCAAGCTCCAGGTGGCCGACCGAGCCCAGGCCATCGTGCGCGCGCGGGAGGCGGGACTCGGAAGTCCCTCCTGATTCGGGACACCGGTCACCTGACGACGGGACCACGCCCCCGATTGGATCGGCTTTCCGCCGAAGGGGGCCCGATGGACATCACCTGGGACGTCGCACACGCGCGACTCAGCCACGACCGCATGCTGCACATCGCCAAGGCGCTCATCTCGATGCGCCCCGAGACCGTGACTTTGGGAGGCGGCGAGCCGCTCGGCGTGCCCGGCCTGTTCGAGATCGTCGAGCAGTTCCGCGCCGCCGGCATCGACGTCGTCCTCCGCACGTCCGGCAAGTCGCTGCACCCGTCGATGGTGCGCACGCTCCTGCTTTCGTGCTCGCGCATCGAGGTGTGCGCCATGGCGTTCACGCACGCCATGCACGCGTTGCACCTGCTCGACATCGGCGCCGCGAAGCTCTCGTCGCACGCCGTGTTCGGGTTGGACGCCACCGGCATCCGGCGCGGGTTCGACCGCCTGGAGGACTTCTGCGCCACCACCGCGTTCGAGATGCCGCGGCTGTCGTTCATCGCGTTCAGCGACACGCTCGGGTCGGACCACGCGCAGTACCTGCAGTCGCTCGCGCCGCAGACGGTGCGGGTGACCGTGGAGACCGCGGACACTTCTGTGGTCAGAGCGAGTTGAGCAGGGCGCGCCAGGCAGAGGTGGAGAACGCGAGTGCGGGACCGCTCGCGTTCTTCGTGTCCCGGACCAGTGTGTTGTGGGCCAGCGACACCTCCACGCAGCTTTCCGGGGTGCCACCGTTGCTGTAGGTGCTCTTACGCCAGGTCCGTTCCGCCGTCATGGAGGTCCTCTCGAAGTCCGCTGACGTACTCCGCCAGCTTTCGCTTCGATTGTTCCGCATCCAAGGCAACAGCATCCAGCCGCTGGAAGAGCCTCGTGGTCCGCGCGACGGCAACGCTGTCTTGGGCATACACCTGAGCTGTGTCGGACTCGGTGTACACCACCGGCGATGCCTTGCCGAACTCGTACAGCGTGGCAGCAGACCGGAAGGCAGTGACGTGCGCAGGCACAACCCGGAGTATGTGGGTGTTGAAGAGAAGTCGTAGGTACTGATCTTCGCGGACCTGCGCGTCACCCAGCCGCATCCGCAAGGCCAGTTCGTGTACGTAGAACAGGCATTCGGGGCGGTTGTGCCGCCTCATGATCGTTTGCCGGTCGGTGCGTGCCTGGACCAGCGCCGTGATGTCCTCAGGCGCCTCGACGTACGAGTCCACGAACAGCTGTCGCGCGTAGCCCTCTGCCTGTATGAGGCCGTGAATGGTGAGGATGTCGTAGGACGTGATCTTCGTGGCCATCGCCTCGACCATCGCGAGTGTGCGCACGTTGTCCGGCACCTGGGCGAAGAAGAGGTCAAAGGCGTTGTAGTAGCGGCTGCGGAACTCGTTGGCGAAGTTGATGTCCTTGCCGCACGTCGCCAGGTACTGCACGAGGTCGACCTCGCTCGCCCGCACCTTGCCGAGCTCGATGTCGGACACCTTGCTCGGGTCCCACCCCAGTTGGACAGCCATCGCACGGCCGTTGAACTGCGTGGACGTCTCCCTCAGGTGGCGTAGCTCGTCACCGAGATCCCGGCTGTACGGGGTGGAAATGATCGCGGTCATACCGATCGACGCTATGGCTTGGATTCGGTCCATGCCACTGGCTCGTTCGGGTGAAAAAGAGCTAGAAAACACCGCCACGAGCTGCGAAAACGTCGTCGATAGGGTGCATAGCGCCGATAGCGAGCCGCAGCAGCACGCGGGCCTTGCGGGGGCACAACCAGCCGGCCATGACCGCGCCGCGCTTGATCAGGTCCGACTCGGAGCCGACGAACCCGTAGGTGCCGCTGAACGTCGTTCCCGCGCCGGTCCTGCTCGCGACCACGACGGGGAACCGGGCGCGGGAGATCGCCTCGGCCATGCCCGCCGACACGTGGCCCACGCCCGTCGCCGCGACCACGACGCCCTCGACGTTGAGCCAGTCGAGGATCGACCCGTCATCGTCCACAGTGGCCTCGATGAGCGGCACGGCCGGAACCGCGTCCGGTCGTGACAGGGCGGGGAACCGGTGTGCGGGGTGGAAGTACCGCGGGGTGCCCTCGACGACGAGGCCGGCTGGTCCGGGGAACGACTGGAAGGCGTTCATCAGGCTGCTGTGCGCCTTGCGGACCCAGCGCGCGGCGTGGACCTCGTCGTTGAGCACGAGCAACGCGCCGCGCCCGCGTGAGTTCTGAGCCGCCGCAACGGACACGGCGGCGGCGAGGTTGGCGGGGCCGTCCGCGCCGGGCAGGCCGGGGTGCCGCATCGCGCCGGTGACGACGACGGGTTCGTCGTGCGGCCACAGGCAGTCGAAGAAGTACGCGGTCTCCTCGAGGGTGTCGGTGCCCTGGATGATCACGACGCCCCGCGCGCCGTCCCGGACCTGCTCGTGAGCCCAGTCGAAGGCTTCGAGGAGGGTCGTGAACGTCAGTGAGGCGCCGGGGATCGTGGCCAGGGTGGCGATCTCGCCGACTTCGAGGCCGGCGACCAGATCCGCGGCGCCGAGGGTCGGCGCCACCGCGCCGGAGCCGGTCATCGTGATCGTGCCGCCGAGCGAGGCCACCGCCACCCGTGAGTCCATGCGGGTCACTCTAGGGTGGGAGTCGTGACCGATCCCGCCGCGTGGCCACCCGTCCCGATCAGGACCGAACGGCTCGTGCTGCGCGAGTCGGAGGCGCGCGACCGGCCGGCGTTCGTGGAGCTGTTCTCGTCGCCCGAGGTGGGCACCTACATCGGGGGCGCCCAGCCTCGGGACGAGGTCGAGCGCACGGCTCCCGAGATTCCCGGCCGGCGCCACGGCTTCTTCGTCGTCGCGCTGGACGGCGAGATGATCGGCATGGTCACGTTCGACCCGGTCGACGGCGGCCGCGAGCTGGGGTCTCTGTTCCTGCCCTCCGCGTGGGGCAAGGGTTACGCGTACGAGGCGTGTGCGGCGGCGCTCGACTGGTACGCCACCGCGCACCCCGACGTACCGCTGACGAGCGACACGCAGGTCGCCAACACCGCCTCGATGCGCCTGCTGGCGAAGCTGGGCTTCGTCGAGGGCGAGCGCTACGAGGCGTACGGCGCCGAGCAGGCTCAGTGGCTCACGCCAGGTGCGTGAGCAGTGCTTCCTGGTGTGTCTTCAACGCGACCAGCAACGCGTCGCGGTTCCCCTCGCGCAGTGCGGTGAACATGGGTTCGTGCAGGGCTATCTGCTTCTCGAACTCCTCGCCCCGCAACCACCAGGGCAGTTCGTCGGCGGCGATCCACCGGTCGTAGGCCTTGCCGGCGACGGCTCCGTGCGCGCTCTCGAAGAGGCTGGTCAGGTAGCGGTTTCCGGCCAGGCGGACGAGCTCGACGTGGAAGTTCGTGTCGGCGGAGATCCACTCCGACGCGCAGCCGCGGGCCTGCCGCAGCCGTTCCAGCGCCTGTTCCAGCGCCGTGAGGTCGGACCCGGTGCAGAGGATGTCGCCGGCCGCGCCCTGTTCCAGCAGGTAGCGCAGGCGCACCAGTTCGTCGATCGAGTCCGGTGCCAGCTCGACCATCAGCTGGAAGCTCTCGCCGACCACCGCGTCCGGCCTGCGTCGCACGAACGCACCTGCGCCCGGCCGGATGTCGATCAGGCCGCGGACGGCGAGGCGGCGCAGCGCCTGGCTCACGGTGGGGCGTGAGCGGCCGACCAGTTCGGCCAGCCTGCGCTCGCTGGGCAGGCGGGCGCCTTCGGCCAGGTCGTGGGTGACGATGTAGTCCTGCACCTGCGCGGCCACGCGGTCGGCGATCGCGCTGACCGGTTCGATCTGGAACGCGCGCGCCAGATCGCTGTCTTCCGGCACCTCGTCACCCCGTTCCGGCCAACCGGCCAAGTGGCCTGACCAACGGTACCGCACGGCCGTAACCTGCCGTTCCCTCGAAAAGGTTGACACGTCATCTTCAGTAGGCGTCAAATTGGCTATGCCACCTGGCCAATCTGGCCACCGAAGAGGAGACGAGAATGAGCAACGACGAGACCCTGTCCCGGCGCGGTGTGCTGCGCGGAGCGACCCTGGGCGGCGCCGCGCTCGCGGCGACATCGCTGTTACCGGCGGGCGTGGCGACGGCGAGCGACGTCCGGCAGGTGCCGGGCGTGAGCACCGTGATCGACGCCTCGCACGCCACCCGTGAGGTGGCGGCGCGGTTCAGCGACTACTTCCGCACCAAGTCGAGCAAGACGCCCGACGGGCTGATGGCGTTCTTCGACCGGCGGAACACGACCTACATCGACGCGATCCTGGGCTGGCCGTTCTACACCTGGCAGGAGCTGCACGACCTGTTCGCCGAGTACATGCCGCAGTGGCCGAAGGACGGCACGTCCTCCCCCGTCCGCGTCCTCGGCGACGCGACGAGCGCGGTCGTGTTCTTCACCAACAGCGTCAACCTGTTCGGGCCGTCGGAGATGCGCGCCGCAGGTGTTGTGAACTTCAACCGGCAGGGCAGGATCACCCGCTGGGTCGACTACTGGGACGGCCGCCACTTCGGCACGGACAACCTCAACGGGTCCAAGCTGCCGGACGACCAGTTCCCCCGCGACTTCAAGGAGTCCCTGAGCGGAGAGACCGCCGCGAGCACGATGCGCCGGGTGTCCGACCGGCTGAACACCCTGCTGCGCAACGGGGAGAGTGCCGCGTCGCTGTTCGCGTACGACGCCGTCTTCGAGGACGTCAGCGCCCACCTGCAGATCATCGGGCCGCGCAGCATCAGCGCGTACCTCACGAGCGCGACCGGGCTGCTGCCGTACACGGGCAACGGAGTCGCGGTGCGGCACGTGGCCGGCAGCGCGGCGGGCGGCGGCTACGAGTGGACCGCCACCGGACGGGTGCCGCGCGGCCTCAACGCCCTCGAACTGGACGAGCAGGGCAAGATCACGCGCCTCACCGCCGTGTGGGACGGCACGCGGGTCGACGACCAGACGCTGATCTCGTTGGCGCAGAAAGCGATCGAGCACTGACGGGCGAGCCTGCTCCCGCGCGTCCCGCCGCGGCACACGGGAGCAGGCCCTGGCTCACTGGCGCCAGTAGGTGATGTTGCGGAAACGGGCCTCCGCACGCCCGCTGCCGTGGTGGTAGACGCCGTTCTTGAAGTACCGCGTCGCCGGACCCTCGTCCTGGTGGGTCAATTTCAGGGCACCGTTGTAATAGGTCTTCACGGTGCCGCGGCCACCCGCGACCGCGGTGTGTTCGACACGAATCTTGAACCACTTGTTGTAAATGCCCGTCGCGACGACCTGATTGCTGTCCTTGCGCAGGGTGCCGCCGTTGATGTTGGCGACGTTGAGCATCACGTCGGTGGCGCGCGTGCCGTCCGGGCGGCTGCCGCGCAGGATCTGCACGACGGTCGGACCGCTCACTCCGGCCGGGATGAAGATCTCGCCCTCCCAGGCCCGCGAGCCGCTCGAGTACTCCTGGTTGAAGCGGAGCTCGGTGCGCGGATCCGTGGGGCTGCCGGGGGTGTGCGGCTGGTCGTAGTCGTACACCCACATCGTGTGGACGCCGCCTTCGAACTTGTAGCGCGCGCTGGTGGCGAGGTTGTGCGGCTTCTGCACGGTGTACGTGTACGGCGCCGAGACCCATTGCGCGGACGGCGGTTGAGCGAGGGCCTGAGCCGCCGGCGCCACGATCAGGGGTGCGGTCAACGCGAGGGCTAGAACGGAGCGGCGTGTGTGGAGCGCAGGGGTTTCCACGGTGAATCCCTCCGACCTTCGATAAGTGGTCTGTACCACTTTGGGGTCAGAAGGCGGAGGGATCAATACCTGTTTCGAAATCCGGCACAAGATTCAGGTGAGTGAACTTTTCACATTCCTGAACGAATCTCGTCGAACGTCGGGAACTTCTTCGCGATGTCGCTTCCGGTGAAGTTGCCGATCCACCCGTCGTCGTCGTGGAAGAACCGGACCGACACGTAGTCGGGTTCGGTGCCCATGTCGAACCAGTGGGTCGTGTTCGCCGGAACGCTCAGCAGGTCGCCCTCGGTGCAGAACACCGCGTACACCTTGTCGCCGATGTGCAGGTAGAAAACGCCTGCGCCACGGGCGAAGTAGCGGTCCTCGTCGTCGTCGTGCGTGTGCTCGGCGAGGAACTTGTTGCGGAACTCCACGGCCTTCGCGCGGTACTCGTCCGTGTCGGCCGGGGTCATCTCCATCGCGTCGACGTAGGTGTACCCCTCCGTCTCGCTGACGCGGGCGATGTCCTTCTCGTAGGCCTGCAGGGCGTTCTCGGCGGTGACACCGTCCACAACGGACCACCGGCTGAAGCGCACGCCGTGCTCCTTGAGCGCGGTGGCGATCTCCTCGGCGTCGGTCGTGCGCAGCACGGTCTCCTCGGGGCCGGTTTCCGGCCACACCGTCAGCAGCGTCATGAGGTCCTCCCCGTCAGTCGTGTCTCCACCTTGAAGCGCAGCAACCACTCCAGGCATTCCAGGCGGTGCCGTGCCTGCATCAGGTCGTCGCCCCACACGTACACGCCGTGCCGTGCCACGATCAGCGCCGGCACCTCGGGGTCGAAGCCCTTCTCGAACGCGTCGCCCAGCTCGATCATGTCCTGGGAGTTGCGGACGACGGGGATCACGACCTCTTCGTGGTCGTAGCGCCCGAAGCCCTTCAGCATCTCCAGGTCCTTCAGCACCACGCCCTCCGGCCAGTGCTCCGCCGCCACGACGGGGGCCAGCGCGTGGACGTGCACGACGGCGCCCGCTCCGGCCACCTCGGCGATCCGCGCGTGCAGACCCGCTTCGGCGGACGGGACCTTGTCGCTGTCCACGGCGTTGCCGCGCACGTCGATGACAACGCTGTCCTCGGCGGTGATCTCACCCTTGTCGACGCCGCTGACCGTCACCGCGAGGCGGAGCGGATCGCGTTGCAGGACAACGGAGAGATTGCCGGACGTACCGCGCATCCAGCCCATCTGCGCGTAGCGGACGCACTCGCGCGCGAGTTCCGCCGTCACGACGAGAGCTCCCACACGGTCGGGTGGGGCGTGAAGTCGGCGTTGCCGTACGGCTCGCCCGCCCGCGCGACGCCGACCGTCTTCCAGCCCGCCTCCTGCGCGGCGTGCAGCTCGGCCGGGACGTCGCTGTAGAACGTGATGTCGTCGGACTTCAGCGTCTCGGCGATCTTGTGGTACGACGCCGCTTCGCGCTTCGGGCCCGCGTTGACCGTGTCGAAGTGGTGCTCCAGCAACGGGGTCAGGTCGCCGTCCGTCGTGTGCTGGAAGAACGCGACCTGGCCCGCGACCGAACCGCTCGAGAAGATCGCGAGCTTGATGCCGTCGTCGTGCCACTTGCGGATCGCGGGGACGACGTCGGGGAAGAACTCCGCCACCAGGTCGCCCTGCGCGTAGCCCTGCTGCCAGATGAGGCCCTGCAACGTCTTGAGGGGTGTGACCTTCTGGTCGGCGTCCATCCAGTCGTGCAACGCCTTCACGACGTCGTCGTGGCCGCTGAGTTCCTTGATCTGCTGCACGGCGTCAGCGACCACCGGGTCGTCACCGTGCTGCTCGATCCACGGCCCGAGGCGCGGGCGCGCGTAGTCGTAGAGGACGACCAGCACCTGGTCCGTCGCGCTCAGCGTGCCCTCGATGTCGAGCACGACCCACTTGCTCACCGCTGTTCTCCCTCGTAGTACTCGTCGAGCTGACCGGCGTCGTACACGCCCCGGTCCGTCACCACCGTGGTGACGAAGCGGGGTGGTGTCACGTCGAACGCCGGATAGTGCCCCTTCACCCTCGGCGTGGCGCTCGGCCTGCCCAGGACCTGCAACACCTCGGCGCCGTCGCGGTACTCGATCTCCACGTGCTCCGCGGTCGGCGCCTGCAGGTCGGGCGCCTGCACCTGCGCGTGGAACGGCACGCCGAACGCGTGCGCCGCCACGGCCAGGCCCAGTGTGCCGACCTTGTTGATGACGTGCCCGTCCATGGTGACGCGGTCGGCCGCCGTGACCAACGCGTTCACCACACCGCTTTGCAGGACGGCGGCGCCCATGCCGTCCGTGATGAGCGTGGTGTCGACGCCCATCTCGATCAACGTCTCCGCGGTGAGCCGCGCGCCCTGCAGGTACGGCCTGGTCTCCGTGCAGAAGAACTTCAGCCGCTTGCCCTGGTTCTGGGCCGCCCTGACCGTCTCGGTGAGGTACAGGTCGGCCCAGCAGTGCGTCATGACCGTGGCGTCGTCGGGCAGCAGGTTCGCCGTGTGCTCCCCCAGCGCCTGGCTCTTGGCCCGGTACCGGCGGTCGCCTTCCAGCGCGCCTTCGAGTGCTTGTTTCACGTCCTGCGCCGCGTCCACGTGGTCCAGGACGACGCGGGTCGCCTTGCGCAGAGCGTTGTTGGTGCGCCTCGTGTTCTCCAGCAGCGCAGCGGTTTCACCCAGCTGTGCGCGGGCCTGCTCGAACGGCTGGTCCTCCAGCGTGCGTGCCTTGAGGACCATGCCGAACAGGACCGCGAAGTACGGGCCGGAGGACTGGGTGACCATGTCCTCGATGGCCCGCGCGACGTCCTCGGCCGTGCGGCACAGCACCCACTCGCGTTCGAACGGGAACCTGCGGCGGTCGAGGACGAGCACGCCGTCGTCGGTGAGCTTGACCGAGTCGGCGAGCACCGGCTGCATCAGCTGTACCCGGTGTAGGCGGGGCGCGCGCCGGTCAGGAAGTGCTCGCCGACCTCGCGGGCCTTGTAGACGACCGGGTCGTGCAGCGTGAGCGTGCGGGCGTTGCGCCAGAAGCGGTCCACGGCGTACTTGCCCGCGGTGCCGCGCGCGCCGACCTGCTCGAAGATGCGGCTGGTGACCTCGTTGACGAGCTTGGTGCTGACGACCTTGGCCTCGGAGATGACGACGGCGACCTCGGCGCGCTTGGCCGGGGTGAGGTGCCGGCCGAGCTCGCTCGCCTCCCAGAGCTGGCGGGCCGCCTCGTCGGCGAGCAGCCCCGCGGCCTTCGTCTGGGACACCATCTCGCCGTACGCCACGACGATGTACGGGTCCTCGGTCGCGGCCTCGACGCCGCTGACGAACCACGGGCGGGTCTTGGTGCGGGTGTAGTCGGCGGCTTCGGCGAGGGCGCCTTCCGCGAGGGCGACGTAGATCTGGGCGAGCACGAGCTGGAAGCCGATGGCGGCGAGGCTGAGCCGCGGGTCCTCGTTCGCGGGCTGGGGGCCGAGGATCTCGGTGACCTCGACGTTCTCGAAGTTCACCCCGCCGGACGCGGTGAGGCGCTGGCCGATGTTGTCCCAATCGTCCAGGTAGGTGATTCCGTCGGCCTTGCCGTCGAGCAGGAACGTGAGTTTTTCACCGTTGTCGGTGCGGGTGGCGCTGACGACGAGCCGGTCGGCGACGGCGGCGCCGGTGGCGAACGTCTTGCGGCCGTTGAGCGTGAAACCGGAGCCGGTGGGCGTGAGTTCGAGCGCCGCGTCGAGCGGGTTGCTGACGCCGGCCCAGAACTGGTCGGGCTGGACGCTGAACTGGGTGTCGAACAGGCCGCTGCGCCAGATCTGCAGGTAGTGGTACCCGAGGAGGTGTCCGACGTTGGCGTCGGCAGCGCCGATGATGCGGCCGATCTTCTGCTGGACGGACCACTCGCGGACGTTCAGCAGGCCGCTCTGCCGGAGCAGTTCCACCTCTTTGGTGGGTGGCTGGTTGGCCCGGTCCCTGTCCGCCGCGTCGGACCTGAGCGTCGCCGCCACCTCGTGCGCGACGTCCAGCCAGTTCGTCATCCCTGCTCCTCTCGGTGGTACCTGCTCCAACTTACTTCTTCACACCACTGGGCTAACCACGATGTGAGAGTGACCTTCGCCTGGCAGACTGCGCGCGAACCTCGCTCTGGCGGGGGTCCAACATCTAGGGAGCAATCGGTATGGCGCAGGGCACCGTGAAGTGGTTCAACGGCGAGAAGGGCTTCGGATTCATCGCGCAGGACGGCGGCGGTCCGGACGTGTTCGTGCACTACTCGCAGATCTCCGGCACCGGCTTCAAGTCGCTGGAAGAGCAGCAGCGCGTGGAGTTCGAGATCGGTCAGGGTCAGAAGGGACCGCAGGCGCAGGACGTCCGCGCCATCTGATTTTCTCGGGGCCCGCTCGGCGTTGCGCCGGGCGGGCTTCTTCATGCCCTCAGCTCTCTGAGCTGGGCTTCCAGAATTGTCAGACCCTTCTGTCATCGTGGTCACATCACCTCGTTTGGACCACCACGATGATCGGAGAGGTTCCTTGGCTCCCATGGAGAACTCGTTCCGCCAGTGCACCCGCCACCGCAAGGACGGCGTCCGCTGCGAGTCCTGGGCGATGAACTGGTCCGCCTCTTCGCCGGACCCTCACGCTTGCTGGCCGCACCTGACCGCTTCGGAACGGGCCGCTGTGCGCGCTCTGTCCGCCCCGATTCCGCTGCGGCCGCGCCGCCCTACGTACGAGGCCACCTCGCACCGGTTGCGGAAGTCGCTCAACAAGGCGGCTTTCCTGCTGGCCACGGAGAGCGGGCGCCATCCCGGCTCGGTCAACACCGAGGTGAACGGGGTGATGGGGGTCGAGCGGCGGGCCGAGGCGAGCAAGGAGCAGCTGCGGGAAGGGTTGCGGCACGTCGGGGATCGGCTCAGGGCCCTGGGCAGACCGCGAGTCGCCGGGTCGTGGGGCGCCGGCTCGTGGGGCACTGGCTCGGGAGGCGCCGGGTCGAGAGACAGCGGGTCGAGAGACAGCGGGTCGGCGAACGCCGGATCCGGGAGCAGCGAGGCTCGGGGCGCCGAGTCACGAGATGGCCGGGCGACGTTCAGCGGTGATCCGCCGTTCTGACCCCGACACCCGATGCCGCCGACGCCGAGCACCGCAGGAGGCACGACGCCACAACCTGGGCGCCTCGATGTCACCTCGCGCCGAGCGCCCCACCTGCCCCGCATCCCCGCATCCCCGCATCCCCGCATCAGCCTTCATCCCGTGCCGGTCCCGCACCCGCGCACGAGAAAGGCGCCGCGACCCGTCGGTCGCGACGCCTCTACTTCCCGCCGCGGGATGTCGACGACGAAGGCTCGCGGCCTGGCGCGAGCAAGTGGCAACCGAGGGAGTCGAACCCTGCGCGGCTTGTGAAGGCGGCGCTCAAGTACCGGCCCGAACCCTTCGGCTGGGCGACGGCTGCCGTGGAGTTGTGCGTGGTGCGTGGTGCGTCGGTTCCGCCAGAACGGCGGTGCCGCGAACGTCCGTGCTCACTCAGTAGGAGCGGCCAGCGTTCCGTGGGATACCCATTGTGTTAAACGTCCAAACGCTTGAAGACGTTTCATGTTTCACCTGAGTGGGTGACCCTGGTCACTGTGCGACACCTCCCTGCCATCGCAGCCCTGCTCCTACTACCTCTGGTGCCGGCGACCGCCGAGGCGGCTCCCGCGGGCACGTTCTACGTCACCAGTGTCAGGACCGGCCTCAACGTCGCCCAGAGCGGCGGTGGACTGGCGCTGAACCGTCCGAAGGGCAACGAGGGCCGCCAGCAGTGGCGGCTGAGCGACGGGAGGTTCGAGAACACCGACTCGCCGGGTCAGTGCATCACCCGTCAGCTCACCATGGGTTCGTGTTCACAAGGGGATACGGTTCACGAGCCTCGTCAGTTCGGTGATCAATGGGAATTCTTCAACTTCAGCGGTGAGACGCGGTGGTACCTGACGCCCGTCCAGAACCAGACGAGTCCGATGCCGCAGGATCCGCGGCTTGATCAGATGACGTTCCTGACGGCCCACAACGCCTATGCGAACGGGGTGGACGGTGGGTTCGCGCCGCCGTTCGTGAACCTCGCGAAGAACCAGACGCGCGGCATCGTGCAGCAGCTCCAAGACGGCGTGCGCGGGTTCATGCTGGACATCCACCAGACGCCGGACGGCGCGATCCTGTGCCACAACAGCTGCACGCTGGTGAGCAAGCCGGTGGCGCTCAACGTCGACGTTCAGCGGATCGTGGACTTCCTCAAGAACAACCGCAGCGAGATCGTCACGGTGTTCCTGGAGGACTACGTCGACGCGAACACGCTGCGCACCGAACTGCGCAAGGTGCAGGGGTTGAACGACGTCCTCTACCGGGCCGAAGGCGTGCAGCAGAACGGGTGGCCGACGCGAAGCCAGATGCAGAGCAGCAACAAGCGGTTGCTCATCTTCACCGATCACGGCAAGGACGGGCGCGAGGACTCGGGCGTGCTCTACCAGAAGGACTGGACCGTCGAGAACTACTGGTCGATGGGTTCAGGGCTCGGCTCTTCCGACTGGTCGTGCTACAGCCGATGGGATGAAAAACCGCTCACGGCGACGGGCGCGTTCCAGCCGTTGTTCGTCATGAACCACTTCCGCGACGTTCCGTTCACGAGCACGGCGACGACGGACAACGGCAAGCTCGGCAACCGCGCGCAGCAGTTCTGCCAGCCTGCGGCGCGGAAGAAGCCGAACTTCCTGGCGGTCGATCTCTACCACCTCGGAAACGCGGCCCAGGCCGTCCAGCAACTCAACGCGTACGTATATAGGCCGTAGCCCAAATCGTGGGAGTTGTACGCTCCGCGCATGGCCTCGATCCTGTTCACGCGCGGAGCGCCCTCTCTCGACATCATCGACCAGGAAGGTCTGCGCGAAGCAGCGCAGAAAGCCTTCACGGACGACCCCGGCGGCACCTTCGCGTACGGCACGAGCGTCGGCTACGTGCCGCTGCGCACCTGGCTCGCCGAGCAGCACGGTGTCGAGCCGGAGCAGGTGCTCGTCACCAACGGCTCGATGCAGGCCGACGCGTTCCTGTTCGAACTGCTCGTCAACAAGGGTGACGACGTGGTGGTCGAGGCGCCGACCTACGACCGCACGCTGCTGAACCTGCGCCAGCGCGGTGCGAACATCCACGCCATCGAGCTGGAGACCGACGGCATCAACGTCGACGCGCTGGAGAAGCTGCTGGAGAGCGGGGTGCGCCCGAAGCTCGCGCACATCATCCCGAACTTCCACAACCCGGCCGGCTACACGCTGTCCGAGGCGAAGCGCGCCCGTCTGCTCGACCTCGCGGCCAAGTACGACTTCGTGCTGTTCGAGGACGACCCGTACGTCAAGGTGCGGTTCGAGGGCGAGCCGCTGCCGACGATGTTGTCGCAGGACCAGAACGAGAAGGTCGTCTACGCGTCCTCGTTCTCGAAGACGATGGCGCCCGGCATCCGCTGCGGTTACCTGGTCGGCCCGAAGTCCGTGATCAAGTCCATCCAGGACATCGCGACCACCACGTACATCTCGCCGAACATGGTCGCGCAGTCGATCGTGAACTCGTACTGCCGCTCCGGCCGTCTCGAGGAGTCGGTGAAGAACGTCCGCGAGGCTCTGCGCGCCCGCAAGGACGCCCTGGTCTCGGCCCTTCAGCGCGAGCTGCCGGAGGCGGTCTTCACCGCGCCGCAGGGCGGCTACTTCATGTGGGTCGAGCTGCCCGGCGTGTCGATCGACAAGCTGGTGCCGGTCGCCAAGGAGCACGGCGTCGAGTTCGTGAAGGGCGCCGACTTCCTGCTGGAGGGCGGCGACAACGCCATCCGCCTCGCGTTCTCCGGCGTCACGCCGGAGCAGATCGACGAGGGCATCACGCGTCTGGGCGCGGCGGTCCGCGCGCTCTGACACCGCGTCGAAAGTGACAGCCGCTGCCGCACGTTCGGGCAGCGGCTGTCGCTTCTCGGGTGCACGGGGCCGCTCGCGGGTACGTTGAGGCGGCCATGAAGCTCATCACGGACCCGAACGCGCTGGCGAACCTCCGCCACGACGAGGCCGAGTGGGCACCTGCGGGCACACCGCACGCCGCGTTCCAGCCGGAGTCCACTGAGGACGTCCAGGAGGCCGTGCGGCACTGCGCCGCCCACGACATCCCGATCGTGCCGCGCGGCGCGGGCACCGGTCTGTCCGGCGGGGCCAACGCGGTCGACGGCTGCCTGGTCCTCGACCTGAGCCGGATGACCGGGATCGTCGAGATCGACGGGGACGACCTGCTCGCCGTCGTGCAGCCGGGCGTCGTGAACGACGACCTCAAGAAAGCCGTTGCCGCGCAAGGACTCTGGTACCCACCGGATCCGGCGAGCTCACCGTGGTCGACCATCGGCGGCAACGTCGCCACGAACGCGGGCGGCCTCTGCTGCCTCAAGTACGGCGTGACGCGCGACTACGTCCTCGGCCTCGAAGCCGTCCTGGGCGGGCCCGTCCCGTACGGCACCGCGGTGCGGCTCGGCAGGCGCACCACCAAGGGCGTCGCGGGCTACGACCTGACCAGCCTGCTCGTCGGTTCCGAGGGCACGCTGGGCGTGATCACCGAGGTCACCGTCCGCCTCCGCCCGGCCCCACGCCCGCCCGCCACCGTCGTCGGCGCCTTCGACAGCCTCGTCACCGCAGGTCAGGCCGTTGCGATGGCCACCGCCCGAGGTCTGCAGCCCGCCGCGCTGGAGTTGATCGACCGGGCGTGTCTGCAGGCCGTGGAGGACTGGAAGCACCTCGGCATCGAGGCCGGCACCGAGGCGATGCTGCTGGCCCAGGCGGAGACCGCGGCGGACGCCGACGGCCTGACCACGGCCTTCACCGACGCGGGCGCGGTCTGGACGGAACGCTCGACCGACCCGGCCGAGGCCGAAGCCCTCTTCGCCGCCCGCCGCCTCACCTACCCCGCGCTGGAACGCCTCGGCCCGCTGCTCACCGAGGACGTGTGCGTTCCGAGGTCGGCGATCCCGGCCATGCTCGGCCGGATCGTGGAGATCGGCGCACGGCACGGCGTCCGGATCGCCACCATCGCGCACGCGGGCGACGGCAACCTGCACCCGTTGCTGATCACCCCGCCCGGCGACGACGCCGCGCGGATCGCCGCCCAGGCCGCGTTCGAGGACATCATCACCGCGGCGCTGGAACTCGGCGGCACGGTCACCGGCGAGCACGGCGTCGGCCTGCTCAAGCGCGACGGCATGATCCGTGAGCTGGGCCCGGACGCCCACGCCGTCCACCGGGCCGTCAAGCAGACGCTCGACCCCCTGAACCTCTTCAACCCGGGCAAGGCCTGAAGGAGGCAGCCATGCGAGTTCCGGCAGAAGGCGGCGACCTGGCCGTGGAGATCCACGACGGCGACACCGCTCCGGTGCTCGCGATCCACGGCGTGAGCGGCAGCCGCGAGCTGTGGAACTGGGTGGCCGCCCACTCGTTCTCCCTGATCGCCCCCGACCTGCGCGGACGCGGCGACAGCGCGCACGTCCCCGGCAACGGCATCACGCAGCACGCCGACGACATGATCAAGGTCCTCGACGCGCTGGAACTGCCCAGGGCGACCGTGATCGGCATGTCGATGGGCGGCTACGTGGCCGTGGACCTCGCCGTGCGCCATCCGGACCGAGTGCGCGCGCTCGTGCTGGTGGACGGCGGTTTCCCGATGCCCGCGCACGCGCACATGACTCCCGAACTGCTCCAAGCCGCCTTCGCACCGCAGGTGGCTGCCCGCGAACGCACCTGGACCGTCGACGAGTACCTCGAAACCCAGGCGGCGCTGAACCCGTTGATCGACGCCACGGACCCGTTGATCCGCACCTACTACGCCCACGACCTGGGCGACGACGGCCGCCTCAGGCTCTCGGCCGACACCCTGATCGCGGACGCGAAGGACGTCATCTTCGGCACCTCCCGCTGGCGCGAGCTGACCGTGCCGACGTGGTTCGTGCACGCCGAGTGGAGCACCGGCCCGGACACCCCTCCCGCGTACACGGTCGAGCAGGCGGCCGAGTTCCGCACCGCGCTCCCGGTCCTGCGCGAACCGGTGCTGATCAACGAGGTCGACCACGGCGGCACGGTCATGACCCGCGCCGGCGCCGCCGTGACCGCGGAAGTGCTGGCAGAAGCCCTGAAGTGACCGGCCAGGTCGTCCACGCCTGACGCACCGAGCCCACCACGCGTGGGAGAGGGCGAGGTCTTCCTGCGTCGGCCGGGTCTTCCACACCACACTCCCTTGGCCTTCAGCCTGCCCGCGAGTTAGTGTGTACACCAATGATTAGTACACCAAGTATTCCGGAGAACCCGCTCGAGCTCGAGCGGCAGGTCTGCTTCGCGCTGGCCGTGGCCAGCAGGACGGTGATCGCCGTGTACCGGCCGATCCTGGAGCCGCTGAACCTCACGCACCCCCAGTACCTGGTGATGCTGGCGCTCTGGGAGCGGTCGCCGCGGACCGTCAAGGACCTGAGCAACGCCCTGCAGCTCGACCCCGGCACCCTCAGCCCGCTGCTCAAGCGGCTGGAGGCGATCGGGTACGTCGAACGGCAACGGGACAGGACGGACGAACGCGCGCTCGCCCTCACCCTGACCGAGACGGGTCAGGAGCTGCGGAACGAGGCGCTCAAGATTCCCTTCAAGGTCGTGGAGCAGCTCGACATGACGTTCGAAGAGCTCGCGCAGCTGAACCAGGTGCTGCACAAGGTGATCGCGAAGGCCACCCGATGACGCCGAACCTCGCGCTGAAGATCTGGTACTACGCGGGCGGACGACTGCCGCAGGAGTACCGGGAGTTCGTCTACGACGACGTGACCGGTCCGAAGTGGCTGCTGCGGTTCACCGTGCGCAGCCTGGTGCAGGTCACGCCGCTCACGACGGCCATCACGCTGGCGCTCGTGTTCGGACTCGACTCGCCGTGGCCGCTGGCAATTGCGTGCGGTGCGCTCGGTTTCGTTGTAGGACTGTACTTCGCGTTGTCGTATGCACCTGAAAGTGTGGACTACCGGCTGACGAAGTACGGGTACCCGAGAGGTTCGGCGACTCAGGGGCGCCGGGAGCGAAACGCCGCCAAGGACAGCGAACGACAGGCGAAGTACGACGCGGTCTGGCGGCGATCCGAAGGGTAGACACCTATGGCCTTGGTGAGCGATCAGTTCGAGTTCACGAGGCCACAGGCGCTGACCCTCACGGCGGGCGTCCTGCAGTTCGCGCTGGGCTGGTTCGACGTGTTCGGTTTGGACCCCAACTACCACGTGATCCAGCTGGGCGTTGGCGCACTGGGCATCGCGATGGCGTGGCGGCACGATCTCGCGCGCATGTACGGACTCGCGCTGCTGCTCGGCTTCGGCATGCTGGCGTTCTCGCTCAACGACGTGACGACCGAGAGCTTCCTCGAGGTTCGCACCGCGTTGATCGGGCTCATCATCACGCTGGCCAGGCCGGCAAAGCGCGCTCCGAACTGACGTCGCGGCCCACGGAGCGCAACGCGGTCAAGGTCGCGTAGCCGTCGGCCAGCAACGCGGTGTCCGTTCCGGGCACCAGAGACTCCTCGGCGTAGACGTGGACCAGCTCCACCTCGCCGTCACCGACGTCGTCCACCCTGCTCTGCACGGCACCGAACCGCGCCAGCTCGGCCCAGCGAAGTCCTTGCACGTCAACGACGTTCGGCACGTTCAGCGAGAGCACCGGCGCGCCGGGCAGGTCCAGCAGGAACGGCAGCACGACGCGCACCACCTCGCCTGCCTTGTCCCACAACGGTTCGGGCCCGTCCAAACCGACGTCGAGCGACACCGCGAGCGACGGGACGTCGCTCAGGTGCGCGGTCAGCGCGGCGCCGACGGTGCCGGAGTGCAGGATCGCGCGGCCCACGTTCGCGCCCAGGTTGATGCCGGACAGCACCACGTCGGGCTTGCCGCCGAACCCGCCGCGGCACGCGATCAGCGAGATCAGCCCGGGGTGCGCGGCCACGGCGTAGGCCTCCACGTCCAGTCCCGGCACGTCGCGCCGGGTGCTGACCACGCGACCCGAGTCGCCCAGCGCCGCGACCGACGCGCTGGTGCCGCTGGCCTGCGAGACCGGCGCCGCCACCACCACGTCGAGGCCGCAGGCCAGCGCCGCCGCGGCGAGCACGTGCAGGCCAGGAGAGTCGATTCCGTCGTCGTTCGTGATCAGCGCGCGCATCCGCTCATTCCTCGATCGGCTCCAGTTCCACGCGGTGGCTCAGCTCGCGGACGGCCTCGCCGCTGCCGCTGCCCAGGCCGTGCCGCGTCACGTTCACCGCTCCGGCGGCCGCGCCTAGCTTCACCGCGTCCGTCAACGACATACCCAGCGCGAGGCCGGCCGAAATCCCCGCCGTCATCGAGTCGCCGGCGCCCCGCGTGTCGACGGGCTCCAGCTTCGGCATCCGCACGAGGTACAGCCGGTCCTCGAGCAGCGCCAACGCCGGTTCGTCGGCACGGGACACCACAACGCCGTGCACGCACGAGGAAGCGATCTCACGGGCCTTCGCGATGAGCTTGCTGAGCTCCTCCTCACCCAGTTCTTCGTGCGAGACCTTCACGACGTGCGGGCCTCCGCGCACCGCCTCGGCCAGCCGTTCGCCGGCCAGGTCGACGATCACCCGGCAGCCGTTGGAGGTCAGGTCGGACGTCAGCCGGAAGTACGTCTCGTGGGGCAGCACGCGGTCGTCGGACGGCCCGCTGAGCACGGCCGTCCCTGCCCGCATGCCCTCCACCAGGGCGAGCTCGTAGACGTCGTCGAGCTCGTGCCGGGACAACGCGTCGGGCAGCATCTCGACCATCTCGGACCGGCTGCCGTCGCGGCGATCGTGCACGTAGGCACCGTTGCGGGCAGCGACGTGCCGGGACTTCAGCTCGACGTGCTCGTCTTCCAGCAACGTGTGCAGCACCCGGCCGGTCTCACCGCCGAACGTCGCGCACACGACGGCCTCGACGCCCAGGGCGGCGATCATCCTGGACTGCCAGAAACCCTGGCCACCGGCGTGCAGGTGCACGTCCGGCTCACCGTCGAGGTCCTCGACGGTGACGGTCAGCTGAGGGGACGGGGCAAATACGGCAACTCGGGCATCCACGACTTTCTGGTACCCGGTGCGGGCGGAGTTCACCCGCACCGGGTCAGTCAGAAATCAGCACGGGCCGCCGTCGCGCCAGACGCCCCACTGGCCGGTGGTGCCGGGCTCCTCGCCCCGCGTCCACCACTGCGCGGTCCACTTCTTGCTGTTGTGCGACACGACGTTGCCGCCGGTGTAGACCTTGTCGCGCTCCCACGCGGGCTGCGTGCAGGGGCCGGGGCCAGGGCCGCCGGTGTCCCACGGGACCTGCGTGGACTTGTAGAAGTTGATGCCCATGGTGGTCCAGCGCGGGCCCTGGGCACCCAGCCTGGCCTTGAACTGGTCCCAGTTGTGCGTCGACCACGGCGACCAGCCCAGTTCGGCGATCGCGCTGAGCCGCGGGAACGCCATGAACTCGATGTCCTTGGCCGTCACCAGCGTCTCGCTCCACAGTGGAGCTTCGACGCCGCGGACGGCGGACTCGGGCACGCCGCTCACGTGCGTGCCGGGGTTCCAGTCGTACGCGGTCTGGACCTCGATCAGGCCCGCCCACGACAGGCCCAAAGGCGTGCTGGAGTTGTACTTCATGTCCAGGTACGCCTTGTTCGCGGGCGACATGATGACCTTGTGGCCGCGCGCCGCCGCTGCCTGCACCACGGCGTTGGACGTCGAGGTGCCCCAGTACTGCGGCATCGTGGCGGTGTCGGTCGTCGTCTTCACGAACTCGTGCCAGCCGAGCGCGGTCTTGCCGTACTTCTTCACGAGCGGCAGGGTCCGGTCCATGAACGTCTGGTAGTCCGCGTCCGGCGTCGAGTGCGCCTCGTCGCCGCCGATGTGGAAGTACGGACCGGGCGTGAGCGCGGCGATCTCGCGGATCACGTCCTCGACGAACGTGTAGGTGATCTCCTTGTTCACGCACAGCGAGGAGTAGCCGACCTCGATGTCCGTGCGCAGCGGCGGGGCCTGGCCGTTGCAGTTGAGCTCCGCGTACGACGCCAGCGCGGCGTTGGTGTGGCCGGGCAGGTCGATCTCGGGGATCACCGTGATCTTGCGCGACGCCGCGTACTGCACGATCTCGCTGTACTGCGCCTTGGTGTAGTACCCACCGGGGCCGCCGCCGACCTGCGTGCTGCCGCCGTACGTGGCGAGGCGCGGCCAGCTGTCGATGACGATCCGCCAGCCCTGGTCGTCGCTCAGGTGGAGGTGGAAGTAGTTGATCTTGTACAGCGCGAGCTGGTCGATGTAGCGCTTGACCGTCGACACGGGGTGGAAGTGGCGGGCCACGTCGAGCATCGCGCCGCGGTAGGAGAACCGCGGGTAGTCGACGATCAGGGTGCCCGGCACGGTCCACGGACCGGCCTGCGCGGTCGTGCTCTCCACCTTGGCGGGCAACAGTTGCCGCAGCGTCTGCACGCCGGCGAACAGGCCTTCCGAGGTGTTGGCGCGCACCACGATGGCGCCCGCGGCCACGTCGAGTTGATAACCCTGCTGGCCGACAGTGCCCGGCGCGCCCGAGAGCAGCAGCGAGATGCCGTCGGCCGGTGTGCCGGTCGTGTCGGACACCGGCAGCGCGTAGCCGGTCGAGGGCCGCAGCAGGCCGGCCAGGAAGGTGCCGACGTCGCGTGCGGCCGGGGCTGTGTAGATCTTCGTGCCGGCCGTCAGGGTGTGCGTGACACCGGAGCGGGCCTGTACCGAGACCGGGACGGGCACCAGGCTGTTCAGCGGTTCCGCGGCTTGCGACTGCGCGCTCACGGACAACGCCGCTGTGACAGCGATGACCGCGGCGAGAACGCGAGTTCTCACGACTCCTCCTCACGAGTCGGGGGCGGCGACCCTGCTCCCAGCGTGCTCAAACATCCCTTTTGTCGTCAATGGTCTGGGCCAATTCTTTGTTCGAGACCGGCTCGAATGCGGCCTTCCGCGCGGCTCGGCGCAGCGTCCGGAGCAGCACAGGTCCCGTCACCGCAACGAGAACGGCGGTGGTCACGGCCCGCATGAGGTCCCAGCCGAGCGAGGTGGCGAGGGTGAACGCGGCCAGCCTGACGAGGTTGGTGGCGGGCGAGGAGTTCGGGTCGAAGCTGACGGACGTGCCCTCGCCGACCGCGAACGGCCAGAACGACAGGTTGAGCAGGAAGCCGTAGACGAGACTGCTCGCGACGCCGTACGCCGCGAGCAGCGCGATCTCGGCCTTGCCACGCCACTGCGGCAGCAGCCCGGCGCCGAGCGCGACCCACGCGGCGCCGAGCATCTGGTACGGCAGCCACGGCCCGACACCGCCGGTGAGCAGGGCCGACGCGAACAGCGTGGTGTTGCCGAGCACGAACCCGAACCCCGGCCCGAAGACCCGGCCGCCCAGCACCATCAGGAAGAACACCGTCTCGATGCCCGCGGTGCCCGGTCCGAGCGGGCGGATCGCGGCGCCGAGCGCGGACAGCACGCCGAGCATCGCGATCGCCTTGGAGTCCATGCCCTTGTCGCTCAGCTCGGCCAGCACGACGGCCAGCACCAGGGGCAGCAGGAGCGCGAACGTCCACGGGGCGTCGCCGCCCCGGGCGATGTCGCTCTCCGGCGTGACGATCAGCGGCCAGGTGAACGCGGCCAGGCCGATCACGCTCGCGATCGTGAGCGCGATGGCCGAGCGCTTCCTGATCGCGATCACAGGGCGGCCTCGACGTCCGCGACCGTCAGCCACGGGCCGAGGATCTTGCTGACCTGCGGGGCGAAGATCGGCGACGACGTCACGACCTCGCGTGCCGGTCCGTCGGCCACGACCTCGCCCTCGGCCATGACCGTGACGCGGGTGGCGTACTCGGCGACGAACTCGACGTCGTGGGTCGCCAGCACCACCGCGCTGTCCAGGGACTTGAGGGTGGCCGCCAGCGCCGCCTTGGCCGGGTAGTCGAGGCCTCTGGTCGGTTCGTCGAGCAGCAGGACGTCCGGGGCTCCGGTGAGCATGACCGCGAGCACGAGCGCGAGCCGTTGGCCTTCGGAGAGGTCTCTCGGGTGGGCGTCCGGGTCCAGTGTCGCCAGGCCGTCGAGGAGTTTTCTGCACGTGCCTTCGGGGTTGCCCGTCTCGTGGTCGGCCTGGGCGCATTCCTGGGCGACGGTTTCGAGGTAGAGCAGGTCCGCGGGTTGTTGCGGGACCAGGGCGACGATCTTGCGTCGCTCGGCCGGCTTCAGGGTCCTGGGGTCGGTGTCGTGGACGGTGACCGTGCCCGCCGAGCGTTTGCCGCTGCCCTGGATCGCCCAGAGCAGCGACGACTTGCCGGAACCGTTGCGGCCCATGAGCGCGACTCGTTCGTGGGTGCCAACGGTCAGGCTGACGTTCTTGACCGCCTGCACTTCTCCGTACCGCACAACGACTTCGTGTGCGTCGAGGACGGTGTTCGTCGGTTGCCCGATTTCCGTCTCGGGTTCCGGGAGGCGGGCGCGCAGGGGTGCGGCCTGGCGGCGGGCGTCGCGGACGGACACCGGGATCGGCGCCCAGCCCGCGACCTGGGCGAGCCGGACGACAGGCGGCGCGACGGGCGCTTCGGCGAGGACCTCGCCCACCTCGCCGATCCTGCCTCCCGGCAGCAGGAGCGCGCGGTCGGCGTACTGCGCGACCCGTTCGAGACGGTGTTCGGCGATGACGACGGTCATGCCGAGGTCGTGCACAAGTCGTTGCACGGCAGCGAGAACGTCCTCGGCGGCGCCGGGGTCGAGTGCCGAGGTGGGTTCGTCGAGCACCAGGACCTTGGGGTGGGCGGTGAGCGCGGCGCCGATCGCGACCCGTTGCTGCTGCCCGCCGCTGAGCGTCGCGAGTGGACGGTCGCGGAGGCCCGCGATGCCGAGCAGGTCCAGGGTCTCCTCGACGCGCTTGCGCATGACGTCGTTCGGGAGGCCCAGCGACTCCATGGAGTAGGCGAGCTCGTCCTCGACGTTGTCCGCCACGAACCCGGCCACCGGGTCCTGGCCGACGAACCCGACGACGTCCGCCAGTTCGCGCGGAGGGTGCGTGGCGGTGTCCCGGCCGTCGACCAGCACGCGCCCGGCGAGGGTGCCGCCGCTGAAGTGGGGCACGAGGCCGTTGATCGCGCGCAGGAAGGTCGACTTGCCGCTGCCGGTGCGGCCGACGACGAGGCAGAGCTCCCCCTCGGGGATCTCCAGGGAGAGGCCCGCGAGCACGGGCCGCTCGGCGTAGGTGATGGTGACGTCCTCGAACCGGATCATGCTTCCCCCACGCTCACCAGCAAGCCGTCTGCCCCGCAGACAACGCCCTTCACCGTTCCCTCACCAGCGCGACGGGTGCCAGTGCCAGCAACACACCGGCCGCAGGCAGGAGTGGCAATGCCGGGGCGGTGAGCGGCACGGTCGACGGCGAGAGCGCCGGATCCCCCGAGAACACCAGCACCACCGCCCCCACGACTCCGCTCACCGCCACCCCGATCGCGGCCGGCGTCCACCGGTCCGGCCGGTACCGGGTGCGCGGCACGCGGCGGGCGCCGACCTTCAGCCCGGCGATCGCCAGCACACCACCGACCGCGATCAACGGCCACCCGGTGTACGCGCCGGCCAGCAACCCGTACGTGCCGATGCACATCCCGAAGAGCCCGGCCAGCACCAACGCCCCGGTCAGCGCCCGGTCCCGACGCGAGATGCCGGCCGTGCGCCCGTAGCCGCGCGAGTCCATCGAGGCGGCCAGCACCAACGACCTGTCGAGCGCGTCCTCCAGCACCGGCACCAACATCGTGCGCACAGCCCGCACGCCTTTGGCCGTGTCGCCGCGAAGTTGGCGTGCCTTGCGCACCGCCCGTGCCGACGCCACCAACTGCGGCGCCACCGTCAACGCCACCACCACAGCCACGCTCACCTCGTACAACGCCGCCGGCAACGACCGCAGCAGGCGTTTGGGGTTGGCCAGTGCGTTGGCGGCACCGACGCAGCCGAGGATCGTCGCGAGCAACAACCCCTGGTACAGCGCGAAGACCAGACCCTCCGCGCTGACCGGGCCGCCGACGCGGATGCCCTGGGCCCAGTCAGGCAGCGGGACCTGCGGCAGCGTGAAGAGGATCGTCGAGCCCGTGACACCGCCGAGCAGCGCGTGCACCAGCACCCTGATGCCGATGATCAGCAGGCCGAACTTGAGGAACACGCCGTAGGTACCAGCCCATGGGGTGTTGGCGCGGCAGGTCACGACGACCACTCCCGCCACCGCCAGGATCAGGCCCAGCAGCAACGGGTTGGTGGTGCGGCTGGCGGCGGTGGCGAGGCCGAGGGCCCACAGCCACCAGGCGCCGGAGTGCAGCCTCACGCCACGCTCACCGCACCCCACCGCGCGCCGGCAGCAACCTCACGCCGCACCCACCGCGCCGCCTCACTCCTCTTCCGCGAGACGCCGTCGCCGAGCCACCAGCAGCCCCGCGATCGCAAGCGCGGCGATCGCCAGCACCCCGAGCAGCGTCCACAACCAGCCGAGGCCCGACTTCTGCTCCAGCGCCTTCTCCTCCACCGGCCGCACGGTCTCCACCGCGACCGAGGTCGACGACTCCGCCGCGGCGGACGACGCGGCCGACGAAGGCGGTGCCGTCGACGAAGGCGCGGAAGTCGTGGGAGGCGCGGTGGTCGTGGTCGCCGCCGGCGGTTGCTGCGCAGGCGGTTGTTGTGCGGGTGGTTGCTGAGCAGGCGGCTGTTGCACCGGCGGGGGTGGCGCGGGTGCGGCGGGCGGGGCGATGCCCGGCTGTTCGCCGGCGCCGAATGCCCACCCCTGCACGGTTCCGCGCGCCGGGACGTAGGTCGCCGCCCCCTGGTTGCTGTAGGTCCAGGCGCCGCCGGCCGGTGCGTGCCAGTACGACCAGTAGGCCGTGGCGGGCGACGTGGTGACGCACTTGTCGGTGTCCGTGCCCGGCCTTCCGTTGATGCGGCAGACGAAACCCTGCTGCCGTTGCGCGTACGTGTAGCCGAAACCGGCGGCGGTCAGGGCCGCGATGCCGGACGACGGACTGCCCGCCGCGCACCCCTGCTGCACGCCGCCGCCCAGCCCCCGGTAGTCCACGACGACGGTCACGCCGTCGCAGCCCGCCGCGAAGGCAGGCACCGGGGTGAAGGCGGCGATCAGTGCCAGCGCGAGGAAGAGCCGTTTCACGGGGTGGCGTTCGGGGCGGCGCCGGCGCCGAACGCCCAGCCCTCGACGGTGCCGGGAGCCGGGTTGTAGCTGCCGGCGCCCGAGGTGCTGTAGGTCCAGGTGCCACCGGGGGCGGAGGCGTGCCAGTACGACCAGTACGCGCTGGTCGTGGGCGCGGCGCACGGGTTCGGGAGCAGGTTGATCCGGCACACGAAACCGGGCTGGCGCGGCACGAACGAGTACGTGAAGTTCGCGCCGGTCAACGCGGTCAGGCCCGTCGTGGGGTCGCCGGCGGCGCAGCCCGTCTGGACGCCTCCGCCGAGAGAACCGAAGTCCACGACGACCTTGACGCCCGCGCACGGAGCCGCAGAGGCAGGCGTTGCCACGACGAACGTGCCGGCGAGCAGGGCGAGGACAGCGAGCATGCGGCGCATCACGCACCAACCTTCCGACGACGGGAGACGAACAGCAGGACAGCACCGGCGAGCACCGCGAACGAACCGAACAGCGTCAGCGGCACGGCCTGGTCAGGTCCGGTGACGGCGAGCGGCGGATCGACCGGCGCCTCAGGCCCGGCCGGAGCGGGCACCGTGGGCACCGGAGGCTCCGAAGAGGAAGGAGGCGTGACCGTGCAGTCGATCGCGGGCACACCGGGAGTGGCGGACGCCGCCGACACGTCGGCGAGGCTCACCCGCGCCAGGCCCAGCATCGCCTGCGTGGTCGCGCGGATCGCCGGGTAGAGCTCGAAACCGGCGGCGTCGTAAGCGACACCACCGCGTTGTGCGTCGGGCCCGGAACACCCGACCTGCAACGACTTCAGGTACGCCACGGCCTTGTCCGCGGCAGCACCGCGCTCGCCCGCGACCAGAGCGCCGACCGCGAGGCCCGTGCTGTTGGCGTTGGACCCGGCCGTGGCCGCGGGGAAGCCGCCGTCGGCCTGCTGCTGCCCGGCCAGCCACGTCAGGGCCTTGGGCGAAGCGGTCTTCTCCCCCGCCGCCAGCAACGCCTGGAGCACCATCGCCGTACCGTCCACATCGGACTTGCAGGTGGCCTGCTCGAAGGCGATCGGGAACCCGCCGTCCGGACACTGCGTCGAGACCTGGTACGCCAACGGCTTCTCGAACGACTCCCCGGCGCGCTTCAGCACGATGATCGCCAACGCCTGCGTGAACGCGTTGGTCTGGTCCCACTCGGGATCGGTCTTGTCGCGGAACCGCCCGGACGACTCCTGCAACGGCGCGAGCCGCTCCAGCAGGTCGACGCCCGCGAACGCGTGAGGATCGGTGCCGAGCGTCTGCGCCACCAGCGCGAGCTTCACCAGCCCACCGACGTACGACTCGGCCTCGCCGTCGCCGACCAGCGCGAGCATCTGGTCGGGCTCCCCGAGCCACGCGGCCGCCCGCGCAGCCGTCGACTTGCCCACGCCGGCCGCCGCCAGCGCGTACACGCCGTCCGCCGTCAGCCCGGGATCGACGAGGTCAGGCCCCTTGAGCAGGTGGGTACCGCCGACGAACTGAGCGGCCAGCCACGTGCCCGCCGACGGCGTCTCGGCCGCCCGCGCCTGCGGTGTCACCACGAGCGCTGCCGCCACCACGGCGGCCAACGCCGATCTCCTGATCACTGCGCCTCCCCTAGCCCGCTGTCCTCGACGGGTCGATGGAGCCACCGCGCGCCACGGGCAGTCGGACTTTCACCGTTGCGGGTCAGTGCCGGAGTTGCACCGGCTTCCCCCGCGGCGTGCGGATGCTGTTGTCAACCATGGATCGTGCGGGAGGGATCAGACGTAGTCAAATGGCTGTGAGCTGGACCATTGATCACCGCATGACCACAATCGTGTGCATGGGGGACTTTCAGAAACTGATCGACGACGCCGTGCCGTCGTTGGAGAGCTTGATTCCAGCCGAGCCGGCCGCGCTCATCGGCCGCTACACCACCCGCAGGCCGGAGTACGCCGGCCATCCCGGGGCCACGATCGTGCAGCAGGCGCTGGAACGGTTCCCGAGCCTGCCCGCCGAACGGCTGCTGGGCGCGCTGGAGCTCGCGGTCGCGAAGCTGGACCTGACCGCACCGGCCGACCTGATCGCCGGCCTCACACCGCTGCGCGACGGCGCTTTCGGCTTCATGAGCTTCGAAGGCCAGAGCGCGTTGTCGTCGCCGACGAGGTTCGTGCTGGTGGTGCACCAGGGCGTCGGCGACCTGATCATCCGGCACGCCCGTGCGGCCATGCCCGACCAGCGCGGCCTCACCGGTGACGAGGACGCGATCGCCGTCCAGCGCGGCCGGGCTCACCTGGCCACCGCCGTGGTGGTGGCGCGCGCGATCCTCAACGCCGTCGGCACCGACTGCGCCCGGGACCCGGTGGCGGCCATCGGGATCGGCATCGGCGCGACCGCCGAGATCATCCCGGACGTGCCGATGCCGGACGCCTACACCCGTGCGCTGCTGGAGAAACGCCGCCGCGCGTACATCGGGATGTCCTGGCCCACCAAGGCGACCGTGACGAACCACCAGTTCGCGCTCGCCGAGGAACCCGGCGAGGCGACGGACTTCGGCGCCACCGGGCTCGCCGCGCCCGTCGAGACCGGGTTCGCCGTGCGCACCGGCATCGAGACGGGCGAGGTCGACGTGTCGGTGCGGACGCTGATGGAACCGCCGGAGCCGCAGGACCTGGAGCACTGGGACGAGGTCGTCGAGATCAGCTACACCGCGGTCAACGGTGACGCGAAGCTCGGCCACGGCACCACCGCGCCGTGGCCCGGGGAGTTCCGCGCCAGGGTCTGCGCGAGCGGCCGGGACGAGGACGACGAGCAGTACCAGCTCACGATCTGGCAGGCGCCGCACCAGGAACCGGCGCTGCTCAAGACGACCGACCGCGTCGGGCACCTGCTGCGGGGCGAGCCGCTCCCACCGCCGATACCGAGGCCCGACAAGCCGTACCGGTGGCTGGAGGACGAACTGGGCGAGGCCGCCACCGTCACGATCGTCACCGGCCTCGGCGTGGACGACGTGGTGGACCACTTCGACGAGGACTCGATCGCGGTCGAGATCGACGGCGGCGTGCTCGTCATCGAGAACAACAACTACCGGGGATCGAACGAGGAACTGCTGGAACACCTGTCCCGCAACGGGAAGGCCGCCAGCCACTTCTGGAACGTCAACGCGCTCACGAGGTTGTCGTTCGCCCGCGGCGGTAAGCTTCTGGGCGCGTGCGAGGCGATGGGCGAAACCGACTTCGGGAACGATCCCGAGGTGCTGGAGGCGTTGCGGGACATCAGCTTCACCGACTGGCGGCACACCAACGCCAAGGGGATCACGGCGGCGGTGAGGTTCACCGGCACCGCGATCCCCGAGGCGGACGTCCGTCTGGCGATCCTGGACCTGTTCAGTAGCTGGGAAGGCTGAGGCTGTTGACGACGGCGGCGAACTCCTCCGTGGGCGCGCCGCCGTTGATCTGGTTCTTCAGCGCCATCTCCTGGTTCGCGAGCACGTACGGCCGCAGGATCTCCTCGTAGCGGGCGAACGCGGTGGACGGGTTCGCGGCCAGTTCGTGAGCGAGCACGTACGCGCCGACCAGCGCCATGCTGGTGCCCTGCCCGGACAACGGCGAACCGCAGTACCCGGCGTCCCCGAGCAGCACGACGTGACCGGTGGACCACGACTCCATCCGGATCTGGCTCATCGAGTCGAAGTGGAAGTCCGGCGCCTCCCACATGTGCTTGACCGCGGTCGGCCACACCCACCCGGCGCCCTCGAACTTCTCTGCCAGCAACGCGCGCTGGGCGTCGACGTCGCGGTAGTCGAAGTCCACCTCGCCGTTGAAACCCATGTACACCCGGCATTCCGTGTTCGACCGGGCGCTCATGATGCCGCCGCCCACGACGTCGCCCTGCTGGAACGTCTGCCAGTGGTCGAGGCCGAGGAAGTTCGGCGCGGTGAAGACGGCGAGGTTCAGGCCGAGATGCGAGATGAAGTCCTTCTCCGGGCCGAACGCGAGCCGCCGGACGTTGGAGTGCAGGCCGTCCGCGCCGACGATGACGTCGAAGTCGCGCGGCTCCGCCTTCTCGAACGTCACGCGGGTGCCGTCGATCGAGGTGATGCTGTCGTCGAACAGGTACTCCACGCCCTCGGCCGCGTCGAACAGCATCGTGGCGAGGTCGTCGCGCAGCAGCTCGACGTCGGGGCTCGACAGGTCGCCGCCGCTCAGGGTGTGCGTGGTGGAGCTGAACAGCTCGTTGCCGTCGGCGTCGACCACGTTCATGCCGCGCATGTCGGTGCTGAACGACCGGAGCTGGTCGCCGAGGCCCATGCGCTCGACGACCTCCAACGCCGGGCCGCGCACGTCGATGGCCTGGCCGCCGGGCCGCATCCCCCGGTACCGCTCGACCACCGTCACGTCGAAACCGAGCTTGCGCAGCCAGTGCGCGAGGGCGGGGCCGCCGATGCTGGCGCCGGAGATCAGGACGTTCCTCATGATGTTCCCCCTGTGAGTCGGTGTGTGCTCACAAGGTGCCGACCAGCGCTGACCGTCCGCTGACCATCGGCCGTCAGGGTTTGACAGCGACCCCCGCGAAGGGCACTTCGTTGATCTCCGCGTTGGCCGCGAAGTCGCCCCCGCCGTCCGGCCGCCACGACGGGCAGCCGACCAGGCCGGGCTCGACCACCTCGAACCCGCCGAAGAACGCCATCACCTCGTCGTGCGTGCGCGGGAACGCCTGGTTCGCGGTGCTCTTCACGTTGTAGGTCTGCACGGCCTCGTCCATGCCGGCGGGCTTGGCCTCGGCCGACGCGTGCGACACCGCGAGGAAGCTGCCGGGCGCGAGCCGGTCGCGGTACTGCCCGACGATCGACACCGGGTCCCACTCGTCCGGCACGAAGTGCAGCACCAGCAGCATGAACAGGCCGACCGGCTGGTCGAAGTCGAGCAGCTTGCGGGTCGGGTCGGCGTTGAAGATCGCGTCCAGGTCGCGGAGGTCCGCCTGGACGACGGCGGTGTTGCCGTTGCCGGAGAGGATCAACTCGCTGTGCGCGACCGCGACCGGGTCCCTGTCGACGTAGACGATCCGGCAGTCCGGCGCCTCGGCCTGCACGATCTCGTGCAGGTTGCCGACGGTCGGGATGCCGGAGCCGATGTCGAGGAACTGCCGCACGCCCCGCTCGACCATGTGCAGCGCGGCCCTGCGCAGGAACGACCTGTTCAGCCGGGCCGCGTCCCGGACGCCGGGCATGATCTGAAGGATCTTCTCGCCCAGCGCGCGGTCGGGAGCGAAGTTGTGGCCACCGCCGAGCCAGTAGTCGTACACCCGTGCCGGTGAGGGCACCGTCGTGTCTACACCTGGTGGAACCCAACCGGCGTCGTTGCTCACCGACTGAGCGTATCCGTGTGCACCAGTCCGGACGAACGAATGAGCATCCGATCGTGTGTATCTGCTCGCCACCACTGGACGGATGGCCCTAGTTTGTTCGGGGTCGCACGAGAGGGTGGTGGTGATGCCGGGCGTCACGACGGTGCCAGGCCGTTGGCCTCTCGTCGGGCACTCCGTGAAGCTGCTGCGCGCGCCGGTCGAGTTCCTCGCTTCGTTACCCGCCAACGGGGACGTCGTGAAGGTCTTCCTCGGTCCCCTACCGGTGCACATGGTCACTTCTCCCGCGCTCGCGCTGGAACTGCTGGCGTCGGACAAGTTCGACAAGGGCATCGTCTTCGACAAGATGCGCCCGCTGTTCGGCAACGGGCTCGCGACGTCGAACGGCGCGTTCAACCAGCGGCAGCGCCGGATGATGCTGCCCGCGTTCTCCCGCGCCAGGGTCTCGACGTACGCGGAGACCGTGATCACGACGCTCGCGACCGAGCTGCGCGACTCGTGGCACGGCGGGCAACGGCTCGAGGTCGACGCACTGATGCAGGACTTCGTGATGACCGTCGCCGGACGCACGTTGTTCTCCGCCGAACTCGGTCACGAGGTACTGGCCGAGATCAAGCACTCCATCCCGATCATGCTGAAGCACGTGCTGGTGCGCGCGTTCTCGCCGGGCTTCGTGGAACGGCTGCCGCTCAGGGCGAACCGCGAGTTCGACGAGGCCGCGGCCCGGCTGCGCAGGGCGATCCCCGCCGTCGTGCTGAACGCGCGAGAAGAAGGCACCGACCACGGCGACCTGCTGTCGGCCCTGCTCGCCGCGCGGGACGCGGACACCGGCGAGGCGATGACCGACGAGCAGATCACCGACGAGGTCGTCACGATCCTCACCACCGGCGCCGAGACGACGGCGGTGGCACTCGCCTGGTTCTTCCACGAGGTCGGCACCAGACCCGCTGTGCGGCAACGGTTCCACGCCGAGGTCGACGCGGTGCTGGGCGACCGGCCGGCGAAGTTCGACGACGTGGCGAAGCTGGAGTACACCGGCCGGATCATCAACGAGGTGCTCCGCCGCACCCCGCCGGTGATCCTCATGCGCCGGGCCCGCGAGGACGTCGAGATCGGCGGCGTGCTCGTGCCCGAAGGCTCGGAGATCGCCGTCTCCCAGCACACCCTGCACCGCGATCCCCGCTGGTTCCCCGATCCCGACGGCTTCGACCCCGACCGCTGGGAACCCGAACGAGCCGCGAAACTGCCCAAGGGCGCCTTCATCCCGTTTGGTGCGGGCTCCCGGTTCTGCCCAGGACACTTCCTCGCCCACACGGAGATCGCGATCGCCGCCGCGACGATCGCGACCCGCTGGGACCTCGTCCCCGTTGCGGGACAACGCGTCTACGCCCAGGTGAAGGCGACCATGCAGCCGAACCAGCTCCCGATGGTCGCCACCCAAAGGGATCAAACACAGAGAAAGCCGCAAGCGTGAAACTGCTCCCCGTTCTGGCGGCCGTACTGGCGCTGACGTCGCTCACGCCCGCCGCGCACGCCTCCGGCGCCGACTGCTCGCTCACCACGCTCCCGGTGTCCGGGCCCACCGGCACCGCCACGGTGTCCGGCCAGCTCTGCACGCCCGCCGGTGCGAACCCGGACACCATCCAGCTGCTGGTGCACGGCGGCACGTACAACCGCGCGTACTGGGACCTGCCGGGAGTGCCGGAGTCCTATTCGTACCAACGGACGATGGCCCGCGCGGGCAGGGCGACGTTCGCCGTCGACCGGCTCGGCACGGGTGCCTCGGCGCACCCGCTCAGCCTGCCGATGCTGATCTCCGTCGAGGCGCGGTCGATGCACGACGTCGTGCAGCACCTGCGGGCGGGACGCGTCGGCGGCACGGCGTACCGCAAGGTCGTCATCGTCGGGCACTCCGTCGGCTCCGGCATCGTCGCGGCGGAGGCCGCGACCTACCGGGACGTCGACGGCGTGGTGCTGTCCGGCATGACGCACATGCCCGCCGTCCCCGTGCTCGCTCTCGGTGCGGCGCTGGGACTTCAGCCCGCGTTCCTCGACGACGTGCTGGCCCGCCTGGGCAGCGACCCGCTGTACTTCACGACCCGGCCGGGAGCGCGGGCCGGGTTGTTCTACGCGATGAACGACGCCGAGCAGGCCGTGGTCAACGCGGACGAGGCGACCAAGGACCAAGTGTCCGTGCCCGGCATGGGAACTGTCGCCGTGTTCGGCATCGTGCTGCCGACGACGCTCGGCATCAATGTCCCGGTGTTCCAGGCCGTCGGCAGCGACGACGTGCTGTTCTGCGGTCTGCTGGCGTTGCGCGACTGTTCCAGCGCGAACTCGTTGCGCGCTCAGGAAGCTCCTTACTACGCACCGGAAGCGCAGCTCCAGACGTACGTGCTGCCGGGCGCGGGTCACTCGCTCGGTCTGCACCGCAACGCGGAGGAGTACCGAGCAGCGACCCGCGCCTGGCTCAGCGCGAAGTTCGGGATGTGAGGCGGAGGGCCGAAGTGCCGAGGCCGGACGGTCCCTGGTGGAACACCGGGTGTCCTCCGGTCTCGTCGTAGCGGCTGGTCTCCTCGTGCCAGTGGATGATCCCGGCGATCCAGTCCTTCAGCTCGTCGGCGTACCGGGTCAGCCCGGACCGTGCCGCCGGGTCGAGCCGGAGATCGTCGAAGAGCCGTGGCAGGTCGGTCTCGACAGATCTGACGAACTGGTCGAGGCGGGCGTCCATCAACGCGTAGGTGATCTCGAAAGCCCGTGATTGCGAGACCCCGAGGAAGTTCTCGACGACCCGGACCATGTTGTGCACCTCGCCCTCGTGCTGAATCTCCTTCGAGTACGAGAAGACGTCGTTCAGCATCGTGCAGTAATCCATGGCCGACCGTTCCATGGTCTGCACGACCCGCGTTCCCCAGAGCTCGGCGGGCACGGTCGCGGAATGCGAGAACCGCGACAGCGAGGTCGTCAGCTCGGAACCGAACGTGCTGCGCCGCATTTCCACGTAGTCGATCGGATCGGGGATGCGGTTGAAGTGCATGTTGATCACTTCCCACACCCACGCGTCGAGCATCGCGTCGACGGTCTCGCGGAACGTGGCGCGGAACGCCGAGGTCATCGGCCCCGCCGTCCGTTGCCAGAGATCAGCGAGCGACAGTTCCATCGCGTTCGCGGGAACGAGCTGCGGCACGAGGTCCAGCGGCATGCAGGCTTTCAACCGCGCCGTTTGCGCTTTCACGCCGGCGAGACTGCGGCTGGTGCCGTACCAGAGCGGGTAGACGTCGTCGGCGTACGTGCCCCAGGTGAGCCAGCAGCCGGACAGGAAGAGCTCCTGCGGCGTCGCGTCCGGGTCGATGCCCGCAGAGCACAACGGGAAGTCGTACCCGCGCACCTTGCCCTCGTCCCAGACGCCCTCGCTGGTCAGGCCGTGCTCGACGGCCCACGCCACGACCTCGCCGCGCGCCTGGTCGAGGTGCGGCGCGAGGGTCAGCGGGAACGGCACCTCGAAGCGCGGCAGCGTGTACGGCTCGACGGTCTTCGGCGTGCTGGAGAACTGGCGGATCCGTTGCGGCATCGTCTTGGCGAACGACCCGAGAACGCCGAGCTGCGGCCGTGGCGCGGCGTTCATGTAGCGGGACGACTTCAGGTGCCACTCGTGCCCACCCGCCTGCCAGTCCTGCAGGCCCTTCACGTAGCCGAGGACGGCCGCGCGCCCGATGGGGTCGACCGCGTGCTCGTCGAGCAGCAGGGGCAGCTCGGTGAGCGCCGTGTGCTCGAACTGGTGCAGCCGGGACGTCAGCAGGTCGTTCACGGCCTCCGCGGCCTGCTGGGTGGGCAGCCCGAGGAACTTCTCGAACACCAGCACGCCGTTGGACAGCTCGCCCTCGTCGAGCACCTCGCGTTCGTACGAGAACAGGTCGTTGCGCAGGTGGACGGCGTCGCTGAAGGTGTCCCGGAGCACGCCGATCGGCCGTGAGCCCGCGATCGAGGCCGGCACTTCGAGGCCCACCGCGTGCTCGACCAGGTTCGCGCTCCACGGCGCGCCGCCGACCTTGCGCCGCATCTCGACGTACTCGATGGGGTTGGAGAGCCGCTTCGAGCTGATGTTGTGCAGCTCCCACATCGACTCGTCCAGCAGGTGCTTCGTGTTGGCGGCGAACCGCTCGCGCCAGTCGAGCGAGTGCCGGCCGACCGTGCGGCGCCAGAGGTCCGCGAGGCCCTTCTCGACGGGGTTCTCCGGGGCGGCCGTGATGAAGCCGTGGACGGGCATGAACAACGGCAACCGGTCGAGGTAGGCCTGGGCGCCGGCGATGTCCGGGCTGCGCTTGTACAGCTCGACGAAGTGGTCGTCGAAGTAGAAGACCCACACGTACCAGTCGGTGATCAGGTCGAGCGTCTCCCCGTCGCAGTCGGGGTGGGTGTAGGCGCAGAGCAACGCGTAGTCGTGCGCTTCGAGGTCCTCGGCGCTCCAGACGACCGTCCCGTGCTGCGGCACGTCGATCATGTCCATCTCGCGCGCCCACGCCCTGGTGTGCGTGCGGGCGCGGTCGAGGTTCGGATTCAGCCTGGCCGGGTGGGGCGTGTAGAACTCCGGCAGCTGGAACGGCTGCATGTGCGTTGGACCTCCGCGCGTCGGGCTGGACGCACTGCACGCAACCAGCCCGGCGCACGGGGACGCCAGATGGTGACACCTTGATCCACACGAGCGTGGATCAGTCTCGCCCGTTCAGCCCAACGACGTCAGCGGACCAACGACTGAGCGCTGAGCTTCACCGCGAACGGGAACTGCAGTTCGATGATCTCCTCGCCGTCGGAACGGCCCTGTTCGACGTAGACGCCGTTTTCGAGGTGCAGGCACCGCAGCCACGGCTGGTCGTAATCGATCATCCAGTAGTTCGCGCAGCCGACTTCCTGGAACTTCGCCCGCTTGAGTTCGAGGTCGACGTGTCGCGTGCGCGGCGACAGGACCTCGACCGCCAGCACGGGCGGTCCGATGAGCGCCTGTTTCGAGAACTGCTCACGCCGGCCCACGACGAGGTCGGGAATGAAGACCGTGTCGTCGGCGAGCACGACGTCGACCGGAGCCGGGAGGACCTCCAGCTCCGGTGGGCAGGCAGCGGTCAGCGCCACCAGCAGGCGGGCGACGACCCGCTGGTGGACCGGTCGGGGTGAGGGGCTCATGACGAGCACCCCGTCGACGAGTTCGAAACGGTGCCCGTCATCAGGCATCGCCTCCAAGTCCGCCCACGTCAGCGGTCTGCCGTGGGGAAACGTCGGGACACCACCCATGGTGCGTTCCACCCCCGCGTCGAGGCCACTGTCCGCCGGACGGGTCCCGGCGATGCCATTAGACAAGACTGGTCCGATTCTCACGACTCGCAAGCCCCTTTTGGCCGACCCCGCACCACTGCACGCACACGTCTTCGTCACCACCGTCCCGCAGGGTGAGCGGCGAATGGTCCTGCCGTGGAGACTCTCACCCGGTCGGAGCAGCAAGATGGTTTCAATCGAACAAGTGGCTAATTTTTGATCAATTTTTGGGCGATTTTCGGTAACGTCATCCACCCCGCCAATTGCTCGCGAATGCGACCCTAACGGAATCTTACGGGGGAGCCAAGCACTCGGTTGGAGCAATAGCTCACACGAAGCTCACTTCCGCAAGATCGAAAAAGGTCGCACCCATTTCCCGGAGTACCCCGGTTCACTCTTTCTCACTCTCGCACAACGACCTCGCGTACGCGTGCAGCAGGTCCGGCACCCGGAACCGGCCACCGCCGTGCGCCTCGATCAGGCTCGCGCTCTCCAACGACGACAGCAGGCCGCGCGCGTCGTCCACGCCCACCAGACCGGACGCGGTGTGCGCGGTGAAGTCGTTGCCGGGCAACGATCCCAGCCGCCGGAAGAGCCTCGCGGCGGCTTCCGGCAACGCGCGCACCGACCGTTCGAACGCTCCCGTCACCGCGGCCCGCCGGTCGCCGTCGATCGCGAGCAGGGCCAACCGGTTGCCGTGCGCGAGATCCGTTGCGGCGTCGGCGATCCCGTTCGGCCCGAGGTTCGCGACGGCGATGCGGATCGCGAGCGGCAGGTACCCGCAGACCGCCGCGAGGCCCGCGACGGCGTCCGGTTCTCCCCCGGCGAGCCTGGTGATCAACGCGTGCGCCTCGTCCCGGGTGAGCAGGCCGAGTTCGACGGGGCGGGCGTCGTCGAGGGCGACGAGCCCGCGCAGGTGGTTGCGGCTCGTGACGACCACCGCGCACCCCGGCGTACCCGGCAGCAACGGCCGGACCTGGTCCTCGCTCGCCGCGTCGTCCAGCACGAGCAACACCCGGCGGTCGGCGAGGACGGACCGGAAGAGCCCCGCCCGTTCTCCCGTGTCAGCGGGGATCTTCGGCACCCCGAGCGCGCGCAGGCACTGGGCCAGCGCGTCCGCCGCCGTCGTGGGCGGACCGTCGTCGTGCGCCCGCAGGTGCACGTAGAGCTGGCCGTCGGGGAACCTGTCCCGCACCCGGTGCGCCCAGTGCACGGCGAGCGCCGTCTTGCCCACGCCGGGCCCACCGGTGACGACGGAGAACGCGGACGAGTCCAGTTCGTCCACAGAGGACTGACGACCGGTGAACGTGGCCGGGCACGCGGGCAGCTGCGCGGGAGCGTCCGGTGCGGGCGACCGCTGCCGGCTCAGGATCGCCTGGTGCGCCCTGCGCAGCCCGAGCCCCGGCTCGACTCCGAGGCCGCCCGCGAGCAGCCGGCGCGTCCGGTCGTAGAGCTCCAGCGCGTCGGCCTGCCGGTCGGACCGGTGCAGTGCCGTCATCAGCTGCTCGACCAGCTGTTCGCGCAACGGGTTCGCGGCCACGAGCGCGGACAGGTCGGTGAGCACCTGCGCGTGCTGCCCGAGCTCCAGTTGCACCGCGAAGCACTGCTGCGCCACCGTGATCCGGCGTTCGTCCAGCCGTTCCGCGTCGGCCCGCAACGCCCCGCTCGCGAGCCCCTCCAACGCGGGTCCGCGCCACAACCCGAGGGCCGTCCGCAGGATTCGCACGGCCTCCACCGGCTCGGCGTCCTGCGCCGCGGCCACGTGCCGTTCGAACGTCACCACGTCCAGCCCGGCGGACCCCAGCACCAGCCGGTAGCCGACGCCGTCCGTGGCGATCGCCGCCGGCGACCCGAGCACCACCCGCAGGTCCCCGACGGACTTCTGGATCTGGTGCTTGGCCGTCGAGGGCGGCTCGCCGTCCCACACGACGTCGACGAGGTGCGTCAGCGGCACCACCCGGTCGGGCGCGAGCAGCAACGCCGCGAGCACCTTCTGCCCGCGCACCCCGCCCAGGTCGAGCCGCACCGCGCCGTCACGGGCCTCCACCGGCCCCAGAATCCCGAAGTCCACGGGCGGCCACGGTAGGGCAGCTTTCCCGGCTCACCGGTCCCAGAACGAGGTGCGCACCCCTTTTCCGAGCATCGCGGGCCGTCTCCGGAAATCGGCCGTGTGCTCGCGGTGGGGACGAGGTGTGGGCGGCGTTCCCGACCCTCGGTGGCGACACCACCGAGGGGAGCACGGGATGCGCAGGACCGGGGACAGGGTCGGGCAGTGGGTGGCCTACGCCGTGCTGGTGGCGGCCGTGGTCACGCTGGTCGTGCTGGGGCTGACGCTCTAGCCAGGGTCTCGCGGGCGAAGGCGATGGCCCGGGGCTGAGGTGACTTCTCGGCCACGGCCACCGCCTCGTGCGCGTACCGGAGCGCGGCCGTGGTGTCGCCGAGAGCGAGGTGCACCGCCGAGAGCTGGCCGAGCACCCGGTCGTGGCTCCACCAGCTGCGGCCCTGCACGAGCACCAGGCACCGCCGCAGGTGGCCGAGCGCCTCGGTCAACCGGCCGGAGAGCTGGGCGTCGAGCGACAGCACCACGAGCAACGCCATCTGGCCGACGTGGTCGCGGACGTCCTCCATGGACGCCAGCACGGTGCGGTCGTCCGGCAGGTTCAGGTAGGCCCGGCACAACCGAGAGCTTTCCCGCGCCATCTCGGCGGCGGTCCCGTGGTGACCCATCTCGTAGTGCCAGTAGGCGTAGTCGGCGAAGGCGAGCGCCTCGCCCCGCCGGTCGGCCGACTCGCGGTAGGCGACCAGCGACCGGTCCGCGTGGGCGAGGCACTCCTCGTCCTCGAACCTGTCGAAGTGCACGTGGGCGATGTTGTGCAGGGTCATCGCGGTGGACCTGACGTCGCCGTGCGCCGCGAACAGCTCGACCGCCTGGCGCATGTACGAGATGGCCTCGTCGGGCTGTCCCTGCTGGGCGTGGTTGATGCCGATGTGGTGCAGTGCGCTCGCCACCCCGGTCGGGGCGTTCGCCCGGCGCATCAGCACGATGCCACGTTCGAAGTAGTCGAGGGACGTGTCGAACTCGCCTCTCCTGCGCGCCGTCATGCCGAGCAGTCCCATCACCGACGCCTCGCCGCGCAGATCGCCGATCTGGCGCATGAGGTCGAGCGCCTCGTGCAGGTTCGTGTCCGCCTTGTCGTCGTTCTCCTCCATGTACACGGTTCCCAGGCCCCGCAACGCTTCCGCGCGCGCCTTGAGATCACCCAGGTGGCGGGCGGCCGCGAGGGCGACGCTCAGCACCTCGACCCGTTCCTTGCCGGCCCCGTGCAGCAGCAGGTAGTGCGCGAACTGGTGCGGCAGCTGCCACGCGTGGTGGTAGTGGCCCTCGTACGCGGCCAGGTAGACGGCGGCCCTGAGGTTGAGCCGCTCGGCCTCCTGCCACGCCAGCGCCTCGAACGGCGTGGCGAACACCGGCGGGTCGGCGGGCCTGCGGGTGACGGCCGAGTCGAGCTCGGGACGGCTGGGCGCGATCCTGCGCGCGGAGGCCTCGGCGCCGTGCAGGTAGTGGTCGAGGACGCGGACGATCGCCCCGTCGCGTTCCTCCGGCCTGACCAGCGCCTTCGCGTGGTCCGCGAGCAGGTCGTGAAAGCGGTAGCGGCCGTTCTCCTTCTGCTGCACCAGATGCGCGTCCAGCAGTTCCTCCAGCAGCCGTTCGGCGGTCGCCCGCGTCGAGTCGATCACCGCCGCGGCGAGGTGCGCGTCCCAGTCCTCGCCGGTGTGCAGGCCGAGCAACCGGAACAACCGCTGCTGATCTGCGGTGAGCTGCTGGTAGGACAGGGAGAACGCGCCCGCGACGCTGCGTTCGCCCGCGGCCAGCTCGGTGAGCCGGTGCGAGGACAGGCGCCGCACCAGGTCCTGCGCGGACCACGCCGGACGGGTCCGCCAGCGGGCACCGACGATCCGGACCGCCAGCGGCAGGTGACCGCACAGCCGGACGATCTCGCGCGCGGAGTCCCCGACCTGCCGCCCGGCGATGCTCGCCAGCAGCGTCAGCGAGTCCTCCTCGGACAGCACGTCCAGCGAGATCGTGTGCGCCGCGTCGAGGTCGACGAGTCGTCTGCGGCTGGTCACCAGCACGAGCCCGGTGCCGGGCAGCAGCGGGCGGACCTGGGACGCGCTGCCCGCGTTGTCGAGCACCACGAGTGCCTTGCGGTGCGCCATTTCCGCGCGCCACCGGGCTGAACGGGCGTCCAGTCCGTCCGGGATGTCCTGGGCGGGCACGCCGAGCGCGGTCAGCAACGCCAGCAGCGCGTCCGACGGCGTGCGCGGCTCGACGCCCTCGGTGTAGGAGTGCAGGTCCACGAACAGCTGCGCGTCCGGGAACCTCCCCGCGAGCCGGTGCGCGGCCCTGACCGCGAGGGTCGTCTTGCCGATGCCGGCCATCCCGTCGATGGCGGTGATCGCGACGCACCCGGACGGCACGGCGGCGATGATCTCGTCCAGGTGCTCGCCGCGGCCCGCGAAGTCGGCGATGTCGCCGGGCAGGTCGTTGCGCGCCCTCGGCCGGTTGTCCGCCGTCAGCACCTGCTGGTGCGCCTTCTGCAGGTCCTTGCCGGGATCGAGGCCGAGCTCCTCGGCGAGCCGGCCGCGGATGTCGTCGTAGGCCTGCAACGCCTCTGTCTGCCGGTCGCAGCGGTGCAGCGCCACGATCAGCTGCGCCCACATCCGTTCCCTGGTCGGGTGCGCCCGGGTGAGCGACCGCAGTTCGGGCACCAGCAGTTCGTGCGCGCCGTCGCGCAGGTCGGCTTCGATCCTCGCCTCCAGCACCGCGAGGTACTTCTCCGTCAACGCGGGCGCGTGGTCGCGTTCCAGCGCGTCGCTGCCGATGTCCGCGAACGGCCGCCCGCGCCACAGTTCCAGCGCGGCCCGCGGTGGAAGCGTGCCGAACCGGTGGACGTCCACCTCGTCGGGCTGCACGTCGAGCAGGTACCCGCCGGGCCTGGTGAGCACGATGCCGGGCAACGCCTCGCGCAGCCGCCCGACCGTGGTCTGCAGGGCGTTGCGCGATCCGCCGGCGAGCTCGGCCAGTTCGTCGACGCCCACCACCTGGCCTGCGCGCATCAGCAGCGCCGCGAGCACGACGCGCCGCTTGCCCGCCGGAACGTGGACGCGCTGCCCGTCGAGCACCACGTCCAACGGCCCGAGCAGGCCGAACGACCTCACGCCCACTGGTCCCAGCGCACCATCTCGTCGAGGTCCTTGCGCCTGCGCCGCAACGGCGAGGCACCCTCGGAGATGCCCTCCTCGGCGGAGTGGCCGATCGCGATGACGCCGATCGGCGTGTACATCTCGGGCACTCCGAACGCCTCGCGCAGCTGCGGCCACGTGTCCCGGTCGGTCCCGAAGAACACCGCGCCGAGCCCTTCGTCGACGGCGGTCTGGAGGATCAGCAGCGAGGCCATGCCGGTGTCGATGTCCCAGTAGGGCACCGGCCACCTGTCCTCGGTGAGCCCGGCCTCGGCCTTGTCCGGTTCGGCGTACCGGTCCAGGTAGACCTTCTTGGCCGAGAACGGGATGACGACGAGCGGTGCGGTCTTCGCGTCCTCGCCGCTCCACCACTCGAACATCTCGGAGAACTTCTTCAGCGACTCGCCCCGCAGCACCAGGAAACCCTGGCCCTGCGAGAAGCCCGCCGACGGACCGCGCACGGCGTTGCGCATGATCCGCTGGACGCTCTCCTCGCTGACGGGCTCGTCGGTGAACTTGCGCACCATCCGCCTGCGGCGGACCACGTCCTGGAACTCCACGTCTACCCCCAGAGTTGAGCCGACCCCGACCGTAGCAGCGGCCGGGGTCGCTCACCTGAGACCTCTACAGCCTGCGCAGACCCGCCAGAACGCGTTCCATCAGCACGCCGTCCGGCCGGTCGCCGCCGAACGACGACGCCGTGCGGTGCACGTCGATCAGCCCGTGCCCGGCCATGTCGCCGAGCAGCACCTTCGTGACGCCCAGCGGCAGCCCGCGCAACGCGGCGATCTCCGCCACCGAGCGGGGCTGCGCGCACAACGCCAGCACGTCCTGGTGCTCCGGCCGGACCGCGGTGGACGAGAACTCGTTCACCGACACCAGGGTCTCGATCTCCAGGTGCACGTCGGACGTGGTGCGGCCGCCGGTCCACGCGTAGGCGCGGACGATCGACGACGACGCGTCGAAGCCGGTCTCCACCGACGGCAGCGGCGGGACGACCGGGAACGGCTGGAACGGTGCCGTGGCGTACGGGTCCGGCTGCTCCGGCGGCGGTTCGGGCGCGCGCTGCGCCTTCTTCTTGCCGCGTTTGCGGATCCGTTCGCTGTCGAAGCTGAAACCGCTGATCAGGTCACCGAAGTTGACCTGATCGTCAGGCTCTCTGCTCATGCGAGCTCAGCCCGCAGTTCCGGTGTGAGCAGCTGGCCCACCTGGCGGGTCACCACGGTCATCTCGTACGCGATCTGGGCGACGTCGGCGGACGACGACGCCAGCACCGCGAGGACCGAGCCGTCGCTGATCGCGGACAGCAGCATGACGCCCCTGTCCATCTGCACGACCGTGCGGACGACCGCCTCGCCGGCGAAGACGTACGACGCCGACTCGGCGAGCGAGACCACCCCGGCCACGATCGCCGCGAACTGCGGTGCGACGTGCTCCGGCAGCTTCGACGTCGAGATCAACACCAACCCGTCCGCCGAGATCACCACGGCGTGCTCGATGCCGGGTGTGCGTTCGGCGAAGTTGGTGACCAGCCAGCCGAACTGGTCCACCTGCGTGCTCATCGACTCTCCTGGTTTTCGGGAAGGCCGCGTTGCACACCCCGCTGGAAGGCGTTGAGGAAACCTCGGGCCGACTCCGGCGTCTGGCGTGCGGGTGCGGGGGGTGGCGGCGGTGCGGCGGCACGCGTCTGCTGGAACCACGACGCCTGCTGCCGTTCGATCGCCTCCCCTCGGAAAGACTCCCAGGACTCTTCCCGTCGTGGAGCCAGTTCGGCGGGAACCAACACGATCGCGCGAGTCCCCCTACCTTGTTTGGCGTCCAGACGTACCACGATCTGGTGGCGTGCGGCGAGCCTTCCGACGACGAAAAGTCCCATTTCGCGGGAGACCTGGACGTCCACGCCCTCTCCTGCGGCCTCGAGGCGGTGGTTCACCGCGGCGAGCGCCTCGGCGTCGATGCCGATGCCCTGGTCGATCACGTCGATCTGGACGATGTCGCCGGCCTCGATCGACGCGCTGATCGCGACCTGCGTGCCCGGCGGCGAGAACGCCGTCGCGTTGTCGAGGAGCTCGGCGAGCAGGCGGACCAGGTCGCTCGCCACGTAGCCGACGACCTCGGCGTTGGGCGCGGTGTGCACCATCACGCGTTGGTACTGCTCGATCTCCGCCGCCGCCGCGCGCAGCACGTCGGTGAGCGGGATCGCCTGGTGGAACCGCCGGGCCACGTCGCCGCCGGAGAGCACCATCAGGTTCTCGTTGTTGCGGCGCATGCGGGTGGCGAGGTGGTCGAGCTTGAAGAGGTTCGCCAGCTGGTCCGGGTCCTCCTCGAACTTCTCCAGCTCCTCCATCAGCTTGAGCTGGCGTTCGACGAGGCTCTGGCTGCGGCGCGAGAGGTTGACGAAGATGTTGCGCATGTTGGCGCGCATGCTCGCCTGCTCGATGACCGCCTTCACGGCCTGCTGGTGCACCTCGTCGAACGCGCGGGCCACCTGGCCGAACTCCTCGGTCGTGCCGACCGGCACGGCCTCGATCTCGGTGCTGCCGCGGCCGGTCGCGACCATCTCGGGCAGCTTGGTCCACGCCACGTCGAGAGCGGAGCGGCGCAGCGCGTTCAGCGAGCGCAGCAGGTAGCGGCCGACGACGAACCCGACCGTGGCCGCCAGGATCAGGCTGGCGAACAGGATCGCGGACGCAGTACCGGCGGCGTCGCTGGACTCGTCGCGCAGGCGGTTCGAGGTGTTCCGCAGGTCGTCCTGCAGACCCGTGATCACGCTGCCCATCGCGGTGACGACGGCGTCCGTGGCCTTCGTCCAGTCCTGCGTCGCGATCGGCAACGGCTTGGGCCTGTTGTTCCCGGTGGGAGGCAGGTCCGAGGTCGGGTGCAGCACGGCGGCGGCCAGCATCGTGCGCTGGGCCTCGATGTCCGGGCCGCTGAAGTTCTTGCCGTAGACCTTCATCTGGTCGGGCGTCGCGAGGGCCGCGAACTCGTCCGCGATGTAGCCGAGCTTGACGTTCGACTCGACCAGCGCGCGGACCTCGGCGTTGCTGAGCTGGCCGCGGGTGAGCCCGGACAGCACGACGGCCTGCTGGTAGAGCACCTGGTCGCGGACGTGCACCACGTGGTGCAGGCCCATCGCGGTGCGCAGCAGGGCGGCGTCGCCGAACTCGCTGGCCATCACCTCGTCGACGTCGAGCAGCGAGTCGGTGAGCTCGGAGTAGATCTTGATCACCGCGGGGATGTCGTTGCTGCTGCGGTCGCGCAACACCGTCAGGTCGCCGATGCGGTTCTGGACCTCGGTGATGCGGGCGGTCACGACCTCGCTGAGAGAGGTCCTGCCGATCTGGTCGCGCAGCACCGCGCGGGCGTCGTCGGTGCGCTTGCTCTGTTCGGCGAGGGCCTCCGGACCGACGCCCTCGGCGACGATCCGCCGTTCCGCCTGCACGCCCTCGATCACGGGGATGAGGGCGGCACGGACCTTCACGAGCCGTTGCAGTTCCGCGTAGGAGTCGGCGCGCTCGATCTGGGAGTTGATGAGCACGACGCCGGCGCCCACCGCGATGGTGACCGGAACGATCAGCACCGCGGCGAGCTTCACCGGCAGGCGCCAGTTGCGCCAGTTCGCGAGCGACTTGAACATCAGACGAAGAGCTTGGCCGCGTTCAGGAAGAGCCGGTACAGGCCGTAGGCGAGGGGCAGCCCCACCCACAGCCACGCACCGATGAGCAGCAAGCGTTGCTGGGAGCTCACTTCTTCACCACGCCTTCCGCGTCCTGCTTCTCGGCAGCGTCAGCGGCCTCTGCTTCGTTCCACTTCGCGACGGTGTCGTCGTCGCTCTGCGGAGCGGGGTTCTCGGACTGCTCCGCCTTCGGCTCGTGGAACTTCGGGTTGACCGGGCGGATCAACTCGTTCGCGACGAAACCGACGACCAGCAGCGAGATCATGATGTAGAACGACGTCGCGTACAAGTCCGGACCGGTGTGCCCGGCCTTCTTGCCGGCGTCCGCGATGGCGTTGACGATCAGCGGCCCCAGGACACCGGCCACGGACCAGGCCGTGAGCAGGCGGCCGTGGATCGCGCCGACCTGGTAGGTGCCGAACAGGTCCCGCAGGTACGCGGGGACGGTCGCGAAGCCCGCGCCGTAGAACGACAGGATCACCATCGCCGCGACCACGAACAGCGGGACGCTGGACGAGCCGATCGTGAGCAGCAAGAGGTACAGCAGCGCGCCCGCGCCCAGGTAGAGGCGGTAGATGTTCTTGCGCCCCACGATGTCCGAAGTGGACGACCAGACGATGCGACCGGCCATGTTCGCGGCGCTCAGCAGCGCGACGAAACCGGTGGCGGCCGCCGTGGCGACCGGCGTCGAGGACTCCTTGAAGAAGTCGACCAGCATCGGGGCGGCCTTCTCCAGGATGCCGATGCCCGCGGTGACGTTGAAGCAGAGCACGACCCACAGGAGCCAGAACTGCGGCGTCCTGATCGCGTTGTTCGCGGAGACGTTGTGCGGCACGGAGGCCTTGGGCCGGTCCTTGAGCAGCGCCTCCTTCTCCGCGGTGAACTCCGGGGAGGGCAGGCGGATCAGCAGCACGCCGAGGCTCATGAAGACCGCGTAGGCGAGGCCGTGCACGAGGAAGGCCTGGCCGATGCCCGAAGTGGTGGAGCCGAACGCCGCCAGCATCGAGGTCGACCACGGGGACGCGATCAGCGCACCGCCGCCGAAGCCCATGATCGCGATGCCGGTCGCCATGCCCGGCCGGTCGGGGAACCACTTGATCAGCGTCGAGACCGGTGAGATGTAGCCGATGCCGAGACCGATGCCGCCGACGACGCCGTAACCCAGCACGACGACCCAGTACTGGCCGGCCCACACGCCGAGCGCGGAGATCAGCAGACCCGAGCAGAAGGCGATCGTGGACATCAGCATGGCCCAGCGCGGACCCCGGCGCTCCACCGTCGTGCCGAGCACGGCGGCCGAGAGCCCGAGCATGACGATGCCGAGCTGGAACGGCAGTGCGGACTGCGTTCCCGTGATGCCGAGCGATTTCTCCAACGGCGTCTTGAAGACGCTCCAGGCGTAGGCCTGACCAATGGAGAGATGAATCGCCAGAGCCGCGGGCGGAACGAGCCAGCGGTTCCATCCGGGAGGCGCGACTTGGCGTTCGCGCGCTAAGAACCCCACTTTATCCCCAACCGTCACCACTTAATGCGGACCGATCGATCCTAGGACAGGTGCACACGTGCGACAACGGTCTTGACGAAGGCTTCAGGTGTTGCGCCGTGTGCAACTCTTGACCGTCCACTTGACACAAAGCCTGGTTCGAACCATTTGAGACGAATGGGCGCACCGGGTTTCAGTCCGGTTTCCGTCCGGTTGGGATCCGGCATTGGTCCGGTTTCGCCCGGTTCCTGGACGTCCACCACGTTGACTGCACACGTGAGAGCGCTACAGTGAGCCCGCACACGAGGGGCAGGGGCACATGACCAAGGCGATGAGGTCGCCTGGCGAAGCGCAGCACGAGTACCGGGAAATCCGGGGTTTCGCGTCGTTCGACGACCCCGAGACTTTGTCGTACGTCGATTCCGACGGCAACCCGAAGTACGCCGCGATTCGCGAGACCGAAGAATTCCGGACTCTCCGGCGCCGTCTCACGACGTTCATCTTCCCGATGACGGCGCTTTTCCTCGCGTCCTACCTGACCTTCGTACTGCTGTCCGCGTACGCGAAAGACTTCGTCAGCACCAAGGTGATCGGCGTGATCAACCTCGGCATCCTGCTGGGTCTCGGACAGTTTGTGACTTCGATCATCATCACGCTCGGTTATGCCCGTTACGCAAAGCGACGGCTGGACCCGCAGCGGAAATTGCTGGCAGAGAAGACAGGCGTCGAGGAGTAAGGCATGCCCACCACCGGCAACCCGGTGCTGAACCTCAGCGTCTTCGCGGTGTTCGTCCTGATCACCCTCTACATCGTCTACCGCGCGTCGAGCCGCAACGTGACGGCCTCGGACTACTACGCCGCGGGCAGCTCGTTCACCGGCGCCCAGAACGGCGTGGCCCTCTCCGGCGACTTCCTGTCCGCCGCCTCGTTCCTCGGCATCTCCGGCGGCATCGCGGCCCACGGCTACGACGGCTTCCTCTACTCGGTCGGCTGGGTCGTCGCCTGGCTCGTCGGCCTGCTGCTGATCGCCGAGGGCCTGCGCAACACGGGCCGCTTCACCGTCGGCGACGTCCTGGCGTTCCGCATGCGCCAGCGCCCGGTCCGCGCGGCCGCGGCGAACGCGACGCTGGTGATCTCGTTCTTCTACATGATCGCGCAGATGGCGGGCGCCGGCGGCCTGATCGCGTTGCTGCTGAACGTGACCTCGAAGTGGGGCCAGGCGATCCTGATCGCCGTCGTGGGCATGGTCATGGTGCTCTACGTGCTGGTCGGCGGCATGAAGGGCACCACCTGGGTGCAGATCATCAAGGCCGTCCTGCTGCTGCTCTGCGTGACGCTGATGAGCGTCTTCCTGCTGGGCAAGTTCGGCTTCTCGCTGTCGGCGATCATGGACCAGGCCACCGACAACAACAAACTCGGCGATGCGGTGCTCGACCCCGGCGCCAAGTACGGCTTCAGCGCGATGTCCAAACTGGACTTCGTGTCGCTGGCGCTGTCGCTGGTCCTGGGAATCGCGTCCCTGCCGCACGTGCTGATGCGCTTCTACACCGTCCCCAACGCCTCCGAGGCACGCCGCTCGGTCGTGTGGGCCACGTGGACGATGGTCATCTTCTACCTGTGCACCTTGGTCATCGGCTTCGGCGCCATGGCTCTTGTCGGTACCGACAAGATCGCCGCCGCACCCGGTGGCGAGAACTCCGCCGCGCCGTTGCTGGCGTTCGAGATCGGCGGAGCGGTGCTGCTCGGCATCGTGTCCGCCGTGGCGTTCGCGACGATCCTGGCCGTGGTGGCCGGTTTGACGCTGGCCGCGTCTGCGTCCTTTGCGCACGACGTCTACGCGAACGTGATCAAGCGCGGCAACGCCGAGCCCCGCCGGGAGATCCGGGTCGCTCGCCTGACCGCGGTGGTGGTCGGGATTCTGTCGATCATCGGCGGTATCGCGGCCAACGGGCAGAACGTGGCGTTCCTGGTGTCGCTGGCGTTGGCGCTTGCGGCGTCCGCGAACCTGTCGACGATCCTGTACACGATCTTCTGGCGGCGGTTCAACACCATCGGGACGTTGTGGAGCATCTACGGCGGGCTGGGGTCCTGTCTGGTGCTGATCATCTTCTCGCCGGTGATGTCCGGGGCGTCCACTTCGATCTTCCCCGATGTCGACTTCGCCTGGTTCCCGCTGGGGAATCCTGGGCTTGTGTCGATCCCGTTCTCGTTCTTGTGCGGGTTCCTGGCGACTGTGTTGTCCAAGCGGGAGCCGGAGTTGGATGAGCGGGCGGCTGAGATGGAGGTTCGGGCGATCTCCGGGATCGGTGCCCGCACTTAGGGGTCGGGTCGGCTTGCGTTGGCCGGTTCCTGTTCCAGCGGGGTTGGTTGCGTTTGGTTGGTTGGGCTGCGGTTGCGAGAGTTGGTTGCGCGGGTCTCGACGAAAGACCTGGGGTGTGCGATTGGGGCTTGACTTCGGGGCCCTTGCGAGG